>JBMOJH010000039.1:0-29520 GCA_049316905.1 Microthrixaceae bacterium | reverse complement strand
GGCGTTGGTGAGCGACCACTCGTACCGGGTGATGGGTGCGGGCCCGGTGTTCGTGACGTTGCCGTCGGGGTCGAAGGACTGCGATCCGTCCCAGGTGATGGGCCCCGACGGAACCCCGTCGATCTGGCCGGTGGACGAGGTGATCACGGCCACCGGCGGCTTGTTGCCCACGCTCACCGGGATGGTGAGGGTCTGGGTCGCGCCGTCGGCGTCGGTGACGGTGAGGCGGGCCTGGCGGGGGGTCGAACCGGTGGTCTGTGAGTACGTGTGGCTCACCACGCCCTGGGTGGCCGCGGCGATCGCGGCGGCGCAGTCGGCGACGGGCACCCCCGCACCGCTCGCGGTGTTCGTGGCGCCGGGCGCAGGGTCGTCGAACTGCCAGCTGTAGGTGATGCCGGCGCCGGTGGGGTCGTCCGCGTCCCGCGTGGCGCTGGCGTCGAAGCAGACCGGGTCGGAACGGAAGGTGTCGACGCCCGCCGGCGCCACGCTCACCACGGGCACGGCGTTGAGCACCACGATCTGCTGGTCGCGGCTGGACTGGCGGCCGGCCGGATCGGTGATGGTCAGGCTGGCCCTGAAGGTGCAGCCCTGGATGCCGGCGTTCCAGCGCGGGTTCTGCGACCCGTTCGGGAGGAGCCGGGTACAGGTGAAGGTGATCGGGTCGGTGCGCAGGCCCGTCTGTTGCGGGACGGACGGGTCGTCGAAGGTCCACGCCGGGGTGGGTGTGCCGCCGGGGCTGGTGGAGAACGAACCGTCGAGCGTGACCGTGAAGGAGTTGGCGCCGTCGCGGGTGCCGATGCAGTCGGGCGTGCAACGGATGTCGGCCACCGGCTGGAAGTTGGCGTCCCGAGGTGCACCCAGGCGACGAACCGAGCGGACGGTCACGTCCCCTCCCGCCGCGGCCTGGAGCCTGACGGTCGGGATGCCGCAGGTCTCCACCAGACCCGGTCGGGAGGTGCAGCTCACGGCCGCCTCCACCGTGCCCGGGCCCGCCGGGTTCGGCACCTCCTTCAACCCCGACACGAGGAGTTCCGCGGGCCTGCTCACCCCGTTGGAGCAGGTGAGACGGAACAGCCGGATGACCTCTGGCCGCCCCGCCGGGGTCAGGCGGTCGGTCAGGTACACGACCGACCGCCCGGAGGTGTCGAGCGTGGTGAGCCAGGTCTTCGTCGTGACGACGTTGACCGTCTCGTCCGGGTCGCCGGAGGAGACGACCGGGCACGGGTTGCCGGGTCGGACCCCCGACACCGGCACCGCCACGGACCTGGCCACCGCCACGTCAGCATCGAGGTAACGGCTCACCTGTGTGAAGCCCCGGGTGGCGGAGGTGACCGTGTCGTCTGAGGACCGCTGGAACGCCAGCACGGTCCAGGCCAGGAGCGGGATCATCACCACCGCGAGCACGCCGACCACGAGGACGATCTCGAGCAGCGTGTAGCCGCCCTGACGCCGCCGGCGGGCCGAGAGGAAGTTGCGGATCGACCTCATGGGCCACCCACCCTGCTGCCGCGCAGTGCAGCGGTGGAGGTGACCACCGCCGAGTCGTCGTCACACCCGTCGGCGTCGTTCGAGCTCCAGCAGCCCTGCACGGTGAGTCGGGCCACCGGGTAGGAGCCCAGGTCCGGGAGCGTGCCGCTGTTCGAGTCGCACAGCTGCTTCGCCGAACCGACCTGGAACCCGTCGCCGGCGGCGACCGTCGGGTTCCAGAACGTCACGTCGGTGATCTTGAACGTCACCCGGCTGGTCCAGGACGCCACGCCCGGATCGGCCACCAACCGCTCCATGATGCGGGCGGCGTGGCTGTTGTTGGCCCCGAGGGCCGCCGGGCTGTCGGCCGAACTGGGCGGCGGGGTCGAGACCGCGAAGCAGGAGGAGGGCACCACCCAGTCCGTGCGCCGTACGGCGTCGACCAGGTTGGTGACCGCCAGGTTGACCCGCTGCTGGCGGTTGGCCCGGCCATCGGTGTTCACCGCGGCCAGGAGACCCAGGGCCACCGCCAGGATGCCGATCCCCGTGATCGCGAGAACGAGTGCCACCTCCAACAGGGTGAATCCCTCCTGGGCCCGGGCGCGCGACGACGGACGAACGTGGTTCATCGCCCTCCGTGCCGCACCCTCTCGACCCATTCGCCCCGTGCCGTTCCTTCCACCCGCCGCTGCAGGTCTCGCCCGGGGCCGCCGCGACCGCGGCGGCCCGACCGTCACTTGCCCATGTCCACCTGGTTGTAGATGCCGTACATGGCGCTCACCATCGCCAGGGCCACGAAACCCACGACCACACCGATGAAGAGGATCACCATCGGCTCGAACCACGTGGTCATCTTCTCCACCGCGTAGTCGAGCTCCGACTCGAAGAACGTGGCCACGTTGTCGAGCTGCTCGGTGAGGTCACCGGTGCGCTCGCCCACCCGGACCATCTGCACCACCGTGATCGGGAACAGCCCGGTCTGGGCGAGTGGCTCGGCGAACCCGTTGCCGGCGAGCACCGACTCGGTGGCGGTGGTGAGCCGCTCCTTGAACACCAGGTTGTTGGAGCACTCGATCGCGTTCGGCAGCGCCTCCGGCAGGGCCACGCCGGCCTCGAGCAGCACCGCGAGCACCCGGCAGAAGCGTTCGGTGGCCGCGTAGGTCATCACCGTGCCCACCGCCGGGGCCTTCAGGAGCAGGCCGTGGAACGTCCGCCGCCCCGGGCCGCCGAAGAAGATGACCATGCCGACCACGGCGGCCACGAGCACCACGCCGGTGACGAGCCCGAGGGGTGAGCCCACGAAGTCCGCGATCGCCATCAGCATCCGGGTGGGGAGCGGCAGCTCGGCGTCGAAGCTCTTGAAGAAGTCCGCGAACTTCGGGATCACGAAGATGGTGATCAGGGCGGTCACGCCCAGGGCCACCGTGAGCAGGATGGCCGGGTAGATCATCGCCTTGCGGACCGCACGACGCAGCTCGATGTCGCGGCGGATGTAGGCGTACAGCTGCTGGAACGCCTCGTCGATCTTGCCGGTGAGCTCGGCCGAGCCCAGCATCGCCACGAAGTAGGCGGGGAACACCTCGGCGTGGCGGTTCACGCCCTCCGCCATGGAGTAGCCGGCGGCCACCCGCTCGTTGATGTCGGCGAGCACGTCGTTGAACCGCTTGTTCTTGGTGTCGCGGCGGATGGTCTCGATGGCCTCGGTCACCGGCACGCCGGAGCGCACGAAGGTGCTCATCTGCCGGCAGAAGTGCATGATCTCGACGAGCGGGACCTTGCTCTTCGTGATGTCGGTGTTGAGGCCCTTCTTCTCCGAGATCTTGCTGACCCGGATGCCGCGGACCGCGAGCTCGTTGCGGGCCGCGTTGACCGACGACGCCTCGATCTCGCCCTTGACGCTCTGGCCGTCGAGCGTGGTCGCCACGTAGCGGAAACGGGACTGCTTGGTCCCGGTGGACTGCGGTACCGGCGGCGGGGTGGGCGGCCGTTCCTGGGTCGCGGTCACTGGCGCACCTCCGAGGGGGCTACGGGAAGGGGACCGGCTGCCGGGGTGGGCAGACCGTGGCCGTTGCGGGAGCCGTCGCCGTTGGTGGTGGACCCGGAGCTCGAGCCCCCTGCGACGACCTTCACCTTCTCACGACCCGTCACGTCGATGGGTCCCGCGGACGAACCGTTGGCGGGCCGGTCGGGCACCTCCACCTCCGTCAGGTCGATCGACTCGATGTCGGAGATGTCGAGCAGCTGGGACTCCATACCGGGTGCGTACACGCTGCGGAGCACGTCGTCCACCGTGGTGACCCCTTCCGTGACCAGGCGGAAGGCCTCGGCCTGCATGGTGTGCATGCCCTCCTCCACCGCCAGGTCACGGATCTCCTTGGCGGTGGCCTTGCTCACGATCAGGTTGCGGATCCCGTCGGAGATCTTGAGCAGCTCGTACACACCCACCCGGCCCGTGTAACCGGTGCCGGCGCAGATGTTACAACCGGCGCCCCGGCTCCAGCGGTCCGGCAGCTTCCCGGCGAAGCCCTCGGTGAGGCGGATGTGGTCGGGGTGCGGCTCGTACTCCTCGCGGCAGCTGTTGCAGATCCGGCGGAGCAGACGCTGGCCCACCACACCGCTCACCGCGGACGCCACGAGGAACGGCTCGATGCCCATGTCGGTGAAGCGGTGGATCGCGGAGACCGAGTCGACCGCGTGGAGGGAGCTCAGCACGAAGTGACCGGTGAGCGCGGCCTGCGTGGCGATGCGCGCCGTCTCCACGTCGCGGATCTCACCCACGAGGATGATGTCGGGGTCCTGGCGGAGGATGCCGCGGAGACCGTCGGCGAAGCTGATGCCGGCCATCTCGTTGATCGGCATCTGGTTGATGCCGGCGAACTGGTACTCCACCGGGTCCTCGATGGTGACCACGTTCTTCGTGGGGTCCTTCACCTCGGTGAGGGTGGCGTAGAGCGTGGTGGTCTTGCCCGAACCGGTCGGCCCCGTGCAGAGCAGCATGCCGAGCGGCGCCTTCACGATCTCGAGGTACTCGGGGAGGATCGCCGGGGTGATGCCGAGGTTCTTCAGCGAGATGAGCGACCGGGTCTTGTCGAGCATCCGGAGCACGATCTTCTCGCCGTGGACCGTGCCCACCACCGAGATGCGGACGTCGATCGGGCGACCGTCGACGTTCACGGAGAACTGACCGTCCTGAGGACGACGACGCTCCACGATGTTGAGGTCGCTCATCACCTTGAGGCGCGACGCGACGGGCGGGCCCATCCGGCGCGGCAGCTGGATCGCGACGCTCAACGCGCCGTCGATGCGGAACCGCACCACCACCTGGTGCTCGTGTGGCTCGATGTGCACGTCGGACGCGCGGGCACGGGCGGCCTGGATCAGGATCCGGTTGACCACCTGGACGATCGGCGCGTTCTCGTCGACCTCGAGGTTGATCGCGTCGGAGGTCGACTCGTCCTCGTCCGCGATGAGGTTGAACGCCTGGATGTGCTCGTCCGCGAGCGCAAGCGCGTTGTACGCCTGGTCGAGCATCCGCTGGATGTCGGAGGTGGCCCCGACCATGATCCGGATGCGGCTGCAGTGCTGGGTGAGCTCGCGGATCGCGTCGACGCCGAGCGGCTCGCCGGTGACGAGGGCGACGCGGTCGTCCTCCTCCACGCGCAGCGGGATGACCTGGTGCTTGCGGGCCAGCTCCTCGCTCACCCGCGCAATCGCGGCCGGCGACGGTTCGATCATGCGGAGGTCCGCACGGTCGATGTGGAACTGCTCGGACAGCACACCCGCGAGCTGGTGCTCGTCGACGAGCTGCTGCTCGAGGAGGATCTCGCCGAGGCGGCGGCCGGTGTCCTGCTGGACCTGCAGGGCGTCGAGGAGTTGCTCGGCGGTGATCAGACCGTCGTCGAGGAGGATCTCGCCCATGCGGCGACGCTCCTCGCTCACCCACTCCTCGATCTCCGCATCGAGCCGTTCGGAGGACGCGTTGAAGCCCGCACTCCGTTCGTCGCTCTGACGTCGAGATCTTTTCAACACGAGGATCTCGCCCCCTCCGGCGTGCCACTGCAGGCCCTATGAAGCTAGTTCAGCCCCCAGATCAGGGGAAGTGGTCCCCACTGTGGGGACGGTTCATTCCTGAGGAAACGGGCAGATACCCCAGCCGCGGTGGTTGACGGGCGGCGCCGTGCGGGTGCAGGTCCCCGGCGCCGGGATCAGGGCCGGGCGTCACCGAGGGCGTCGAGGACCGCCAGCACCACCGGGGACCGGTTGAGGGGGTACAGGTGCAGGCCCGGTGCACCGCCGTCCAGCACCCGGGCCGCCAGCTCCGTGGCCGCCTCCACCACGATCGCGGTGCGCTCCGGGCCCTCCGGCGCCGCCTCCACCCGCTCGGCGAGCGCCGTCGGGAACGTGGCGCCGGCGACGGCGGTCATCCGGGCCACGCCGGCGGGGTTCGCGAGCGGCATGATCCCCGGCAGCACCGGCGTGTCGCAGCCGAGCGCGGCGAGCTCGTCGACCATGCGGAAGTAGTCGTCGGCGTCGAAGAAGAACTGCGTGACGCCGAAGTCGGCGAGGGCGAGCTTCTCGGCGAGGTGACGACGGTCCTCGGCCCGGGACGTGCTGCGCGGGTGCAGCTCCGGGTGTGCAGCCACGCCCACCGAGAAGTGGTCGCCGCGGGCGCGGACGAGCTCCACCAGCTCGGCCGCGTAGGTGAAGTCGCCGCCGGCCGGTGAGCCGTCGGCGGGCGGGTCGCCGGCGAGGGCGAGGATGTTGTGCACGCCGTGCTCGTCGTAGTCGGCGAGCAGCGCCTCGAGCTCGGCGCGCGTCCCGCCCATGCAGGTGAGGTGCGCCATGGCCGGGTACGGCTCGGCGGCCTGGAGCTCCACCACGAGGTCGCGGGTGCGGTCCCGCGTCGAGCCGCCCGCGCCGTAGGTGACCGACACGAAGTCGAGGCCCGCGGGTTCGAGCTCCTTCACCGTGCGACGAAGCTGTTCCGCGCCCTCGTCGGTCTTCGGGGGGAAGAACTCCACACTCACCGTGCGGCGGGTGGCGAGCAGGTCGGCGATGCGGGTCATCTCGGGGCGTGCGGTCAGCCGGCGGAGCGTTCGGCGGCGGCGACGGTGTTGGCGAGCAGCATCGCCCGCGTCATCGGGCCCACGCCTCCGATGCGCGGGGAGAGCCATCCCGCCACCTCGGCCACGCCGTCATCGACGTCGGACAGGAGGCGGCCGTCGCGGAAGCTCACGCCGGCGGCCACCACCGCGGCACCGGGACGGATCATCTCCGCGGTGATCAGTCCGGGCGAGCCGGCCGCGGCGACGACCACGTCCGCGGTACGCGTGTACGCACCGATGTCGTCGACCCCGGTGTGCACGACGGTCACCGCTGCATTCGACCTGTACTTGAGGGTGAGGAGGTTGGCGAGCGGGCGACCGATCGTGAGCCCCCGGCCGACGATCACCACGTGACGACCGGCGAGCGGCACGTCGTTCGCCTCGAGCAGGCGGAGGATCCCGAGCGGGGTGCAGGCGAGCGGCGCGTCCTCCCCCATCACGAGCAGGCCGAGGTTCACGGGGTGCAGACCGTCGGCGTCCTTGGCGGGGTCGACCGCGAGGATCGCGGAGGTGTAGTCGAGACCTGCCGGGAACGGGTACTGGAGGATGAACGCGTCGACCGCGGGATCCGCGTTCAGCTCGGCCACCACGGCGGCCACCTCGGCCTGGGTCGCGGTGGCCGGCAGGCGGCGGTCGACCGACGCGATGCCGAGCTCCGCGCAGTCGCGATGCTTCATCGACACGTAGTTGGCCGACGGCCCGTCGTCGCCCACGAGCACCGTGCCCAGCCCCGGCGTGATGCCCCGGTCGGCGAGCGCGGCCACACGGGTGCGGAGGTCGTCCTTCACGGCGGCGGCCAGCGCCTCACCGTCCAACGTTCGAGCGGTCATCGCCGCCGATCCTACGTGGGCGAGCTGACCGCGCCGTCACCCGCTCCCCTCGTTCTGTGTGGCGACGAGGTGCCGATCGGCACGGCCTCGCCACACAGAACGACCGGGCACCGCGCACCGCTGACAAACCCCTCCTCCCCAGCGAGGGTCGGCGGCGTGTACGACCGACTCGCCCTCGAGCTCGCGGCCAAGCGGCATGGGGTGGTCGGCGTCCACGAACTGCGGGCCGCCGGCATGACTCCGACGGACCTCCGCCAGCTCCGCAGCTCGAGACACTGGGAACAGGTGACCGACGCGGTGCTCCGAAGGCGGGGCACCACGCCGACCGATGCACAGCGTCTCGTGATCGCGGTGCTCGACGCCGGACGGGAGGCCGCGCTCTCGCATCTGTCCGCGGCCCGGGCATGGGGTGCGGCGGGCTGCCCGCCGGAACCCGTCCACGTCGTGAAGGCCACCCAGTCGACGCGACGGTCCACGAAGGGCGTGGTGCACCGCGTCCGGCGATTGCCCGTCGAGTGGGTCACCGAGCTCGACGCCATCCCGATCGTCCGTCCGGAGCTCTGTGCGTTGCAGCTGTTCGCGATCTGCCGGTACGAACGAGCCGAACGACTGGTCGAGCGGATGTGGTCCGATCGCCTGCTGTCGGGACGCTCGCTCCGGCGCCTGCTGCGGTCCATCGGACGTCGGGGGATGAACGGCACGGCCGGACTCCGTCGCTACGTCGATGCCCGACCGGGGGCGTACGTTCCGGCCGCCTCCGGGATCGAGGCACGGACCGAACAGCTGCTGCGTGATGCGGGGATCGAGGTGCGCCGACAGGTGGACCTCGGCTCAGCCGATCGCTGGTGCGGGCGGGTCGACTTCCTGGTGGTCGGTCATCCGGTGGTGATCGAGGTGCAGAGCAGCCGACACCACACGGCGCTGACGGACCGGGCTGCGGACGAGGTGCGCCGAGCCGGCCTCGAGGCTGCGGGCATCCGCGTGGTCGAGGTGTGGGACACCGAGGTGTGGACTGCGCCGCAGGTCGTCGTCGACCGCGTACGCCGAGCCATCAACGCTCCGTTTCGTGTGGCGAGGAAGTAGCAGTCGCCGCATCCTCGCCACACAGAACGGGATCGGCCGGCATCGTGGTCGCGGGGGCGAGACAGGTAGCGTCCGGGCCATGCCCGTCGTCCCCCACCGCTCCCGGCGCGCCCTCCCCCTCGTCGCCCTCGTCCTGCTGGCCGCTGCCGCCGTGGTCACCTCCTGCGCCGGCCCCGACTCGGGCCGGCTCCTCGTGGGATCGGCGCCCGACCCGCAGGCCGGTCAGTCGAGCCCGCCCACGCGGGTGTGGTCGGTCCCCCCGGGCGACGCGCCGAACGACTCGAACCTGGTGTCGAAGGGCGCCGAGCAGCCGCTCGGCATCTCGAGCCTCCTGCCGGACGGGCGGGCCTGGTACAACCAGCTCGGCCGCGACTGGAAGGGCAAGGACCTCCTCGCCTACCAGACCACCGACGGCAGCCGACTCACGCTCGGCTCCCCCGGTGCCACCCCGTCGGTGATCGACGAGGTGGGCACGCAGGAACGACTGAACGCGCTGGTGCTCCAGCGCGGCCTGGCGGTCATCACGCAGAACGACTGCCGGCTGTCGCCCGACGGCGGACCGGCGAAGCTCATCGGTCGCGGCCGGTGCCAGATCAGCGAGGACGAGCGCTGGGTGGTGTCGTGGCCGGAGGAGCCCGGCGCCCTGACCATCCGCAACCTGTCGGAGGACTCCACGCGGAAGGTGGGCGGTCTCTCCGTGCTCACCGCCTCGGTGCTCGGCCGCGACAGCCGGGTGCTCGTGGTGGACCAGGACGGCGCGTCGTCCTCCTTGGTCCTGCTCGACGCGGACTCGGGGAAGGAGCTGTGGCGCAGCGGCACCTACGACGCACTCGACGTGGTGCCCGCCACCAATGGCGCGATGGGCTTCGTGGCCCTCGCCCGCACGGGCCAGGGCACCCAGCTGCTGTGGGTGTCCACCTCGGGGAAGCTGTCGGTGATCGACGAGGCACCCGGGCTGCTGCCCGTGGCCGTCACCGACCACGTGGTGTACCTCCGGCTCGAGGGCACCGACGGCACGGACGACGCGGTGCGCAGCTGGGCCCCGGGCGGCGAGCCCGACGAGCTGCTGAAGGGCCGCGTGTGGGCGGGCGCCACGGTGCCGGGCGAGGTGGTCATGGCGCGGGCGACCGACACCTCGGTCGACTTCTACCGGTCCGCCGACGGGGGCGAGGCGACGAAGGTGACCTCGCTGCCGATCGCGGACCCGGCCGATGCGGCCACGACGTCGATCGACAACCTCGTGGTCACCGACACCTCCGCGTTGATGGTGGTGACGGTCGGCCGGAGCGCCGCGCTGGCCCGCGTGGAGTACAGGGGCGATGGCAGCGACGTGCCCGTGACCGGGTTCGACCAGCTCCAGATCCAGGCCATGGACGCCGACGGCACCGCGTTGCTCGTCGGGCTGGAACGGAACGCCGACCGCCAGAAGATCATGGTCCTCGGCCCGCACGACGACGGGCCCACCACACGCCTCACTGCGAGCGCGACCGGGATCAATCTGATCCGCGGTGGCCGGCTCTGGGTGACGAAGGTCGACGACAAGGACCAGGTGGTGAACGTCGTCTCGGTGCGCGTCGGCGGGTCCGACGACGAGGAGGTCGTGTACCGCAACCGTCAGGTGGTGGGCGCCACCTGGCCCGAGCTCGGGGGCGCCTCCGCCTCCGCCATGGCGTCGCGCCAGCTGCTCGCCCGCAACTCCGGGGGCTCCGGCAACTCCGGCGGGTCCGGCGACGGCTCGGCTGCGGCCGGCCCGACCACCGGCTGACCGGCGCAGGGCCCCGGGCGGCGGTGCCCCGGGTGCAAGACTGACCGCCGCATGTCGGCCGTCGCTCCCGCCGAGCACCCCCCGGGTGCAGGAGGCTCCGCGGAACGTCCCACACCGGACGCGCCGTGGACGGCCCGTTGGCCCGCGGCGCTCGCCACGTTCGGCGCGATCTGCGCGGTCATGTGGGTGGTGCAGTGGGTCTCGTTCACCTACTGGGGGGTGAAGTCGACGGGCGGCCCGCTCCCCGGCTTCACCGGCAGCTCGCTCCTCGACGGCCTCGTGCGCTTCGACGGCGGGTGGTACGTGGGGATCGCGCGCAGGGGCTACTCGTACACGCCCGGCGCACAGTCGAACGTGGCCTTCTTCCCCGCGTACCCGCTCGGCATCCGGGCCGTGGCGGTGGTGGTGCGCGACCACGCGCTCGCCGGCATCCTGCTCACCACCGCGGCGGGGGCCGGCGCCACGGTCGCGTTGTGGGCGTGGCTCGGTCGGATGGGGTTGGACCTCCGGCAGCGGTGGACGGCGCTGCTCGCCCAGCTGCTCTACCCGTACGGCATCTTCCTGTACGGCGTCGTCTACGGCGACGCGTTGTTCCTGCTCGTGACGGTCGGGGCGTTCCTGCTCGCGGAGCGAGGCCGCTGGTGGTGGGCGGGCGTGCTGGCGATCGTCGCCACCGCTGGCCGACCCACCGGGTTCGTGGTGGCGCTCGGGCTGCTGGTGCTGGCCCTCGAGCGCGGTGGCACGCTGCGGCCGCCGGCGGGTGACGGTCTGCTCGCCCGGTTCAAGGTGCCGGTACGGATCCGGCTCGACCAGCTGCGGGCGTGGCAGGTGGTGCCCGCCGGGATCGCGCTGCTCGGCGTGGCCGCGTACTCCATCTACCTGTGGTCGCGGTGGGGCGACCCCAAGCTGTTCTCCACCGTGCAGGAGGCGTGGGGCCAGCCGTCGGGCCCGCGCACCTGGTTCAAGCACTACTACTTCCACTACCTGACCAACTCCGACTACGGCCTGATGCTGCGCCGCCCGCAGACGGGACTGATCCTCGGCACCCGCACGGCGCAGGGTTTGATCCTCCTGGCCGTGCTGGTGAGCTCGCCGTTCGTGGGCCGCCGGTTCGGTTGGGGGTACGCCACGTTCGTGGGCCTCACCGCCGCCGTGCCGTTCGTGTTCACCGCGGACTTCCAGGGCGGCGGCCGCTACATGCTCTCGGTGTTCCCCGTCTTCGCCCTGCTGGGTTCCCGGTTGGCGGCTCGCCCCGGTCTGGCCCGCGGCTGGCTGGCCGTGTCAGCGTTGGCGGCGGTGGCGATCATGGCCTTCTACTCCCACGGGGTGTACCTCACGTGAGCGACGTCCCCCACGACGACGAGGGCCCGACCGGTCCGATGGACGTCGACCTCCTCGAACGCCGCGGCCTGAGCCTCGTCATCCCCGCGTACAACGAGGAGCGGTCGATCGAGCGCATGGTCGAGGCCGCGCACGAGGCCGGCCGTGACCTCGCGGGCCTCGGGGAGATCGACGAGTTCGAGATCGTGGTCGTGGACGACGCCTCGACCGACGCCACCGCGGCCATCTGCAAGGAGCTCGCGGCCACCGACCCGCGGTTCCGCGTGCTGCACCACGAGGTGAACCGCAAGCTCGGCGGCAGCCTGCGCACCGGGTTCGCCGCGGCGCGCGGGCGTTGGGTGCTCTACACCGATGCCGACCTGCCCTTCGACCTGTGGGACCTTCGCAAGGCGTTCCGCCTCCTGCGCACCTACGACGCCGACATCGTGACCGCGTTCCGCTTCAGCCGGACCGGGGAAGGCCTGCGGCGGCTCGTCTACTCGTACGTCTACAACACGATGGTCCGGGTTCGGTTCGGCCTGAAGGTCCGCGACGTGAACTTCGCCGCCAAGCTCATGCGCCGCGAGGTCATCGACGCGGTGCAGCTGTCGAGCGAGGGCAGCTTCATCGACGCCGAGCTGCTGATCCGAGCGGAGCGGGCCGGGTTCCGGGTCATCCAGTTCGGGGTCGACTACTTCCCCCGGACCCGTGGCGTGTCCACGCTGAGCTCGGTGGAGGTGATCCGGACGCTGCTGCGCGAGATGAAGGCACTCGGCCCGGAGCTCGACCGCGGCAGCGGACGCGCGTGACCCGCCTGCTCGTCGTCAACGCCGACGACTTCGGCCTCACCCCCGGCGTGTCCCGCGGGATACTGCGGGCCCACCGCGACGGCATCGTGTCGAGCACCACCGCGCTGGCCGTGGGACCGGCGTTCGCGGCGCACGCGACCGCCCTGGTCGACAGCGGCCTGCCGACCGGTGCCCATCTCGCCGTGGTGGGCGAGGACCCGCCGGTGCTCTCGGCCGCGGAGGTGCCCACGCTGGTCGACGGGCGGGGCCGGTTCCCCCTCACGTGGAAACAGTTCGTGGCGCGGGCCGCGCGCGGCCGGGTGGATCCCGACGACCTCCGGCGCGAGTTCACCGCGCAGTTCGACGTGCTCGAGGCGGCCGGGGTGCGGCCGACCCACGTGGACGCGCACCAGAACCTGCACCTGTGGCCGTCGGTCGCCGGGGTGGTGCTCGAGGTGGCGGCGGCCCGGGGGGTCCGGGCGATGCGGCTGACCCGCACCTCGGTGTGGACCGCGACCTCGGGAGGGGTGCGGACGCTGTCCGCGCTGCTGGCGCGGCGGGCGCGGGCGGCGGGGTTCGCGGTGCCCGCCGCGTCGACCGGTCTCGACGAGGCAGGGCACCTGAGCGAGGAGCGGCTGGTGGACGCGGTGGCGTGGCTGGGCGGGACCGGTGCCCCGACCGCCGAGCTGGCCTGTCATCCCGGTGAGTTCGACGATCCCGACCGGGCCCGGTACGAGTGGGGCTACTGGTGGCCCGACGAGCTCGACGCGTTGTGCTCGGCGGCGGCACGGGCCGCGGTGGATCGGGCCGGCTTCCGGCTGGCCTCGTTCGCCGACCTCCCCTCCCCCACCCCCCGCGACATAGGGGTCCTCAGTCGCCCCAGAGGCGAGTCAACCTCCGAGGACGTCTGATGCCGATCCCGGACCGCCTCCAACGACAGGTCGTCGCGGCCTACGGCGACTCGCGCCCGAACCAGCTGCACGTGTTCCTCCGCGCCGCCACCTGCCCGGTGCGCGAGGTGCTGGACCGGATCCCACGTGGCGGCACGGTGCTGGACGTCGGCTGCGGCCACGGCCTCTTCTCCGTACTCGCGGCGATGGAGGATCCCGACCGCCGGGTGGTCGGCGTGGACATCGACGCGGACAAGCTGGTGCTCGGCCGCGGCGTGGCGCGACGCCTCGGGGTGGCCGACCGGGTGGAGCTCGTGCACTCCGCGGACGGGTCGCTCCCTCTCGCGCTGCTCCCCGATTGCGGGGCCGACACGGTCCTGTGCGTCGACGTGCTCTACCTGCTCGGCAAGCCGGCCGCCGTGGACCTGCTGCGAGCGATGGCCCGGGCGGTGCGGCCCGGCGGCACGGTGCTGGTGAAGGAGATGGGCCTCGAGCCGCGTTGGAAGCGGCGCTTCACGGAGCTGCAGGAGGTGGGCGCAACGCGGGTGCTGCGCTACACCGAGGGCGAGCGGGTGGAGCTCGTGTCGCCGGAGGTGATGGTCGGCACCCTCCTCGACGAGGGGCTGGACGTACGGTCGGTGCCGGTCGACCGGCGTGACCTGCACCCCCATCTCCTGCTCATCGCAACCCGCCCCGAGCCCACCACCGCGGAATAGGGGTCGTCAGTCGCCCCAGAGGCGAGTCAACCTCCGCAGATCCGGCAGCATGGGTCAGAGGCTCAGGCCGAGGGCGGCCGCGACGGTGGCGATCACGGTGTGCGGGGCGAACCGAGCCTGCCGCCACGTGAAGCGCAGCGGACGCCAACCGGCCACGACCAACAGGTTCTGCCGCACCCGGTCGTTCTCGAACGCGGACCTGGTGCCGTGCGCGCCGAACCCGTCGCCCTCGAGGAACACCCGCTGGTCCGGGTACGCGAAGTCCAGCCGCAGCCGCCGGCCCTCGATCACCACCTCGTACTGGCGGACCGGCTCCGGCAGACCCGCCTCCCGGATGATCCGGAGGATGAGCACCTCCAACACGCTCTCGGCCGCCGCCATCGCCGGATCGAGCGCGCGCAGCACCTCGCCGATCGGCCCGGCGCCGTGGCGGCCGGGCCGGGACAGCGCCCGGTACTCGTCGGCGATGTCGGACAGGCGGACCAGTCCCGCGTGGACGGCGCGGTGGACGAGTTGCTCGAGCAGCTGCAGGGACACCACCTGGCCGATGTCGACCAGAGTGCGGGCGGGCCCGGTGACGGGGATCCCTTCGCGCTCCAGGACGAGGGACCGGTCGAGGTCGCCACTGCGGTGGACGATGAGCCCGCGGTGCTCGTGCGCCCCGGCCCGGTCGACGGTGAGCTCCGGTCGGGGTGCCGCACGGTCGGAGATCCCCAGCAGTTCGGCAGCCGACCGGTGCGACGCCACACCCCTCGCCCGCCACGCCCCGGCCAGCAGCTCCTGACGGGGCTGACCCGGCGCACCACCGACGCGGTACACGCCCTTGCCGATCGGCTCGACGAGGCCACGCCGGACCCGGCCGTACAACTGGTGCCGGGTCAGCCCGCACCGGAGCGCGTCGCCGGTGCGGAACAGGCCGTGGTGGGCCCGGGCGAACGACAACAGCAACTGATCGGGTGAGGGTCCCACACGGCGAGTCCAGCGGCACCGGTCAGGTTTGTCAGCGGTGACCGCTCCCCGGTCGCGCCCCGACGGACGTCTGCGGAGGTTGACTCGCCTCTGAGGCGACTGACGACCCCTATTCGCGGGTGGGGGTCAGTGTTTGAAGTGGCGTTCGCCGGTGAAGACCATCGCCAGGCCCTGCTCGTCGGCCGCGGCGATGACCTCCTCGTCACGCACCGACCCGCCCGGCTGGATCACCGCCGTCGCGCCCGCCTCGGCCGCGGCGTCGAGTCCGTCGCGGAACGGGAAGAACGCATCGGACGCGCACGCGCCGCCCACGGCCCGACCGTCGGCCTTCTCCGCGGCGATCCGGCCGGCGTCACGACGGTTCTGCTGACCCGCCCCGATGCCCACCGCCCGACCGTCCTTCACCAGCACGATCGTGTTCGACGTCACCCGCGCCGCCACCCGCCACGCGAGCTCCAGGTCGGTCCACTCGGCCTCGGTCGGGGCCCGGTCGGTCACGACCTGCCAGTTCGACCGGTCGAGCGACACCACGTCGCGGGTCTGCACGAGCAGACCGCCCTCGATGGACCGCACGTCGAGCGCGGGCACCACCGGTTCGGGCGCGGTGAGCACCCGCAGGTTGCGCTTCTCCAGCAGCACCAGCAGCGCGTCCTCGTCGTAGCCCGGCGCCACGATCACCTCGGTGAACACCGGCGCCAGGGCCTCGGCGAGCGGCCGGGTCACCGTGCGGTTCAACGCGACGATCCCGCCGTAGGCCGACACGGGGTCGCACTCGTGGGCCCGCACGTAGGCCGTGGCGATGTCGTCCGCGACCGCGGCGCCGCACGGGTTGGCGTGCTTGATCACCACCGCGGCCGGCCGGTCCCCCAACGACCAGACGAGGCGCCAGGCGGCGTCCGCGTCGTAGACGTTGAGGTAGCTCATCTCCTTGCCACCGTGCTGCACGGCCCGGTCCCAGCAGCCGTCGCCGGAGAACGTGTAGCGGGCGCCGTGCTGGTGCGGGTTCTCCCCGTAGCGAAGCGGCTGCGCGAGGCGGGCCGACAGGTGCACCGTGGGCGGCAGCGGCCCGCGGGCGTCCTCCCCCACCGGCGGGGCCAGGTCACCAGCGCCACCTCCGTCGAACCAGCCGACGATGGCCGAGTCGTACGCCGCGGTGTGGGCGAACGCATCTCGGGCCAGGCGGCGGCGGGTCGGCGCCGACACGTCGCCGGTGGCCCGCAGCTCCTCGAGCACCACGTCGTAGTCCGCAGGGTCCACCAGCACGGTCACGTGCGCGTGGTTCTTCGCGGCGCCGCGCACCATGGCCGGGCCGCCGATGTCGATCAGCTCCACCGACGGATCGGACCCGAACGGGTAGAGATTCACCGCCACGAGGTCGATGGGGGTGACGCCGTAGATGTGCATGTCGGCCACGTGGTCGGGCTCGTCGCGGTCGGCGAGGATCCCGCCGTGGATCGCCGGGTGCAGGGTGACCACCCGGTGGCCGAGCATCTCGGGGAACCCGGTGACGTCCTCGGTGGGGATGACCGGCAGGCCGGCACCGGCGAGCACGCGGGCCGTGCCCCCGGACGACACCAGCTCCCAGCCGAGGTCGACCAGCGCCCGGCCGAGCTCCACCATCCCGGTCTTGTCGTAGGCACTCAACAGGGCGCGGCGCGGGCGGGCGGTCCCGTCGCCGGCAGTGCCGTCGGCGGCAGCGCCCTCGGCGGCGGTGGCGGACTGCGGGGTGTCGCTCATGCGACCTCACCTCTCTCCAGGATGCGGCGGATGGTGTCGGTGTAGAGACGGCGCTCCACTTCCTTGATGCGCTCGTGCAACGTCGCCTCGTCGTCGTCGGGGAGGACGGGCACGGCCTCCTGCGCCAGGATCGGCCCGTCGTCGACCTCCTCGGTGGCGACGTGCACGGTGCAACCAGTCACCTTCACCCCGTAGACCAGCGCGTCGCGCACGCCGTGCCATCCGGGGAACGACGGCAGCAGCGCCGGGTGCGTGTTGACGATCCGGCCCGGGAACGCCCGGAACGCGGCCGGCCCCAGGATCGTGCCCCACCCGGCCATGGCCACCAGGTCGATGCGGTGCGCGTGCAGCACCTCGACCACGCGGTCGGTGAACGCGTCACGGTCGAACGACGCAGAGAAGTCGGTGCGCTCCACCACGTCGCACGGGATCCCGTGGCCCGCGGCCACGTCCTCGGCACCGCAGTGGCGGTCCACCATGACCAGCGAGATGGGCAGCTCCGCGCCCGCCATGGCGTCGAGCAGGGTTCCCGACCCGGAGGCGAGCACGGCGAGGCGCATCGGCTCGGAAGCTAGCAGCGGCCCGGACCGCCCCGATCCGGCGGCCCCGGACCGCGGTGCCCGGTCGGCTCAGGCGTGAACGTCCTCGGGTGCCCGGTCGATGGCGCGCCGGCCCTCCGGCAGCGCGGCCGGACCCCGGGTGCCCTCGCTCGCCATCGGGGCGTACACGCAGCGCATGACCTCCTCCACGGTGGTCACGCCGTCCACCACCAGCAGGAACGCCTGCTGCTGCATCGTGCGCATCCCGTCGGCGAGCGCGGCCTCGCGCAGCTCGGTCGGTGAGGCCCGGTCGGCCACGAGGTCGCGCACCGTGTCGGTGAAGCGCAGCAGCTCGTACACACCCTGGCGGTCGCGGTAGCCGGTCCCGGCGCAGAGGTTGCAGCCCCGCGGCCGGTACCACGCGGTCGGCAGGAGCCCGTCGGTCACCTCCGCCACGACCCGCAGCTCGTTCGGGCTCGGGTTCACCTCCAAACGGCACGACGGGCACAGGCGGCGGAGCAGGCGCTGGGCGACCACGCCGTTGATGGCCGAGCTCACGAGGAACGGCTCGATCCCCATGCCGATGAAGCGGTGCACCGCGGACACCGAGTCGATCGCGTGCAACGAACTGAGGACCAGGTGACCGGTGAGCGCGGCCTGCATCGCGATCCGTGCCGTCTCCGCGTCGCGGATCTCGCCCACGAGGATCACGTCGGGGTCCTGGCGCAGGATCCCGCGCAGGCCCTCCGCGAAGTCCATGCCGGTGTCGCTCACCTGCATCTGCGCGATCCCGTCGAAGGAGTACTCCACCGGGTCCTCGATCGTCACCACCGTCTTCGACGGGTCGTTCACCTCGGACAGTGCGGCGTACAGCGAAGTGGTCTTCCCCGAGCCGGTCGGGCCGGTGCACAGCACCATGCCGAGCGGCGACCGCACCATGTCCAGGAACGGCTGGGCGATCGTCGGGGGCATCCCGAGCTGGTCCATCGAGATCAACGAGGCGGACTTGTCGAGGAGGCGCATCACGGACTTCTCGCCGTCCACCGTGGGCACCACCGACAGACGCACGTCGATCGGCCGGGAGTCCACCGTGATCGTGAACTGGCCGTCCTGCGGCTTGCGGCGCTCCACGATGTTGAGCTCGGCCATCACCTTCAGCCGGCTCGTGACCGCCGGGCCCATCGACGCGGGCAGCCGGATGGCGTCGGTCATCGCGCCGTCGACGCGGTACCGCACGCGGATGTCGCCGTGGCCGGGTTGCACGTGGATGTCCGACGCCCGGCTCCGCACGCCCTGCGTGAGGATCTGGTTGACCACCCGGATGACCGGTGCGCTCTCGTCGAGGCGGAAGCCGTCGCCCGCGTCCGCGTCCACCGCGTGGGCGGTGATCTGGAACGCCCGGATCATGTCGTCCGCGCCGGACAGGGCGTCGTAGGCCCGGTCGATGAGGCGGTCGATGTGGCCGCGGGGGCCGATCATCAGGGTGATCCGGTGGCAGGCCGCGGTGAGGTCCCGGATGGCGTCGGTGTCGAGCGGGTCGCCGCTCACGAAGATCACGCGATCGTCCTCCGCGACCCGGAGCGGCAGCACCCGGTAGCGGCGGGCGAGCTCCTCCGGCACGCGGGCCACCGCGTCGCGGTCCACGTCGTCGGTCGAGAGATCGGCCAGCGGGATGCCGAACTGGTCGGCGAGCCCCTTGGCGAGCGCGTCGTCGGTGATCGAACCGAGCTCGAGGAGGATCTCGCCGAGGCGGGCCCTCGCCTCTCCGTCCTGGGGCGCCTCGCGCTGGCGCTGCAGCGCGTCGAGGAGGCCGTCGGCGTCGACCGAGCCGAGCGACAGCAGCACGTCGCCGAGCTTGGGACGGGCGATCCGGGTCCAGCGCTCGAGCTGCTCGTCGAGGTGGTCCTCGTCGAAGGACGTGGCGCCGTCGGTCAGTGCGGGGAGGGGCGCACGCTCGGCGGGAAGGTTGTCGGTCGCCGGGTTCGACGACGCGCCCTCGGTGGACGCGTCGGCCACGACCTCGACGCCGTCCCCGCTCGGTGGGGCGTCGGGATGGTCGGTGTTCTGGCTCCGGGGGCGGCGGAATGACGGCACCGTGCAACCTCTCTGGGGACCGGGTGTCCACCGAGCAGTCGGCAGCGCAGCCCGTAACCTGAGGTTGCGGCCGCAGGTACTGGTACGTGCGTACCAGTACCTGCGACGGGCTGGTCCGCCGGTCAGCCCGTGGACCAGTTGACGACCCGGACCGACGAGCCGTTGCCGCCGCGGTCGCTGATGCGGACCGAGGCCGTACCGATCAGCGGACGGGTCCCGTCGGCGAGCACCGCCACGGCACGCAGGTTCACGATGCGTTCGGAGGGCCGAGTGCCGGCGCAGCAGACCACGCCGGCCTGGCCACCGTTCAGCACCGTGCTGCCGATGGCGCCGAGCACGCTGCGGCCACCGAGTACGGGCACCGGCGACAGGTTCCGCACGGGGCTCGGCCCGGCCCAGGTGAAGTTCATCGTGGCGACCGGCGCCGACAGGCCGCCGTAGACGTTGAAGGTCGACGGCGTCCCGGAGCTCGGCGACGACTGCGTCACCAGGAACGGCGAGGTCGGCCCCGTGTAGCGGCCGCTGCTCACCGTGGAGATCTTGAGGTGGTCGATCCGGGTCCCGTACGTGGTGGTGGTCGAGCCGGCATTGCGCTGCACGAACACGTCGAGCGTGGCGGACGCCCCGATGAGCTGCGCCGCGGAGGTGAGCCTCGAGCGGCACGTCCCCGGGGAGTCGAGCAGGTCGAGGTACAGGCTCTGACCCCAGAACGGGATCCGCGGCCACTGCACGGTGCAGCTCGTCCCGTCAGCCATGTTCACCGTCACGCGCAACGTGGAGTTGTCGGCCACATCCGGAGCGCCCTCCACGTCGAAGTACGAGCCGTTGGTGAAGAAGTTCTGCTTGGTCGTCTCGCCGGTGACCATCACGCCGGCCTCGAGCAGGGAGCCGTCGGTGGGCACCCACGGGCTGGTGGGGTTGTCGAAGCCGGTGGCGGTGACGTTGCGGGTGGCCGTGGGGCACGAGCCCGAGCAGGTCAGCGTGTACCCCCCGTGCTGACCGTCGGGCGCCAGGAGGTTGGTGGCGTTGTTCCACCCGGTGCCGCCGGTGGCGGCGGAGGGGGTGAGGTCCCACCCGGCGCGCAGCTCCAGGCCGTCGATGCTGACGGTCGTGGTGTAGCTCCCGAACAGGGTCAGGAACGAATAGGCCCGGTAACGCAGGTCGATCGCCGAGCCGCGCAGGTCGTTGCGGGTGAGGCCCGCGCCGTCACGCACGTCGATGCAGCGCGGCAGGCCCGGGATGGCCTCCGCCTGCGGGGAGAAGAGGTCGTAGGCGATGGTGTTCTGCACGGTCGCCGAGCGTGGGTCGGGGATCGACGGGAAGCCCACAGCGCACGTCGGGCTGGTGGCACCGGCCTTGGTGAAGGTGATGCGCGTGGAGGACTGCCCGCCGCCCACCAGGCTGATGGTGAAGCCCTGGGTGTTGCGGGCCACGGCGTTCACGATGAGGTCGAGCGAGTTCACCCGCGACGCCCCCACGGCGGCCGACGGGGCCGGCGTGGTCGCACCGATCCGCGAGGCGGCGACGTTGACGTCGACCCCGCAGCCCCCGGCGAGGAGGATCGTGCAGGACGACGACGCCACCGCGCTCCTCCCGTCGACCGACCAGGCGTTCGCCTGGTCGGTCACCGAGGCGCTGCCCCAGGCGATCCAGGTGGTGTCACGGGTCAGCGTGACGCTGCTGCGGGCGGGATCTGGGGTGCCGACCCAGCCGCCGTCGGCATCGGGGGTCTGCCAGATGGCGGGCGGGGTGGTGTTGCCCGGCGTGGCCGCGGACCGGTCGCACACCGCGACCTGGCCGCGCAGGTGCCGGATCGACGTGCGGGGCGACACCGTGATCGACACGCCGGCGGCCGCGGTGTCACAGGCACCGGGGAAGCCGGCGGCGGCCGCCGCGGCCGCGTTGGTCCCGCCCGTCGGCTTGCCCATCACCACACGAATGGTGGGGTCGTCGATCACCAGTGCGTTGCGCGTGACCGGCGGGTTCGAGGTGTCGTCGACGTCGAACCAGTACTCGCCGGGCTGGAACCACAGCACCCGCCCGGCGCACGTACCACCCATGAGGTCGTTGAGCTTGCGGGTCTCCGCCGCGGTGTAGGCGCCGGGGCTGAACGTGGCGACCGAGCCGCTACCGGCAGGGCAGGCGGGCGTGGTCGCGAGCGGGCTGATGCGGGCCCAGGACGCCGGCGCGGCGAGGCCCTCGTTCGCAGTGGTGACGGCAGTCCCGCAGGTGGGTTGGCCGGCGCTGTCGTCGGTGTCCACCACCCGGCTCCCCGGCACCCCCCAGGGGAAGCCACCGGAGAGGATCCCGCAGCCCCCGCCGGTGACGTCGGAGAACAACCCGTTCGAGCCCTGCCGGAAGGCGCCGGCCACCGACAGTCCGGCCACCCCGGTGCGCTTGGGACCGTTGACCATCGGCAGCGCCGAGCCCGCCACGTTGAGGTCACCCGAGAAGCCGAGCGTGGCACCTCCGTCGTCCACGCCGGTCTGCGTGGTGTGCACGACCGACGGGGACGCCGCGGCGATCTGCGCCGCCCGGTCGGCGAAGTTGGCGCCGCCGATCGCGGCACGCCACGGGTAGCAGGTGGCACCGCCCGTGCTGCCGGTGGGACAGTCGGTCCGGAAGCCGACGGTGTCGGGGACCCCCGCGGGCGACGTGTAGCCGCCTCCCACCACGTCGAGCGGTGGCACCGACGACTGGCCCGACTCGGGGGCCGCCAGACGACCGGAACCCTGGTCGCAGGTGGCCGTGACGAGTACCTGGGTGCCGTCGACCGCGCTGTAGTTCATGCCGGTCGCGCCGCCCGGGGGATCGATGCAGCCGCCCGAGGTGTCGGAGGGCAGACCGGAGCGACCGGAGGCGTCCATGCGCATCCGGGTGATCGCGGTGTCGAGCGCCGAGTCGGCCGCCCGTGCCTGGCGGGCCTGAGTGGCCTGGGTGACCGAGATCTTCGACCCGCTCACCGTCAGTTCCATGAGCGCGATGAGCGTGACGGTGCACAGGGCGATCACGATCATCAGGCCGGCGATGAGCGCGAAGCCGCCCTGGTCGCGACGGGCCGCACCACGGCACGCCCGCCGCCCGGCCGGGGGCCGCGCGGTTCCCGGGTCACGGCGGCTCATGTATTCGTCCCCACGATGGTGCTCCAGGCACCCCACTTGCCCGTGCTCGTGTCGCGGGCGCGGACCCGCACGTTGTAGTTGCGGCTCGAGTTGGTCAGCGTGGTCACCCGGACCGTGGTGGTGGCCGATGTGGTGGTGATCACGTCGGTGCAGTTGTTGGAGGTGCAGGTGGCCTCGACCTGGTACTGGTTCACGTTCGTGACGGAGTTCCAGGCCATGTCGAGGTAGCGGCGCCCGCCGGAGGAACCAGAGCCGGTCCGGCGCAGGTTGGTGGGCGCCGGCGCTCCGGTGATGCTCACGGTCTGGGTGGTGGTCGCGGTGGCGCCGCCGTTGTCGGTGACGGTGAGCGTGACCGTGTAGGTGTTGCTCACGAACGTGTCCGACGCGGCGTTGTTGAACGTGAAGGTCTGCGCCGAGGGCGACCGCACGGTGGACGTGGCCCCGTTACCGAAGTTCCATGCGTACGACGCAATCGTGCCGTCGGCGTCGGTGGACGAGTTGGTGAACGACACCGAGGTGGGGGCGCGCCCGGAGCTCGGGGTGAGGGTGAACGCCGCGGTCGGCGGCGTGTTGAGCGTGATGGTCCGCGTGGCCGACGCGGTGGCCGCGGCGTCGTCGGTGATCGTGAGCCGCACGGTGCGGGTGCCCGAGCCGGTGAAGGTGACGTTGCCGGGGTTGGCCACGGTGGATGTGCGGCCGTCGCCGTAGTCCCAGGCGTAGGTGATCGCCGGGTTGGTGGTCATCGTGGTCTCGTCGGTGACGGTGCTGGTGAGGTTCACGACGAGCGGCGACGCCCCGGAGGTGGGCGTGGCGTTGATGACCACCGACGGCAGGCGGTTGGCGACCACCACGCGGATCTGGGCCTGGTTCTGTGCCCCGAGGTCGTCGGTGACGGTCAGGCGCACCACGAACCCGCCGGCGGGGCTGAGCTGGTCGTAGGACTTCGTGGGGTTGGCCGCGGTGGACGAGGTGCCGTCGCCGAAGTCCCACACCTGCGACACGATCCGCCCGCCGAAGGCCGCGTCCGCCCCGTCGCCGCTGCCGGCCGAGGAGAAGCTGACCGTCTGGCCGCGGAACACCGACGAGTTGTCGGCCGGCGCGGCGATCACCGCGGTGGGCACGCGGTTGTCGACGCGCACCACCACGTAGTCGGTGGCAGTGGTGCCGCCCGCGGTGGTGACGGTGAGCACCGCGGTGAACGAGCCGACGGCGCCGTAGGTCTTCGTGGGGTTGGCCGCCGTGGAGGTGGTGCCGTCGCCGAACTCCCAGAGGAACCGCACGGTGGTGCCGGCCGGGTCCGCCGAGCCCGTGGAGCTGAAGTTGAACTGTGTGCCACGGAACCCGGCCGTGGGCGACACCGCGAGCACGACCGTGGGTGGGATCGGGTCGGCCACCGGCTGGTCCACCGTGCCGGCCCGGTCCGACCGGACGGAGGCCGACAGCGTGAGCGCCTTGGAGTCCGGCAACACGAGACGCACCACCACGCGCCGGCACCGGCCGGGGTCCGCGGTGCCCTGGATGCAGGTCGCCGTGGAGGCGTTGCGCTGCACCCGCACCAGTTCCACGGCCCCCGTGGCCGGCCCGCCCGCAGTGGCGCAGCTCCGCCGCCACAGCGAGTAGTTGCCGGGGCGGTCCAGCGACTCGGACTCGGTGTACACGGCCCGACCGGCGGTGCCGGAGGCCACGAGCAGCACACGTCCACCCGCGCCTTCTCGCCCGGTGCAGTCCACGGCGTCGGAACCGGTCGTGGCGGCCCAGTCCGCGGACGCGATGTCGCGGGCGAGGTAGGTGCGCGTCATGCCGATGCCGCTCCCCTGCAGGCTCTGCTCGCGGGTGTCCACCTGGGACTGGAACGCGAAGAACGCCCAGCCCAGCATCGGCACCATGATCAGGGCGGTCAGCGCGAGCGCCATGAGCGTCTCGATCATGGTCATGCCCGACTGGCCCGTCACCGGGCGGACCACCGAGGACCTCGGGCGGCGCAGGCCCATCACGGGGTCACCGACCCGGGCCGGGCGTCGGGGTTGCGCTTCACGACCTCGCCATCGACGGTGCGGTCACCACGCGTGACGCGGAGCACCAGGCGCTGCGCGCCACCGTCGGTCGTGCAACTGCTGACGTAGTTGCCGGAGGTCTGGTCCCAGTACTCCACCCGCACGACGCTCCCGACGTCGCCGGTAGCGTCGGTGATGTCGGCCAGGCCGGGGGCCGTGCGCGCCGCGGTGTTGTACTGCGCCGCGGTCCCGCACGCGACGTAGGGGTCGAGCGTCCGGAGCCCGTCCGCGAGCGCGGACAGGGTCAGCTGCATCTCCTGGCGCGTGCCGGACTGCTCGCTGGTGGTCACCGCGGTGAAGAGACCCAGGGTGGCGGCCAGCACCACGGGGACGATCACGGTGACCACCACGAGGATCTCGACCAGCGACACGCCGGCCTGTCCACGGGGGCGGGGTGTCACATCTGAACCTGGTTGTAGATGCCGTACATGGCGCTCACCATCGCGAGGGCCACGAAGCCCACGACCACGCCGATGAAGATGATGGTGAGGGGCTCGAACCAGGCGGTGAGCTTGTCCACCGCGTAGCTGAGCTCCGACTCGTAGAAGCCGGCGGCCTTCTCCAGCTGGGTGGACAGCTCGCCCGTTCGCTCGCCCACCCGCACCATCTGGATCACGGTGCGCGGGAACAGCTCGGTGCGCGCCAACGGATCCGCGAAACCCTCACCGGCGAGGATCCCGTCGGACACCGCGGCGATCCGCTCGCGGAAGACGAGGTTGTTGGCGCACTCCGCCGCGGTGGGCAGCGCATCGGGCAGCGGCGCGCCGGCCTCGAGCAGGGCGCCGAGCACGCGGGTGAACCGCTCGGTCGAGGAGTACACCACGACGGTCGACACGATCGGCACGCGCAGCATGACACCGTCCACCACGTAGCGGCCCCGCGGCGTGCGCGACCAGATGACCGTGCCCACCACGCCGGCCACCAGCACCAGGCCGGTGATCAGGCCCGCGGGGGACTGCACGAAGTCCGCGACCGCCATCAGCATCCGGGTGGGCAGCGGCAGCTCGGCGCCGAAGTCCGAGAAGAAGTCGGCGAACCGCGGGATGGCGAACACCACGATGATCAGGCACACCGCCAGCGACAGGCCCAGCAGGATGAGCGGGTAGATCATCGCCTTGCGGACCTGGCGGCGCAGCTCGAGGTCACGGGTGATGTACGACTGCAGCTGCTCGAAGGCCTCGTCCATCCGGCCGGTCAGCTCCGAGGCGCGGAGGATCGCCAGGAAGTACGTGGGGAACACGTCCTCGTGGGCGGCGAGTGCGTCCGCGAGCGAACGGCCGGCGGCGACCTGCTCGAGCAACTCGCCGAGGAGGGCCTTCAGTCGCTTGTTCTTGGCATCGAGGCGCAGCTCGTCGAGCGCCTCCGTGAGCGGCACGCCGGCGCGGAGGAACGTCGCCATCTGCCGGCAGAAGTGCATGATCTCCACCAGCGGCACGCGCTGCTTGGTGACCTCCATCTTGAGGCCCTTGCGCTCGCGCAGGCGCGTGACGCGGAGCCCCTGCACGGCCAGCCGGTTGCGGGCGGACGTGGCGGACCACGCCCGGATCTCGCCGCTGACGGACTCCCCGTCGAGGTTCTCGGCGGTGTACCGGAACCGGCTGCCGCCCTCGACGACCTCGAGCTCGTCCTGCATCTCGTCGACGGCGGTCACGTCGGCACCTCGTCGTCATCGGTCGCGGGGGTGATCGCCCGGCGGCCCTCGGTCAGCTCGGCCGGCCCACGGTCGGTGTCGGTGGCCGTGGGCGCGTACACGCAGCGCATGACCTCCTCCACCGTGGTGACGCCGTCGGCCACCATCAGGAACGCCTGTTGCTGCATCGTCCTCATCCCGTCGGCCTCTGCCTCGGCCTTGATATCGGCCGGCGCGGCCCGTCCTGCAACCAATTCACGCACGGTGTCAGTGAACCGGAGGAGTTCGTAGACACCAACCCGGTCGCGATATCCGGTGCCGGCGCACAAGTTGCAGCCCTTCGGCCGGTACCACGTCTCCGGGAGGATCCCGTCGGTCATCCCGGCGAGCAGACGGAGCTCGTTCGGATTCGGCGTGGTCTCGGTCCGACACGCCCGGCACAGGCGTCGGAGCAGGCGCTGGGCCACCACGCCGTTGATGGCCGAACCGACGAGGAACGGCTCGATGCCCATGCCGATGAAGCGGTGCACGGCGGAGACCGCGTCGATGGCGTGCAGCGAGCTGAGCACCAGGTGGCCGGTCAGCGCGGCCTGCATCGCGATCCGTGCCGTCTCCGCGTCGCGGATCTCGCCGACGAGGATCACGTCGGGGTCCTGGCGCAGGATCCCCCGCAGGCCCTCCGCGAAGTCCATGCCGGTGTCGCTCACCTGCATCTGTGCGATCCCGTCGAACTGGTACTCCACCGGGTCCTCGATGGTCACGACCGTCTTGGTGGGGTCGTTCACCTCCTGCAGGGCCGCGTACAGCGACGTGGTCTTGCCCGAGCCGGTCGGCCCGGTGCACAGCACCATCCCGAGGGGGGCGCGCACCATGTCGAGGAACGGGCGGGCCACCGCCGGGCCCATGCCCAGCTGGTCGACCGAGATCAGCGACCCCATCTTGTCGAGCAGGCGCATGACCGACTTCTCACCGTCGATCGTGGGCACCACCGAGAGGCGCACGTCGATCGGCCGGCCGTCGACGGTCACGGAGAACTGGCCGTCCTGGGGCTTGCGGCGCTCCACGATGTTGAGCTCGGCCATCACCTTCAGGCGGCTGGCCACCGCGGGACCCATCGACGCGGGGAGCCGGATGGCGTCGGTCATCGCGCCGTCCACCCGGAACCGCACGCGGATGTCGCCGTGGCCCGGCTGCACGTGGATGTCCGAGGCACGGCTGCGCACGCCCTGCGTCAGGATCCGGTTGACCACCTGCACCACCGGCGCGCTCTCGTCGACGCGGAAGGTGTCGTCCGCGGCGTCCTCCTGCTCCGCCGCCGCGAGCTCGAAGGCGCGGATCATGTCGTCCGCGGACGACAGGGCGTCGTACGTGCGGTCGATCAGGCGGTCGATGTGTGCCCGCGGACCCACCACCAGCGAGATGTTCCGACAGGTCGCGGTGAGCTCCACGATCGCCTCGGTGTCGAGCGGGTCCGACACCACCACGAGCACGCGGTCGTCCTCGACGCGCAGCGGGAGCACCCCGTGGCGGCGCGCCAGCGCCTCGGGCACCCGTTCCACGGCCGCTCGGTCGACGTCGTCCTCGGTGAGGTCCACCGTGCGCACGCCGAACTGCTCGGCGAGCGCCCCGGCGAGCGAGTCCTCACCGAGCACGCCGAGGTCGATGAGCACCTGGCCCAGTCGGGGGCCACTCGCCACGACGTCCTTCTCGGTCCCGTCGCCCTCGGCGCCGGCACCTCCCCGCGCGCGTCGCTGCAGGGCGAGCGCCTCGACGAGATCGTCCGCGCTGATCGTCCCGGCGCCGACGAGGACGTCGCCCAGCTTCGGCCGACGCGATCCGACCCAGGCGTCGACCTGGGCCTGCAGGTGCTCCTCGTCGAACGAGGTGGTGGTGGCCGTCCGGGACCGGACCGCCACGCCGCCACCGCCCTCGGCGGCACGGGGCTTCTGCGACCTGCTGCGACGTCGTGTGGCCACCTGGCGCTCCTCTTCGGTGACGTCACGGTGCCCACCACGGGACCTTCCCGACACCGGGACGCCCACGCAGTGTGGTCATGTGCCTGCGGAGAAGGAACGGGGCCGATCCCCCAGCAGCTGGGCCGGACGGCCCACACCCCGTTGGCGGGGCCGCGCCCCGCCCGGTCAGGCCCGGGCAGCGGCGACGAGACGGCTGCGAAGGCTGACCGCCACCGCCTCCCGCACCTCGGACGAGATGCGGCCGAGGAACTCCCGGCGGTAGGAGCCGTCGGTGGTCGACACGATCGCGACCTGGAGGCCGGCGAACGCACCGATGAACCCCGCCACCCGGAGCAGCTCGAGGGTGACGGCCTCGCCGATGTCGCTGATCACCGGGACCTCCCTGAGCCAGGCCGGGAAGTACTCCACGAGGTACTCCGGCTTGCTCGACACCCAGGCCACCACGGTCGACTCGGGCACGGTCAGCAGGCCGAACACCACGTAGAAGAGGAACACCGCCACGGCGACCGCGAGGATCTGGAGGGCCTGGCTCATGAACAGCACCAGCACGACGTTGACGCGGGCCCGGAACCGCAGGTCGTCATCGGGAGGGTCGGCCGGGCGGATGCCGTCGGTGCGGCAGCCCGCCTCCCTACACGCGGCATCGACCTGGTCCCAGTCGTCGAAGTGGACCGTCGAGCGGTAGGTCGTCCCGAGGATGCCGGACAGCACGAACGCCGAGCCGACCAGGACGAGCAGTGCGAGGGTGAGCAGGTACCGGATGCCGGTGAAGTCGACACCCACCTGCCACATCTCCGCGTTGAGGAAGATGAAGGTGACGAGGAGGAGGAGGGTCGGCAGCGTCCGGGCGGCGAGCTGGGCGACGAGGCGGATCGTGCGGGCCGACTCGGCCACGGCCCACACGCCCATCGGGATCAGCGCGTAGTCCACGACCACGACGGTCAGCACGAGTACCACGATCCCCTGCACGAGCAGGTATCCGGCCCGGTGCCAGTTGAGGCCGTCGAACAGGAGCGGCAACAGGGGCGGGACCAGGACGAACACCGCCAGCTCGGGGACCCCGACCCGGTCGGGCAACGAGAGGGGGCGACGGCTCCGGAGCAGGTTCACCGCCACCGCGGCTCCGAGCAGCACGGCGGACGCCGCCAGGAAGACCCAGAACTCCCGCCAGCCGCGCCGGTTCTCACTGAACGCGCCGAGCACCTCGGCCAGGAACACCAGCACGAGCACCGGGGCGGCGCGGGTGAGCGCGTCCTCGGCGGTGGAGTACCCGGGGATGAGGTGCGGCAGGCCGCGTCGGCGCAGCCACCGGTCGGTCGTCTCGATGTCGTCGACGGACCAGACCACGCCCGACAGTCTGGCGTCGACCGCGACCCGCGACGGCGACCCCCGGACGCGCCGGGGGTCGTTGGAGCGGGCGACGGGGTTCGAACCC
>JBMOJH010000038.1:0-29672 GCA_049316905.1 Microthrixaceae bacterium | reverse complement strand
CTACGTGGCCACGCTGACCGTCACCGACAACGTGGGCGGCACCGCGACCTCGAGCGTCAACATCGACGTCTCGGCGGATCCCAACATCGCGCCGTCGGCGGACCTGCAGGCCAGCGCCGTCAGCGGCACCGCGCCGCTGACGGTGGGCTTCGACGGCTCGGGGTCGGTCGACCTCGACGGCTCGATCGCCTCGTACGCCTGGAACTTCGGCAACGGCCAGAACGGCAGCGGACCCACCCCGTCGGTGACGTACACGTTGCCGGGCACCTACACCGCAACCCTGGTGGTGACCGACAACCGGGGTGCCACCGGCACCGCCACCCGCCAGATCGTGGTGAGCCGTCCGCCGAACCAGTCGCCGGTGGCCAACGCCTCCGCGACCCCGGCGAGCGGCGTGGCGCCGCTGCTGGTGCAGCTGTCGAGCGCCGGCTCCTCCGACGCCGACGGCGCGATCACCGGTTACGCCTGGAACTTCGGCAACGGGGTCACCTCCACGAGCCCGAACCCGAGCGCCGTCTACAACACCGCCGGCACCTACACGGTGCTCCTCACCGTGACCGACAACGACGGCGCCACCGCCGTGAAGTCGCTCACCGTCACGGTGGCGCCGCCGAACCAGCCCCCGGTGCCGAACATCGCGGCCAGTGCCGTGACCGGTGCCGCCCCGCTGGCGGTCAGCGTCAACGGTGCCGGCTCGGTGGACCCCGACGGCTCGATCGTGAGCTATGCGTGGGACTTCGGCAACGGCCAGACGGCCACCGGCCCGCTGGCGTCGACCACCTACACGGCCCAGGGCAGCTACCAGATCCGCCTGACCGTCACCGACAACCGCGGCACCTCGCGGACGGCCACCACCACGGTGGTGGCGGGGCCGGCCAACATCCGGCCGGTCGCGGCGATCACCGCCCTGCCCACCGCGGGCCCGGCGCCGCTGCTCGTGTCGCTGAACTCGGTGGGCTCCACCGATCCCGACGGCACGATCGTCAGCTACGCCTGGGACTTCGGCAACGGCCAGACGGCCACGGGCTCGTCGACCCAGGTGACCTACACCCAGGCCGGCACGTTCACCGTCACCCTGACGGTCACCGACAACCGGGGCGCGAAGTCCTCCACGACCGAGCAGATCGTGGTGGACCCGCCCCAGCCGGTCCGTGACCGGGTGCGCCTTCAGTTCACCGGGGCCCGGAGCTACAGCTTCGACGGGCCGGTCACCGGCGGGAACCTCCTCATCTCGAGCGACCAGTTCGGTCCGCAGACGGTGTCGGGTTCCGCCGACTACGGTACCAGCGGCACGGTGACGGTGAGCCTCAGCCGGTTCCTCTGGTTCAACGCCTACCTGGGCACGATCACCGTCAACGACCCGGGAGCGGGCCTCGCCAACGTGTCCTCGACGATGTTCCTGGGTTCGCTGAGCCGCCCGTCGGGCACGTCGGTGCGGGGCCAGGCGGTGGGCTTCACGCCGCAGTTCCAGCAGTACAACCTGTCCTTCACGATCGATGACCGGGTCTGACGTGACGGCGCGGCGGAACCTCCGGACGGTCGTCGTCCTGGCGTCGGCCGCCATCGCCCTGGTCGTGGCGGCCTGCGCCCCCGCCCCGGGGGGCGGCGGTGGCACCACGACCACGACCACGTCGTCGGTGCCCGGCGGCAGCACCACGACGACCACCACCACCTCGATCCCCGGCGCCGGGGTCGCGGGCACCGTCGTGGCCGGGCGGCAGCACAACTGCTTCCTGCGCACCGACGGCACCGTGCGCTGCTGGGGCGGCAACTCCTTCGGTCAGCTCGGCGACGGCACCACGACCAGCTCGGCCACCCCGGTGGTGGTGGGGGGCCTCACCGGGGTGACCCGGATCGCGGCGGGCGGTGACCACACCTGTGCGATCCGCACCGACCAGACCGTGTGGTGCTGGGGCAACAACGCGAGCGGCCAGCTCGGCGACGGCAGCACCACCAACTCGAGCGTGCCGGTCGCGGTGTTCAACCTTCCCGCTCCGGCGGTCGACGTGACCGCCGGCGGCTCCCACACCTGCGTGATCCGCTCCACCGGTGGTGCCTCGTGCTGGGGCGACAACTTCAGCGGCCAGCTCGGCACCGGCTCCAACACCTCCGCCAGCACGCCCCGAAGCGTCAGCGGCCTGAGCGGCACCACGTCCATCGCGGCCGGTGACGCGCACACCTGCGCGGTGGCCGCCGGTGCGGTGAAGTGCTGGGGTGCGAACGTGAGTGGCCAGCTCGGCGACGGCACCAACGGCGATGCCAACGTGCCCCGCGTCGTGTCGGGGGTGAGCGCCCCCGCCGCGGTGACCGCCGGTGCCTCCCACAGCTGCGTGCGCACCGCGGGCGGCCTCGTGCAGTGCTGGGGCGAGAACATCTACGGCCAGCTCGGCGACGGCGCCGTCCTGCCCCCGCCGCCCCAGGAGGGCGACCCGCCCCCACCGAACATCAACTCCAACGTGCCGCGGCCGGTGCTCGGGATCACCGGGGCGATCGCCGTGGACGGCGGTGCCGACCACACCTGCGCGGTCCTGTCGAACGGCACCGCCCAGTGCTGGGGACGCGACGACGTCGGCCAGCTCGGCGACGGCCTCACCACCACCCGCTCCACCGCGGCCCCGGTGACGTACTTCGCGGCCGGCACGTCGGTGGCCGCGGGCGACGCCCACACCTGCGCCAGCCGACAGGTCAACCAGGTCTGGTGCTGGGGCGACAACGCGAGCGGCCAGCTCGGCCCGAACGGCGGCGCCGGCTCCACGATCCAGATCGCGGTCACCGGCCTCTGAGGTGGCAGGACCCGGCCCGGGTGGTGCTCCCCGGCGGCGAATCCTGTTCGATCGAGCGGATTCGGGGTACCTTTCGCCCGTCGATGCGAGCCGGAGATCCTGGTGCTGGGGATCCTCGGTGTCTGGAGGGCATGAATGTTGAAGCGTCTGAGCGTCCTGGCTGTTGCTGCCGCCATGGCGTCGCTCGCCGTCACGGGGGTCGCGGCCGCCGCCGAGAACCCCGACGGCCCGGCGGTGTCCGTGCCGTCGGAGACGAGCGCGGTCACCATCACCGAGGACGTGTCGCCCTCCGAGGAACCCTGCCTCCCTGCGTTGCTGGCCCTCAGCAACGTGGTGCAGAACACCCCTCAGGCATTCAGCCTGCGTATCCAGATCTCCGCGCCGCTGTGCGAACCGGTCCAGGCTGCTGCGGTCGTGTACGCGATGCCGGGCAAGGGCGTGGCCTGGCCCCAGCGCCTCGTCGAGCGGGTCGACTTCACCCTGAAGGATCCGGGTGTGGTGGTGGTGCGCTTCGACAAGGCGTGCGACCCGGTGCAGTTCGACGTGATCACCGGCGCCTCGCCGCAGGTGATCTCCCCGGACGGGGCCTGGCACGGCCCGCTGCTGTTCCCCACCGATCCCGGTACCGCCCTGCAGTACTTCGGTGACGGGCCCGAGTGCCCGACCACGACCACGTCGAGCACCACCACCAGCAGCACCACCAGCAGCACCACCTCGTCGACCACCCCGAACTCGCCGACGTCGTCCACCACCCCGACGGTGCTGCCCACCTCCACGGTGCAGACCACCACCACGGCCGCGGTGGCCGGCGCCACCACGATCAACACCACGCCCGGTCCCACGGCTGCGGTGGCCGGTATCTCGGCCACGAACGGCACCTCCACCGGCGGTTCCTCGCTGGCCTTCACCGGCAGCGGCAACGGCGACCTCACCCGCCTCGGGTTGGTCCTGGTGGCCGTGGGCCTCGGCCTCGGCCTGCTGGCCCGCCGCCGTCGCCCGACGCCCGCCGCCGACTGAACCGGCCGTCCCCGGCCGTGCCGGGAGCGGCTCCCGGTGTGAGCCCGGTTCGCGAACCGGGCTTCTTCACCGGATCGTCACCGGATCGCGATGGACGGCCCGCGCCGATCGGTGCACGCTGCATGGGCGGTGGGTCGCCAGGAGGGTGACGGGGGAGAGCCGAGCCCTCCTGGCAGCCCGCATGCAACCCCGGCGGTGATCCACCATCGGGTCACCGTGGCGGTTCAGCCCGCGGCGCGGTCGTTCTCCACAGAGCGGTCCTTCTCCACAGAACGGTCCTTCTCCACCTCGTCGAGCTGTTCGTACTCGTCGGTGGTGTCGGTCCAGTCCTCGAAGCCGAGGATGCCGAGCTCGCCGAAGCGCTCGCGCAGCCAGCCGTCGCCGGCGTCGAGCAGGCCGAGCTTCTTGCAGTTCGGGACGATCTTCGAGAAGAGGAGGGTGCGGAACATCTGTTCCTCCTCCGACTGCTCGTCGATCATCGCCCGCACGATCGGCCGCGGGTCCACGCCCATCTGCTCCCACACGTCGGTGTGGAACCAGCGGTCACGGAGGCGCAGCACCGCCTCGTAGGCGAACTCCTGGCGCTCGCGCAGCTCCGCCGCGCTCATGGAGGCGTAGAGCTCCTGCAGGCTCAGCACTCCGAAGGCCACGTGGCGGGCCTCGTCGCTCATCACGTAGCGCAGCAGCTTCGTCAGCAGCGGTTCGGGCGCCATCGCGTGGATGAACCCGAACGCGGCGAGGGCCAGACCCTCCACCATGATCTGCATGCCGAGGTAGGTGATGTCCCAGCGCTCGTCGGTCAGGATCGCGTCGAGCAGGCGGCCGAGGTGCGGGTTGATCGGGTGGTGCCCCGACAGCTTCTCGTCGAGGTAGCGGGCGAAGACCTCCACGTGGCGGGCCTCGTCCATCACCTGGGTGGCCGCGTAGTACTTGGCGTCGATCCACGGCACCTGCTCCACGAGCTTCGAGGTGCAGAGCAGCGCGCCCTGCTCCCCGTGCAGGAACTGGCTGAGCATGCCGTTCTGGTTCTCGACCTCGAAGCGGAGCCACTCGGCCTCACCCCAGAGCGTCACCTCGGAGCGGTGCCGGGCCGCGGCCTCGCGGAAGCGGGCCGAGGCGGGTGAGTCGACCATGGCCCGCGCCATCGCCTCCTGGTCCACGTCGAGCTCCCACGGGAGGTCGGTCGACCCGTTCCACTGCGACGACTTGGCCTTCTCGTAGAGCTTGGACAGCCCGGGCCGGGTGCGGGCGTAGTCCCAGGTGAAGGCGATGTCGCCGGCGCTGCGGATGGCGTGCTCGTCGCCCATGAGGCTGCGGCCGAGGGTGACGATCTCCTCCACCTCGGCCTCGGAGAGCTGGTCGCCGCTCGCGGGCTCGACCGGCGCGGTGGTGTGGCTGTCGTCCATCGGTTCCCCCCTCGGGATCGGTGCCGACCAGCGTAGGCCAACGCGGCGGATCCTCAGCGGGCGGGCACATCTGCCGACGGGAGGGTGTTGACGCAGCGGGCCGGGCACGGCACGGTGGTCGGCACGACAGGACGGCAACGGTGCCGTCCGACTCGGAGGTCAGCCATGAGCAGCACGACGGAGTGCCGCCACTGCCGGGGCCTGTGCGCAGGCGCCGCGACCCGGTGCAGCCACTGCGGGAAGTGGATCCGCCGCCAGGACTTCTACCCCACGGCCGCGAACCGCCTCCGCAGCTAGCGCCCACTCCGGCGGACCCCTGCGGCGCCGTGGCGCCGTGGCGTGGCCTACCCTTCACGCCGGATGGCCGACCAGGGGACCTTCACCGATCAGGTCGCGCCCTACGTCGACCAGCTGTTCGCTGCGGCGATGCGGATGACGCGCAACCAGGCCGACGCCGAGGACCTCCTCCAGGAGACCTTCGTCCGCGCCTACCGCGGGTTCGGCTCCTTCACGGAGGGCACGAACCTCCGCGCCTGGATGTACCGCATCCTGACGAACACGTTCATCAACACCTACCGGGCCAAGCAGCGCCGGCCCGAGCAGACCGACCTGGACGACGTGGAGGACCTCTACCTCTACAAGCGGCTGGGGGGCCTGGAAGCGGCGTCCCTCGGCCGCAGCGCCGAGGACGAGCTGATGGACATGTTCACCGAGACCGAGGTGAAGGACGCCATCGAGGCCCTTCCCGAGCAGTTCCGGATGGCCGTCCTGCTGGCCGACGTGGAGGGCTTCTCCTACAAGGAGATCGCCGAGATCGTCGACGTTCCGATCGGGACGGTGATGAGTCGGCTCCACCGTGGAAGAAAAGCCCTGCAGCGGTCGTTGCACGATTTCGCCGCCGAACGAGGGCTCACGGATCGTGGGCCGGGTGGTGACGTGCGGGCGTCCGACGGGGCCGAGGGTGCCGGGACCGCCCGAAGCGACGAGGGCTAGACCGGACCGACCCATGGACGACCACGAACACGACCCGAACGGATCCGACGCCGCCGGTCACGGTGGCGATGGTGAGCAGTTCTGCGACGACGCGATCGCCCAGCTCTACGCGTACCTCGACGGGGAGCTCGACGACTCGATGATCGTCCGGATCGAGGAGCACCTCCAGCGTTGCTCCCCGTGCCTGGAGGCCTACGACTTCGAGGCCGAGCTGCGGAAGGTGATCGCGGCGAAGGCCCGGGAGGACTGTCCCGGCGAGGTCCGCAACCGGATCATGGCCCTCCTCGAGCGCCTCGACGGCGGCGACGACGACGCCATCGGCCCCGCGGACCGCACCTCCGTGTGACCGCCGGACCCTCCCACCTCTAGGATCGGTCCCATGTTGTTCGCCGCCACCACCTCGACCTCGCCGGTCTGGCACTACTGGCTGGCCGTCCCGCTGGCGCTCGGAGCGATCGCCGTGGTGATCGGGGTCGTCGCCGCCTACGTCGGTCGGGTCAGCCGCACCCGGTACCCCAAGGGCGACGCCTGAGCGATTCCGCCGGCTCCTCGGTCGACTGGGCACTCGCCGAACGGGTCGCGGCCCGGATCTCGGGGAGCGACCCGTTCGCCTCCTCCTACCTCGCCGGGGGACTCGAGGCCGACTTCGAGCGCTTCACCGAGCGGGCCCAGGCCTACGTGGAGGCCGAGACCGGGCTCCGTTCGGCCGCCGGCCCCGCCCGCGCCCGGGTGGTCGACCGTCCGGCCTGGGTGCGGGCCAATCTGGCCAGCTACCGACGCCTGCTGCGGCCCGTGCTCGACAAGCTCGAGGACCGGATGGCCGGACCCGCCGCGATGCTCGGCGGCAAGGTGGCCGGCGCGGAGCTGGGGGGCCTGCTCGGCTGGATGTCCACGCGGGTGCTCGGGCAGTACGACCTGCTGGTGCTGGAGGACGAGGATCCCGACGACCAGGACCTCGTGTACTACGTGGGCCCGAACATCCTGGCCCTCGAGAAGCGCCACTCCTTCCCGCCCGAGGAGTTCCGCCTGTGGGTGGCGCTCCACGAGGTCACCCACCGGACCCAGTTCACGGGGATCCCGTGGCTGCGGGGCTACTTCCTGGAGCTGGTCGGCTCGCTCGTGCAGTCCGCCGAGCCCGACCCGACGCGGGTGTTCAGCGCCGTGGGGCGCCTCGCCGATTCGTTGCGCACCCGGGAGAACCCCCTGGAGGGGGGCCTGGCGACCCTGTTCGCCTCCCCGGAGCAGCGGCAGGTGATGGACCGCGTGGGCGGCCTGATGAGCCTTCTCGAGGGTCACGGCGACGTGACCATGGACCGGGCCGCGGCGGACCAGATCCCCTCCCAGGCCCGCTTCGCCCGGGTCCTGCGGGCCCGCCGGGCCGAGATGTCCGCCGGGGCCCGGATCCTGCAGCGCCTCATCGGTCTCGAGGCGAAGCTCGCCCAGTACGAGCAGGGCGAGCGGTTCATCGAGGCGGTGGAGGAGGTGGGCGGCCCCCGGTTGCTGGACCGGGCGTTCGAGCAGCCCGCCAACCTGCCGTCGCTCGCGGAGATCCGCGACCCCGCGGCGTGGCTGGCCCGCGTGGGCCCCCGTGTGCCCGCCGCCTGATCCACCCCCCGGGTCGGGGCCGGCGTCGACACCGGACCTGCTCGCCCGGTGTTCCTTCCCCCCGTCGGGCGCCTCGGTGACCGTGGCGGTGAGCGGTGGTGCCGACTCCACCGCCCTGTTGCACCTGGCGGTGGCCGCTGGTCTCCGCGTGACCGCCGTGCACGTCGACCACGGGCTGCGGCCCGGTTCCGAGCGCGAGGCCGGCACAGTGGCCGCGCTCGCCCGTCGGTGGGGCGCGGAGTTCCGCTCCGAGCGCGCCCCGGTGGCCCCGGGCGGCGACCTCGAGGCCCGGGCCCGCGCGGCGCGCCGGGCCGTGCTCCCACCCGACACCCTGTACGGCCACACCGCGGACGACCAGGCGGAGACCGTCCTGCTGCGGCTCCTCCGCGGCACCGGTCCGGCGGGCCTCGCCGCGATGCGGCCCGACACCCACCCGCTGCTCCGGCTCCGGCGTCGCGAGACCCGCACGCTGTGCGCCGAGCTCGGTGTGGTGCCCCTCGACGACCCCACCAACCGCGATCCGCGATTCACCCGGAACCGGGTCCGTCACGAGGTGCTGCCGCTCCTCGACGACGTGGCGGGCCGCGACGTGGTGCCGTTGCTCTGCCGGCTCGCGGGGCTCGCCGCCACGCAGGCCGAGGTCCTCGACGACCTCGCCGCCGCGGTCGATCCCGACGACGTCACCGAGCTCGCCGGCCTCCCGGCGGCAGTGGCGGCCGTGGCGCTCCGTCGGCGGTGGGCCGCGTTGACCGACGGGGCCCCGCCCCCCGACGCCGCGGCGCTCGGCCGGGTGCTCGAGGTCGCGCACGGCGGCGCGGTGGGCTGCGAGGTGACGGCGGGTTGGTCGGTCCGCCGGTCCGCCGGTCGGCTCCGTTGGCGTGGACCGTCCACGGAAGCGGGCGACCGCAGGTGACCCGGGTGCGGGGCCTCCGGTAACGTCCGCCGTCGTGACCGAGGCGACGCCCGCGCAGCCGGAACTGGACCGCGACCCGGCGATCGGCCGGGTGCTCCTCAGCGAGGAGCAGCTCCAGCGGCGGATCACCGAGCTGGGTGAGCAGCTCACCGCCGACTACGTCGGTCGCCCGCCGCTGCTCGTGTGCGTGCTGCGCGGCGCCTACGTCTTCCTCACCGACCTCGCCCGGCACATCGACCTGCCGGTGGAGATCGACTTCATCGCGGTGTCCTCCTACGGCGCGACCACCCGCACGTCCGGCGTGGTCCGGCTCGTGAAGGACCTCGACGTGGACCTCACCGGTCGCGACGTGGTGCTCGTGGAGGACATCGTCGACACCGGCCTGACCCTGCGCTACCTGCGGCGCTCGCTCGAGGCCCGCAACCCCGCGAGCCTCGAGGTCTGCGCGTTGCTCGCCCGCGAGTCGGCCGACCTCGAGAGTCTGGGTGTGCGCTACGTGGGCTTCACCGTCCCGGGCGACTTCGTGATCGGCTACGGCCTCGACGTGGCGGAGCGCTACCGCAACCTGCGCTACCTCGCCGTCTACGAGCCGAAGGACGGGGACCCGGCGATCTGAGCCCGAGAGGGCGTCAGATCCGGCCGGCCCGTTCGAGGTCGCGGTAGGCGAACCAGCCGGGCAGCATCGGCAGCCAGTAGGTGAGCAGGCGGTAGAGGAACACCGCGGGGACCGCCACCGCCATCGTCTCGCCCACCACCACCAGGCCCGCGATCAGCACCGCCTCCACCGCGCCGAGCCCGCCGGGGGTGGGCGCCGGCGCGGCGAGCAGGGTGCCGAGCAGGAACACCACGGCGATCGACGGCACGTCGACGTTCCCGCCGAGCGCCCGCACCGAGTTGGTCAGCGCGGCGATGTAGAACGCGGTGACCAGCACCGACCCGACGAACAGCTGCACCAGCCGGGTGGGTCGGGACAGCACCTGCATGAGCCCGGAGCCGGCCCGCCGCACCGCGGGCAGCAGCGTCCGCAGGACCCGGTGGCGCCAGCGCGGCAGCAGCATCACCAACCCGGTGAGCAGCACCGCCACCGTGAGGCCCACCAGCACCACCTCGCCCGAACTCACGCCGACGTCGAGGTCGCCGCGGTCCAGGGCCACCTTGCCCGCCACGTACAGGGCCGCCACGTGCACCGAGAAGCCGGCCATCGTCACGAGGCCCACCGACGACAGCGCCACCTCGGTGTCCACCCCCTGCTTCTGCAGGAAGCGCACGCCGAGCGCCACGCCGCCGCTGCGGGCGGCGGTGATGCGGTTCGCGAACGACGACGCGAGGCGCGAGAACAGCGTCGGGCGGAACTGGAGGGCGTCGCGCAGCGCCCCGATCTGGGCCAGCGTCGCGCCGAGGTAGGTGACGGCCGAGCACGCCAGCACCAGCAGGGCGGGGCCCGGCGCAGCGGTGACCACGTCGAGCGGCGTGCCGCGGCCCCCCACCAGGAGCGGGATCGCGACCCACACGGCCACGCCGGCGGCGAGCACCGCCGCCACCCGCTCGGGCCGCACGGGCGCGAGCTCCTCGTAGACGACCTCGGGGACGTCCGCCCGGCGGCGGACCTCGGCGCGGAGCGGCTCGAACAGGTCGTTCTCGCGCAGCGCGGTGCGCGTGGCGGAGCCGAGCGCGAAGGGGTGCAGGCGGGGCAGCGCCGCGGCGAGGCCCTCGGCCCCCACGGCCCGTTCCGCGGCGGCCACGGCCCGCTCCACCCCGATCGCGGTGGAGGTGGAGCCGATCAGCTCCGCGAGGTCGGTGTCGAGCAGGAGGTCCGACGCGGCCAGCTCGGCGAAGCCGAAGTCGATGATCAGCGCACGGCCACCGTCGTCGAGGAACACGTTGGCCAGTCGCAGGTCGCGGTGCGCGATGCCGTTCCCGCGCAGGTCCACCAGCAGCCGCCACACCTCGTCGAGGACCTCGTCGGTGATCCCCTCCGGTGGCACCCGGTCGAGCGAGTCGCCCTCGATCGTCTCGAACGCGAGGAGCATGCCGTCCGGACCGATCGACGACACCGCCCGCAGCTGCGGCGTGGGGATGCCCACCGAGGTGGCCCGCAGCGACAGCAGCGCCTCGTGCTCCACGCTGCGCCGTAGCGACGACATCGGTCGCTCGTCGCCGGTGTTGCGCAACAGCAGCAACCGGACCGCCCTGAACATCAGGTCCGCCGAGCGGTTGTCCTGGTTCAGCACCTTGATGAAGATCGACCGCCCGTCGTGCGTGGTGCCGAACCACGGCGTGGAACCCCGGGCGTCCACCGCGGCCGGGTGCACCTCCGCGAGCGCGAAGCCCGACCGGGCCAGCGCGTCGATGAGGTCCTCGGCCCGCGGACGGGTGTCGGGCGTGCCGAACGCCAGGGCCACGGCCGCACCGCAGGTGAGCCCCGCGCCGAGGTCGATGAGCCAGCCCACCTCGGGCACGCCACCGAAGCTCAGCGACACGAAGCCGTGCAGCACCACCACGGCCACACCCAGGCGGCGCACGGTGCGGGGGAGGTACGGCCACCCCACCACCAGGGCCCCCACGAACGCGGCCAGCAGCGCGTCGTGGGGTTGGACGACCTGCCCGGCGGTCACGTAGGCGTCCGGGAACCGCGACGGTGGGGTGCTGGTGGTGCGGTCCACGAGGAGGATGCCGAGCCCGGCCGCGGCGATCGCGGCCAGGTTGACGAGGCCGAACAGCCGCCACCGCCGGTACCGGAGCAGGAGCAGGTTGACCACGAGCGGGGTGAGCAGCATCACTGCGATGACCAGCACCTCGGGCATGGCCCGGATCCACGAGGGGATCCACCGGAGGGTGGAGGCGGTGTCGAGGTTGAGCGCCGCGCCCGTGTTGTCGAACCGCCACGCGAGGAGCACCCCGGCGAGCAGGACCAGGACCCCCACGCAGAGGCGCAGCAGGTACGTCGGGGAGCGGACCAGCGGCCGGTCGGTGTCGTCCGGGACGTCGTCGTGGAGATCGTCGGCCATGGGTCCGGATCCCGAGCCTACCGGCGGTCGGCGTCCGCTCAGCGGGTCCCGCTCGGTAGCCTCGAGCAGCCGTCGGAACATCGTCCGCCGGACGGGGGTTGAGACCCTTCGCACTACAGCGCCGCCGCACCGCCGCACCGACGGCGCCCGTACCGAGGACCCACCATGACCCAGCTCCACGACCCGGACCACCTGCCGGACCCGGGTGACCTGAACGTCGCCGACGAGGGCCCGCTGCCGTCGGACACCTCCGTGGTGGACCACGCGAAGATCGAGCGCGCGGTGCGCGACATCCTCGAGGCGATCGGGGAGGACCCCGACCGCGACGGCCTCCGCGACACCCCGGCCCGCGTGGCCCGCATGTACGCCGAGACCTGCGCCGGGCTGCAGGACTACCCCGCCCGCCACCTCAAGGTGACGTTCGACGCGGGCCACGACGAGATGATCATGGTCCGTGACATCCCGCTCTATTCGCTGTGCGAGCACCACCTCGTGCCGTTCTTCGGGAAGGCGCACGTGGCCTACATCCCGAACACCGACGGCCGCGTCACCGGCCTGTCGAAGCTGGCCCGGCTGGTGGACGGATTCGCCCGGCGGCCCCAGGTGCAGGAGCGCCTCACCACCCAGGTGGCCGATGCGATCGAGGCCGGCCTGAACCCGCGGGGTGTGTTCGTGGTGATCGAGGCCGAGCACATGTGCATGGCGATGCGCGGCATCCGCAAGCCAGGCTCCTCGACCGTCACCTCGGCGGTGCGCGGGATCTTCCGCGAGGACCCGGCGGCCCGCATGGAGGCCATGCGGTTCATCGACGGCCCCTCGCGCTGAGCCGTCCCACGGTGCTGCCGGAGGGGAGTGGCGCTCCGGAGATGACGGGCGGGCCGGAGGTGATGGGCGTGCTGAACGTCACGCCCGACTCCTTCTCCGACGGCGGCCTGCACCACCGCCCGGACGCGGCCGTGGCGCGTGGTCGGGAGCTGCTCGCCGAGGGCGCCACGGTCGTCGACGTGGGCGGGGAGTCCACCCGTCCCGGGGCCCGGCCGGTGGACCCGGCCGACGAGGCGGCCCGGGTGCTGCCCGTGATCGAGCAGCTCGCGGGTCCCTGCCGCGAGGCGGGTGCCCGGCTCTCGGTGGACACCCGGCACGAGACGGTCGCCCGGCAGGCGATCGCGGCCGGGGCGGACCTGCTCAACGACGTCAGCGCGTCGCTCTGGCCGGTCGCGGCCGACCTCGGCGTGGGATGGGTGGCCATGCACATGCAGGGCGATCCGCGCACGATGCAGGCCGAACCCCGCTACGACGACGTGGTCGCCCACGTGCGGGCGTTCCTCGACGAGCGGGCCCGTGTCGCGGAGGCCGCCGGGGTCCCCGAGGTGTGGGTCGACCCGGGCATCGGGTTCGGCAAGACCACCGCCCACAACGTGGCGCTCCTGGCCCGGCTGGACCGGCTGGTGGCCGACGGGCGCCCCGTCGTGGTGGGCACGAGCCGCAAGCGCTCGTTGGGCGTCCTGCTGGCCCGTTCGGACCTGGGCCTGCCCGTCCACCCCGGCCCGGCCGGCGGTGGGGCGGACCTGGAGCTCCCGGCGGCGGCCGGGGAACCCGTCCCGGTGGGATCCCGGCGTTCCGGTTCGCTGACGACGGCTGCCTGGGCCATGATCCACGGGGCGCGGATGGTCCGTGTCCACGACGTCGCCGAGACGGTCCGGATGCTCCGGACCCTCGGCGCAGGCCACCCGGACGAGGTGAGGTGATGGCCGCCAAGGGAAAGTGGGCCCAGGGGATCCAGCCCCGGCACTTCCACTGGATCATCGGTGACCAGCTGGCGGTGTGCGAGCGGCCCGGCGGCTTCGGGGCGAACCACCGCAAGGTGCGTCGCCAGGAGGAGATCATCTGGATCCGGGAGCAGGGGTTCGACCTCGTCGTCTCGGTGTCCTCCGCGCCCCACAACCTCCACAACTACGACGAGCTCGGTGTGGTGTGGCGCCACTGGCCGATGGCCTCCGGTGAGGACCTGCCGCCGTACCTCGCCCGCTCGTACAACGAGCTGCGGGGCCTGCTGGGCTCCGGCCGGAAGGTGATCCTGCACTCCGACGAGCTGTCCGAGCGCCTGTGCGGCTTCCTCGCCGGCTACCTCGTGTGGACCTCGATGGTGCCCGAACCGCCGAAGGCGATCACGCTCGTGGAGCACCTCACCGGGCGTCAGCTCGGAGCCGACGGCCGCCACATCGTGGGCGAGGCGGCGCGCCTGCAGCAGGCGGGCTGACCGGTGACGGCCGGCGGGTCGGACCCGTCCCCCGGGGTGATCGAGCTGCGCGGGCTGCGGGTCACCGCGGTGGTGGGGGTCCTGGCCGAGGAGCGCGAACGGGCCCAGCCCCTCGAGCTCGACCTCGACCTCCACGTGGACCTGGCCGCGGCCGCGTCGTCGGACGCGCTGGAGGACACCGTGGACTACGGCGCCGTGTGCGACCGGGCCGTCGAGGTGGTCGCCGGGTCCGCGCCCCTGCTGCTGGAGCGGCTGGCGGTCGAGGTCGGCCGTGCCGTGCTCGGCGTCGACGACCGGGTGGCGGAGGTGGACGTGGTCGTCCGCAAGCTGCGCCCGCCGGTGCCCCACGACCTCGCCAGCTCAGGGGTCCGGGCCCGGGTGGCGCGGTGAGCGCCGGGGCGTCGCCGGCGGTGCGCCGGACGTTCCTGTCGCTCGGGTCCAACCTGGGTGACCGCCGGGCGCACCTGCGCCAGGCCGTGGAGATGCTGCCCGATCTCGTGGCGGTGAGCCCCGTCTACGAGACGGCGCCCGTCGGCGGCCCCACGCAGGACCAGTACCTGAACCTGGTCGTCCGGCTCGACACGGCGATCGAGCCCCGCGACCTGCTGGCGATCTGCCACCGCATCGAGGCCACCGCCCACCGCGTACGGGAGGAGCGGTGGGGTCCGCGCACCCTGGACGTGGACATCATCTGGATGGACGGCGTCACGAGCGACGACCCGAACCTCACGCTGCCCCATCCGCGGTGGAAGGAGCGCCGGTTCGTGCTCGCCCCGCTGCGGGACCTCGCCCCGGACCTGGTGTCGGACCGCGACCTGCAGCTCGCCGAGGGCTCGGTCTCCCGGGTGGCGGACCTCGACCCGGACCCGGCGCCGGGCCGATGAAGCGACCGGTCCGGGCCGTCCGCGTGGTCGGATCGGGTCGGGCCGGGGGGTCGTTCGCGGGGGCGCTGGCCGTGGCCGGATGGCCGGTCGAGGTGCTCGACCGGGCCGCGGACCACGGCGGGGCGGCCGAGGGGGTCGACCTGCTCCTCCTGTGCGTGCCCGATGCAGCCGTGGCGGAGGTGGCCGGCACCGTGCGGCCCGGGCCGGCCGTGGTGGCGCACTGCGCGGGATCGCTCGGTCTCGACGTGCTCGCCCCGCACGGGCGCCGGGCGTCGGTCCACCCGCTGGTGGCCCTGCCGACCGCGACGGTGGGGGCGCAGCGCCTGCGGGGCGCCTGGTTCGCCACGGCGGGCGACGAGTCGTCGGTGGCGGTGGTCGACGACGTGGTGGCCGCGCTGGCCGGGCGGGCCGTGGCGGTGCCGGACGACGCCCGCACCGAGTACCACGCGGCGGCGGTGGTGGCGTCGAACCACCTGGTCGCGCTGCTGGGCCAGGCCGGCCGGATCGCCGGGGCCGCCGGGGTGCCGCTCGAGGCGTTCCTCGACCTCGCCCGGGCCAGCCTCGACAACGTCGCGGCGCTCGGTCCGGCCGACGCGCTGACCGGCCCGGTGTCGAGGGGCGACTGGGACACGGTGCGGCGGCACGTCGCCGCGCTCGACCCCGACGAGCGCGGCGCCTACCTGGCGATGGTGGGCGAGGCGGCGCGGCTGGCCGGGCGCCCGGTGCCGGACGACCTGGCGGCTCGGTAGCCTTCCGGCCGTGAGCGAGCGGAGCGAGGACCTGCTGATGATCGCCGGCGCCGTTCGCCGACCGCTGGAGGTGGTCCAGCGCTCGGGCCCGCTGCGGCCGCTCCTGCGCCTCGCGGAACCGGAGCCCGGCGCGGACCACGCCACGGTCCACGCACGGGACGGGCTCTTCCGGGCCTCCGTGCCGCTGGCCGCGTTGGAGGCGGCCTCGCTGGAGGCGGGCCGGCTGCGGGTGCCGGGTGCGCCCACCCGGTGCTGGGAGGTCAAGGACGTGGTGCGCATCGAGCTCACCCACGGGTCGCGGCCGGACTCGGTGGAGGCCCGCCGCTCCCTGTCGGCGGACTGACCGGGGCCATGGAGACGATCACCACGGTCGCGGCGCTGCGCGCGCGCCTCGACGGGACCCGCGCCGATGGCCGCCGGGTGGGCGTGGTGCCCACGATGGGTGCGCTGCACGAGGGCCACGCCTCGCTCGTGCGCCGGGCCGCCGCGGACTGCGACGAGGTGGTGGTCACCGTGTTCGTGAACCCGTTGCAGTTCGCCGCGGGGGAGGACCTCGGTGCCTACCCGCGCACGCCGGCCGAGGACGCGGCGCTGTCGGCCGCGGCCGGAGCGACGCTGATGTTCCTGCCCGACGAGGTCGAGATGTACCCCGACGGCCGTGACGGCGTGCTGACCACCGTCGCGGTGCCCGCGCTGGCCGGCGTGCTGGAGGGAGCGTCGCGGCCGACCCACTTCGCGGGCGTGTGCGTGGTGGTCGCCAAGCTCTTCAACGCGGTGGGGCCGTGCCGGGCCTACTTCGGCGAGAAGGACTTCCAACAGCTGGCGATCATCCGCCGGATGGTCCGCGACCTGTCGTTCCCGTTGGAGGTGGTGGGGTGTCCCACCTCGCGGGAGCCCGACGGCCTCGCCCGCTCCAGTCGCAACGTCTACCTGGACCCGGCCGAGCGGGCGGTGGCCCCGGTGCTGCACCGGGCGCTGCAGGAGGGACGGTCCCGTATCGCGGCCGGGGAGACGGATCCCGACGCCGTGCGCGACGCGATGGCAGCGGTGGTGCGCGCCGCGCCGCTGGGCGAGCTCGACTACGTGGACGTGGTGGACGCCGACACGCTGCAGCGGGTCGGGCGGGCGCACCCGGGCTGCCGGCTGCTGGGTGCGGTGCGCTTCGGCCGGGCGCGGCTGATCGACAACATCGCCGCCGCGGAACCCGCGGCCGGGGCGGACTGATGGTGGACGAGGTGCTCGACCTGCTGGTCCTCGGCAGCGGCGTGGCCGGGCTCTCGGCCGCGGTGCGCGCCGCGGGCGGGCACCAGCTCGTGACCGGCGTGCTCACCAAGGGTGCGCTGGAGCAGGCGACCACCCGGTGGGCCCAGGGCGGGGTGGCCGCCGCGCTGTCCCAGGACCCCGAGGAGATCGACCTGCACCTCGCCGACACCCTCGCGGCCGGGGCCGGCCTGTGCGACCTGGACGCCGTGCGGGTGCTGGTCGACGAGGGCCCGCGTCGCGTCGAGGAACTCATCGGGCTGGGCGCCGAGTTCGACCGGGACGAGGGCGGGAACCTGTCGCTCGCCCGGGAGGGCGGTCACTCGGTGGCCCGGGTGGTGCACGCCGGGGTGGCCACCGGGGCCGAGATCGAGCGCGCGCTGGTGCACGCCGTGCGGGCCACCGCGGCGGTGGTGCACGAGCACGCCTTCGCGCACGACCTGGTGGTGGAGGACGGCCGCTGCGTCGGGGTGCGGGCCACCGGGCCCGACGGCGACGAGCGCGTGGTGCGGGCCCGCAACGTGCTCCTCGCCACCGGGGGCTCCGGCCAGCTCTTCGCCGTGACGACGAACCCGGCCGAGGCGACCGGCGACGGCGTGGCCATGGCGCTGCGCGCCGGGGTTGCGGTCGCCGACCTCGAGTTCTTCCAGTTCCACCCGACGGCGCTCGCGCTGCCGTCGATGCCGCGGGCGCTCCTGTCGGAGGCGCTGCGCGGCCACGGTGCGGTCCTCCGCGACGACGCCGGTGAGCGGTTCGTGGACGAGCTGCTCCCGCGCGACGTCGTGTCCCGGGCGATCCTGGCCCGGATGGTCGAGCAGGGCTCCGACCACGTGTGGCTCGATGCGAGGGGCCTCGAGCACTTCTCCGAGCGGTTCCCGACGATCGCCGCGGACCTGGCCCGGCGCGGGCTCGATCCGTCGAGCGACCTGCTGCCGGTGGCGCCGGCCGCGCACCACCAGTGCGGCGGGATCGTGACCGACCTGCGCGGGGCCACCTCGCTGCCGGGGCTGTGGGCCGCCGGTGAGGTGACCTGCACCGGGGTGCACGGCGCGAACCGTCTGGCGTCGAACTCGCTGCTCGAGGGCATGGTCTTCGGTCCCCGGGCGGTGGAGGCCGTGGCCGACGGGGTGGAGGGGCCGGAGGCGAGTGGTGCGATGCGCACGGTGCTCGGCTTCCCCGGCGGTCCCCCGGATGCGGACTCGCTCGACATCCCCGGCGAGCGGCTCGTCCCGACCGACCCGGACATCCCGTTCGACGGGTCCGGTGCCGCGACGTCGGCGGCGGAACTGCTGGCCGAGCTGCAGGCCGTCATGTCGATGGAGGCCGGGGTGCACCGCGACGAGGAGGGCCTCCTGCGGGCGGCCCGGGTCGTGCACCGCGTGCGGGCGGTGCCGCCGGCTGCGGATCCGGCCCGGCCGCACGCGGTGGCCGAGCTGCGCAACCTGGCGGAGGTGGGTCGGGTGCTCGTGGCGGCGGCCCTGGCGCGGACCGAGAGCCGTGGCACCCACAGCCGCGTCGACCACCCGCTCACCGATCCCGACCAGCGCCACCGTCTGGTGGTGACGTCGTCGGAGAGTCGTTCCGCCGCCGGCCCGCTCCCCGCCGACGTTCTGCCTCCCACCGATTGACGAGCTCGAGCTGGCGGTGACGCACCTGTTCCGCTGCGTCACCCGGGTCGGGCCCGCCGGTGCGGTCATCGGGCCGACCCTGCCGCCGTTCCCACGGACGGCCCGTCGCCCATCGGTCCCGCGGCGCCCGGTGCAGCTCGCCAAGACATCGACGGACGTGCCGCAGGTGCGCCGGATCAGGTTCGGTGACCCGGTAGCGGCCATGGCCGGTCCGGATCACGCGACCGCGGCGGACCTCGGTCCGGAGCACGTCCGACACGGCGCGTGAGGGCGCTCGCAGGGTGACGTAGCCCTGCCGGCGCAGCTCACGGACCAGTTCGGCCACGCGCAGTTCGGCGCCGGTCCGGGCCAGGATCTCGTACACGGCGTGGCGCAGGAGATGCCGGCCGAGCACCACGGCTCCCGGACGTGAGGCCCGGTGCATCCGCTCCAGATCGGTGGTCACCCGCCCAGCGCAGCACGGAGGTGTGACGGCCGGGAGTGGTCGAACGCGACCGGGAGAGTGCGGCGGTGTTGCCCTCTGCGTGGTCATGCGACTTCGGGTGGGCTCCGTGCTCGTCGAAGTCGCACGACCACGCACCATGCGGGGTGGGGTACCGCTCACCGAGCGGAAGAGCGGCGGATGGGAGCACGCAACGGGACCAGCCGATCCGGGTCGTGACCGCCTCCGGCGAGGTGACACACTCAACCGGTGCAGCCCGTCGACTACCTCCATCCCCCTGCCCACGCGGTGGAGGAGGCGGTCGCGCGCGCCATCGCCGAGGACCTCACGCCGCTGGGTGACCTGACCGCTGCGCTCCTGCCCCCCGTGGAGGCCGAGGCCCACTTCGTCGCGCGGGCACCCGGCGTGCTGGCGGGCACCCGGTGCGCCACCGAGGCGTTCCGCCGCATCGACCCCACCGTCGAGGTCGCCTGGCTCCTCGACGAGGGCGACCCGCTGGCGACCGGATCGGCGTTCGGGGTGGTCCGCGGCCCGCTCGCCTCGATCGTCACCGCGGAACGGACCGCGCTGAACTTCCTGGGCCACCTCTCCGGCATCGCCACCCTCACCCGCGCGTTCGTCGACGAGGCCGCCCGTGGCGGCGGGGCCCGCGTGTGGGACACCCGCAAGACCATCCCCGGCCTCCGCTCCCTCGCCAAGGCCGCGGTCCGCGCCGGGGGCGGCCGCAACCACCGCGGCAACCTGTCCGACTGGCTGCTCATCAAGGACAACCACCTCGGCGGCACGTCGATCACCGAGGCGGTCGCAGTGGCCCGGGACCGCTGGCCGGGCCGCACGGTGCACGTCGAGTGCGACACGCTCGAGCAGTGCGTGGAGGCCCTCGAGGCCGGTGCCGACGCCGTCCTGCTCGACAACATGACCCCGGAGGAGGCGCAGGCGTGCGTGGCCGCCGCCGAGGTCCGCCAGGGCGGCCTGCCCCGCCGGACACTGCTCGAGTGCTCCGGCGGCATCACCCTGGACACGGTCGCCGCCTACTCGGCGGCCGGTGTGGACATGGTGTCGGTCGGTGCCATCACGAACTCCGCCCCGGTGCTCGACATCGGACTCGACCTCGCCTGAGCGCCGCGGCCATCCTTGACGATCCACCCATCCAGCACCCCGGGAGCCAACGTGCTGCTCGTCATCGACGTCGGCAACACCCAGACCGTCGTCGGGCTCTACGACTCCGGCGACCGCAGCCACCAGCTGCTCGACCACTGGCGCCTGGCCACCGTGGCCGAGCGCACCAGTGACGAGCTCGCCCTCCTGCTGCGCCAGCTCCTCGAGACCCGTGGGCTGGAACTCCGCGACGACGTGCGGGGCGTCGCCGTCTCGTCCGGTGTGCCCAGCGTGACCTTCGAGCTCCGCCGCATGTGCGAGCGCTACCTCGAGATCGAACCGGTGGTGCTGGGCGCCGGCGTGCGCACCGGCATGTCGGTGCTCTACGACAACCCCAAGGAGGTCGGCGCGGACCGCATCGCGAACGCGGTGGGCGCCTACGACCTCTTCGGCGGTCCCACGATCGTGGTCGACTTCGGCACGGCCACCACCTTCGACGTGATCTCCGCGGACGGCGCGTATCTCGGCGGCGCGATCGTCCCCGGGATCGAGATCTCCATGGACGCCCTCTTCGGACGGGCGGCCGCGCTCCGGCGCGTGGAGCTGGTGGAACCGCGTTCGGTCATCGGCAAGACCACCGTCGAGTCGATCCAGTCCGGCGCCGTCTACGGCTACTCCTCGCTGGTCGACGGCATGTGCGACCGCATCGAGGAGGTCATCGGTGAGTCCACGGTCGTGGCCACCGGCGGCCTCGCCGGCCTGATCGCCCCCATCACCGCCTCGATCGAGCACGAAGAGCCGTGGCTCACCCTGCACGGGCTCCGCCTCATCTGGGAGAAGAACCAGGGGGAGCGTCAGTGAGCGACCAGCCGTACCGGTACGAGGCCGACACGACCGCGGCCGCGGTCGCGGCCGAGCACCAGGGCCTGGAGCCCGGCACCGAGACCGGGCGCGTCGTGTCCGTGGCCGGCCGCCTGATGCTGCGCCGGGTGCAGGGCAAGCTCGCCTTCGGCACGCTCGCGGACTCCACCGGCAGGATCCAGCTGTTCGCCCCGTCGGCCACCACACCGGACTTCGAGCGGTTCTGCGAGCTCAACCTCGGGGACTGGATCGGGGTCACCGGCGAGGTGATGACCACGCGTCGGGGCGAGCTGTCGATCCGCGTCGACGGCTGGACGCTGCTCGCGGGCACCCGCCGCCCCTTCCCCGACAAGTGGCACGGCATCAGCGACCCCGACACCCGCTACCGCCAGCGGTACGTCGACCTGTGGGTCACCGAGGAGGCCCGGCACACCTTCGTGCTGCGGTCGCACCTGCTGTCGCTCACCCGCCGGTTCATGGAGGACCGCGGCTACCTCGAGGTGGAGACACCGGTCTTCCACCCGATCCCCGGCGGCGCCCTCGCCCGGCCGTTCGTGACCCAGCACCACGCGCTCGACCTCGAGCTCTACCTCCGCATCGCCCCCGAGCTGTACCTGAAGCGGCTGGTGGTCGGCGGGTTCGAGCGGGTGTTCGAGATCGCCCGCGTGTTCCGCAACGAGGGCATCTCCACCCGGCACAACCCCGAGTTCACGATGCTCGAGTGCTACGAGGCCTACGGCGACTACCACGTGCACATGGAGCTCACCGAGCAGCTGGTGGCCCACCTCGCGACCGAGCTGTGCGGCTCCACCACCGTGGAGTACCAGGGCCGCCCGGTGGACCTCTCCACCCCGTGGCGCCGCGCGCCGCTGGCCGAGCTGACCTCGGAGCGGGTGGGGGAGGAGATCTCGGTGCGCACGCCGGTCGCCCGCCTCCGCGAGCTCTGCGACGCCCACGGGGTGCCGTGGAAGGAGTCGCACGGCCCGGGCAAGTTGCTGCTCGAGCTCTACGAGAAGACCACCGAGCACGACCTCTGGGACCCGGTCTTCGTGATCGACTACCCGGCCGAGGTCTCGCCCCTCAGCCGCACCCACCGCGACGACCCGCTGCTCGTCGAGCGTTTCGAGGGCATCGTCGTGGGCCGCGAGCTCTGCAACGGCTTCTCCGAGCTCACCGATCCCGAGGTGCAGCGCGAGCGGTTCGAGGCCCAGGCCGCGCAGCGCGCCGAGGGCGACGACGAGGCCATGGTCGTCGACCAGGACTACCTCCGGGCCCTCGACTACGGGCTGCCCCCGACCGTCGGGCTGGGCATCGGCATCGACCGCCTGGTGATGCTGCTCGCGGACGTCCACAGCATCCGTGACGTCGTCCTGTTCCCGACCCTCCGGCCGGAGCCGCAGGAAGGGTGACGGTGGAGCCACCCGGCGGGGTCCCGCTGGCGGCGCAGGGCCTGCGCATGGCGTTCGCCGACGGCATCGCCGTCCTCGACGGCGTGGCCCTCGACGTCCCTGCGGGTCGCACCCTCGCCCTCCTGGGCCCGTCCGGGTGCGGCAAGACCACCCTGCTCCGGGTGCTCGCCGGCCTCGAGGTGCCCGACGAGGGCACCGTGACCTGCGGCGATCGCCTGCTGACCGGGCCGGGCACGTTCGTGGCGCCGGAGCAGCGGCGGGTGGGCATGGTGTTCCAGGACTGGGCGCTGTTCCCCCACCTGACCGTGGCCCGCAACGTGGGGTTCGGTCTCGACCGGTCGGACCGCCGCAGCTCGCCCCGCATCGACGAGGCCCTGGCCATGGTGGGCCTGCCCGACCTCGGCGACCGCATGCCCGACACGCTCTCCGGCGGTCAGCAGCAGCGGGTGGCCCTGGCCCGGGCCATCGCGCCGCGCCCGTCGGTGCTGCTCCTCGACGAGCCGTTCTCGAACCTCGACGCCTCGCTGCGCACCCAGGTCCGCACCGACGTGCACGCTCTCCTCGCGGATCTCGGCGTGACCACCGTGTTCGTCACGCACGACCAGGACGAGGCCTTCGTGCTCGGTGACGAGGTGGCGGTCATGTCCGCGGGGCGGATCGTGCAGTCCGGCCCGCCGGAGGCGCTCTACCTGCGCCCCGTCGACCGGTGGGTCGCCGGTTTCGTGGGCGACGCGAACCTCCTCCCGGGCGACGCCCGCGGCGACCACGCGGCCACGGCCCTCGGTGCTGTCGCGCTGGACGAGCCCGTGACCGGCCCGGTCGACGTCCTCGCCCGCCCGGAGTCGCTCGCGCTGGAGCCGGCCGGAGCGGATGTCGCCGATGGTGGCGTCGGCGTGGTGCAGCTCGTCGAGTACGTCGGGCGCGACACCGGCTACCTCGTCGACGTGGCCGGCCAGGTCCTGCGCGTCCGGGTCCCCGGCCCGCCCCGCCACTCCCGGGGTGATGCCGTCCGGGTGCGTCACATCGGCGCGGCCGCCCGCTCGTTCCCCGCGACGGACCGCTGAGCGGCGGTCGCGGGAGGATCACCGGATGGCACGGCTCTACCTGGAGTACCTGGGGGAGGAGCTCACGCTCGACGACGGCCGGTCGCTGAGCTTCGGGCGCAGCGCGGACCTCGTCGTGGACGCCGACAACCAGTACCTGCACCGGGTGCTCGGCTCCTTCGTGCCGCACGGCGACGTCTGGTTCCTCCAGAACACCGGCCGCTACATCCCGCTCCACGTGCTCGACGCCACCGGCACGTCCCGCGCCGAGGTCGGCCCCGGCGACCAGGTCCCGCTCGGGTTCGCCGAGTTCGCCGTCGCCTTCGAGGCCGGTCCCGCCCGCTACGAGATCCGGGGTGCGCTGGAGGAGGGCGGCCTTCCCGGCGTGGGCACGAGCGCGGCCACCGACACGGTGGAGTTCGGGCTCGTGTCGCTCAACGCCGAGCAGCGTCTCCTCGTGGCCGCCCTCGCCGAACCGCTGCTCCGGGGCCGACCCGACTGGGCGTCGCGCATGCCCGGCAACAAGGAGGTGGCACGCCGCCTCGGCTGGACGCTCCCCAAGTACAACCGCAAGCTCGACCACCTCTGCCGCCGCCTCGCCGAGGAGGGGGTCGACGGGGTGGTGGGCACGCCGTCGACGCTGGCCACCAACCGCCGCCAGGTGGCGGTGCGGCACCTGGTCGACCGCGGCCTGATCACCGCGGACGACCTGGCCGAGCTGCCGTCGTCGATCTGAGCGCCCGCGTTCCCCCACGGGAGCCGGGTGATTTAGCCTCTCCGCTCGTCAGCAGGGGGCCCGGCGGGGATCCGGGCGGGAGGAAGATGTCCGACACCGCGAACCGGCCGACCATCGACGGCGTGGTCCTGAGCGAGGTGCTGGGTCGCGGCGCGTCGAGCGTCGTGTACCTCGGCACCCAGGAGCGCTTCGGCCGCCAGGTGGCCGTGAAGGTCCTCGACCTCCCCGGCCAGGACGAACTGGCCAACCGGCTGTTCGTGAACGAGTGCCGCACCCTGGGCGGGCTCGGCTCCCACCCGAACATCGTCACGGTGTTCGACGGCGGCATCGCCGAGGGCGCCGAGGGCGGTGGGCGCCCGTACCTGGTGATGGAGTACCTGCCCGGGGGCACACTGGCCCGCCAGCTTGCGGAGGCCCGCGACGGCGGCCTGCCCGTGGAGGAGGTCCTGCAGGTGGGCGTCCAGGTGGCCGGGGCCCTGGCCACCGCGCACCGTCACGGCATCGTCCACGGCGACGTGAAGCCGCAGAACCTGCTGGTGGGCCGCCCGGGCGAGGTGCTGCTCTCGGACTTCGGCATCTCGCGGTTCGCCTCGGCCGCGTCGGTCACCACCCGGGTCCCGGTGTTCACCCCGCTGCACGCCGCGCCCGAGATGTTCGACGGCGCGCCCGCGTCGGAGCTGACCGACGTGTACGAGCTCGCCTCCACGCTGTTCGAGCTCCTCGACGGCCGGCCCGCGCTGGGCGACGCGGAGGACAGCCCGCTGCTGGTGGTCGGCCGCATGGCCCGCAACGAGCGGCGCTCGCTCGACCGGGACGCCCTCCCGGCCGAGGTGTGCGACCTCGTGGAGTCGGGCCTGGCCCGCGAGCCGTCGGAACGGCCTGCGGGCGCCGAGGCGTTCGGCGAGGCGCTGCGGTCCGTCCAGGTCGCGCTCGGGTTCGACCCGACGCCGCTGGTGGTGCTCGACGATCTGCCGGTGACCGCCCCGCCCGTCGGCGGGCCGGAGGAGGCCGCACCCGCGGCGAGCACCATCCCGCCCACGGGCTCACGCCGTCCGTGGGCGCTCCTCGTCGTGGGTGTCGTCGCGGTGGTGGCGCTCGTGGCCGCCGGCACCTGGGCGCTGCTCCGTGGGGGCGGTGCCGACGATTCGGCCGACGCGACGGCCGCGAACCCGCCGCCGTCCACGGTCACGACCCTGTTCACCCAGCCGACCGACAGCGGCGCCGACGGCATGACGGACCCCGGCGAGACGAGCACCACCGTCAACGGCGGCAGCCCGTTCGCCGGGATGCAGGCCGACGTGCGCTACGACGTGCCCGGTGTCCGCGACACCTCGAGCGTGCTGGGCTCCCGCATGGCCGACCCGGTTGCGCTCGCCCGGCCCCTGGACCCCGGTGTCCAGGTGGTGGAGGCCCCCACCTTCTTCCTCGACCGGCTCCCGGCCGAGGGCCGCTGGCAGTCCTTCAACGCCGACAAGGACCCGGCGTGCATGGGCTTCATGACCCGGCCGTTCGTGGTCACAGGACTCTGGGAGAAGTCGGCCCTGTGGCCCGCCGGACAGGCCTGGTTCCGGGTGGTGCAGTTCCGCGACCCTGCGGATGCCCGGATGCTGTTCAACGCCTGGTCGCTCGAGCAGGGCGTGACCGGGAACGAGTGCCGCGGGTTCAGCCGGCCGTTCGGCGCCGAGGACATCGACGCCGTGCAGGTCGAGCACCGGGAGCCGGAGCTCGACCTGGGCGACCGCTCCCTCTACAACACCTGGCTCAAGCCGCCGCCGGCCGGGATGACGCAGTTCCAGACCGTCCGCACCGCCGCGCTGGTGGTCGGGGACTCGGTGGTGACCATGGCGATCGGGTCGAAGGGGCCCGCGATCTCGCCGGAGCAGCTGCAGGCCGTCGTCGCCGGATTCCGCGACGCCCTGAGCTAGCCGGGCTGCCCGACGGGCCCGACCGGCGGCTACGGTGCCGCCCCATGTTGATCGTGAGCGGCATCATCTCCATGGACCCGTCGGGCCACGACCAGGCGGTCGAGCTCTTCGCCCCGCTGGTCGAGGCCACCCTGGCCGAGGAGGGCAACATCACCTACGGCTTCTGGGCCGACCCCGCCACCCCCGGCACGTTCCGGGTCTACGAGGAGTGGGAGTCGGCCGACGCGATGGGCGAGCACATGGCCAGCGCCCACATGGCGGCGTTCCTCACCGGGATGGGCACTCTGCCGATCACCGGCGTGGACATCCACCAGCACGAGGTCGCCAACTCCACCAAGCTGATGTGAGCCCTGCTGATGTGAGCCCTGCTGATGTGAGCCCTGCTGATGTGACGCGGCGGGCTCAGGACGGCTGCGCGGCGGCCTCGACCGAGTCGAGCAGGTAGTCCGCCGCGGCCGTGAGCCCCGTGACGCCCGGGCTGGGGGGCAGGTCCGCCAGCGCGGTGCGCGCCGTGTCGGCGTAGCGGCGGGCGACGTCGATGGCCCCGGGGATCCCGGGGCCGTCCCGCACGATGGCGATCGCCTTGTCGCGCGTCGCCGCGTCGACCGGGCCGCCGAGCAGCTCCCGCAGCTCGGGGCCGCGCTCGGACTCCAGCGTGAGGATGACCGGGAGGGTGTACACGCCCTCCTCCAGGTCGTGGCCCGCCGGCTTGCCCAGGTCGGCCTCGGTGCTCACCAGGTCGAGCACGTCGTCGACGACCTGGAACGCCATGCCGTAGGAGTGCCCGAAGGTGGTCAGGGCGTTGGTGTGCTCGCCCGGGAGCTCGGCCACGATCCCGCCGATCCGGCACGAGGCGCCGAGCAGGCTGGCGGTCTTGCCGTCGATCGAGCTCAGGTAGGCGTCGCGGGAGCGGTCCACGTCGAACGCGTGCTGCAGCTCCCGGACCTGGCCCTCGCACAGCCGGCCGATGGTCGCCGCGAGCAGCCCGGCCACCTCCACGCCGAGCGATGCCGCCAGCTCGGAGGCCCGGGCGAGCAGGAAGTCGCCGGCCAGGATCGCCTTGAGGTTGCCCCAGCGGGCGTTGACGCTGTCCACGGTGCGCCGGACCACGGCCTCGTCCATCACGTCGTCGTGGTAGAGCGAGCCCAGGTGCACCAGCTCCACGGCCACGGCGCCGGTCACCGCCTCCGGGGAGGCCGGTGCGTCCACGGTGAGCGCCGTGGCGGCGGCCGCCACGCAGAACCCCGGCCGGACCCGCTTGCCGCCGGCGCTGATCAGGTGGGTGGCGATCTCGGTGAGGAACGGGTCCCCCGAGCCGGCGGCCGCGGTCAGCTCCGCCTCCACGCGGGCGAGGTCGGCCTCCATGTGGGGCATGACCTGCAGGGGGTTGGTTCCGGCCACGGGACGAAGATACAGGCGGAGGGCCTCACGGCCCCATGCGAGTACCCGGGGAACGTCCCGACAGGGGTGGGGGTTAGACTGATCCGACACCTTCCGGGAGGCAGGCACGTGTTCGAACGTTTCACCGACAGGGCCCGTCGCGTGGTCGTGTTGGCCCAGGAGGAGGCTCGCCTCCTCAACCACAACTACATCGGCACGGAGCACATCCTCCTCGGCCTGATCCACGAGGGCGAGGGCGTCGCGGCCAAGGCCCTGGAGTCGCTGGGCATCTCGCTCGAGGCCGTGCGCCAGCAGGTGGAGGAGATCATCGGTCAGGGCGGCCAGTCGCCGTCGGGCCACATCCCCTTCACGCCCCGCGCCAAGAAGGTCCTCGAGCTGTCGCTCCGCGAGGCCCTGCAGCTCGGCCACAACTACATCGGCACGGAGCACATCCTCCTCGGCCTCATCCGTGAGGGTGAGGGCGTGGCGGCCCAGGTGCTCGTGAAGCTCGGCGCCGACCTCTCCCGGGTGCGCCAGCAGGTCATCCAGCTGCTGTCCGGCTACCCGGGCTCCGGCACCCAGCCCCAGGGTGGCGAGAAGGCCACCGCCGGCACCGGCGGTGGATCCTCGGAGACCCCGTCGGGCTCGCTCGTGCTCGACCAGTTCGGCCGTAACTTCACGCAGCTGGCGAAGGACAAGAAGCTCGACCCGGTGATCGGCCGCGACCGTGAGACCGAGCGCATGATGCAGGTGCTCAGCCGCCGCACCAAGAACAACCCGGTGCTCGTGGGTGAGCCCGGCGTGGGCAAGACCGCGATCGTCGAGGGCCTCGCGCAGGCCATCGCCGCGGACCAGGTGCCCGAGACCCTGCAGGGCAAGCAGCTCTACACCCTCGACCTCGGTGCGCTCGTGGCCGGCTCCCGCTACCGCGGCGACTTCGAGGAGCGCCTGAAGAAGGTGCTCAAGGAGATCAAGACCCGCGGCGACATCATCCTGTTCATCGACGAGATCCACACGCTCGTCGGCGCCGGCGCGGCCGAGGGTGCGATCGACGCCGCCTCGATCCTGAAGCCGATGCTCGCCCGCGGCGAGCTCCAGACCATCGGTGCTACCACACTCGACGAGTACCGCAAGCACCTCGAGAAGGACGCGGCGCTCGAGCGTCGCTTCCAGAAGATCGTCGTCGACGAGCCGTCGGTGGCCCACACCATCGAGATCCTCAAGGGTCTGCGTGAGCGCTACGAGCAGCATCACCGGGTCACCATCACCGATCAGGCGCTCGTCGCCGCGGCCAACCTGGCGGACCGATACATCTCGGACCGCTTCCTGCCCGACAAGGCGATCGACCTCATCGATGAGGCCGGGTCGCGTCTGCGGATCCGTCGGATGCAGACCCCGCCCGACTACCGCGAGATCGAGAACGAACTCGCCGATGTCGTGAAGGCCAAGAAGGACGCCGTCGAGTCCCAGGACTTCGAGGAGGCCGGCCGTCTGCGTGACCGCGAGAAGGACCTGCTCTCCCGCAAGGAGGAGAAGGACGCCGAGATGCGCGCCGCTGGTGTCGATCTGTTCGACGAGGTCGACGAGGAGGCCATCGCCGAGGTGCTGTCGCTGTGGACGGGCATCCCCGTCTACAAGCTCACCGAGGAGGAGACCTCCAAGCTGCTGCGCATGGAGGACGAGCTCCACCGGCGGGTCATCGGCCAGGAGGACGCCATCCGTGCCGTCTCCCAGGCCATCCGCCGCACGCGCGCCGGCCTGAAGGACCCGAAGCGGCCCTCCGGTTCGTTCATCTTCCTGGGCCCGTCCGGCGTGGGGAAGACCGAGCTCGCCAAGACCCTCGCGGAGTTCCTGTTCGGTGACGACCAGGCGATGATCAGCCTGGACATGTCCGAGTACATGGAGAAGCACACGGTCAGTCGTCTGGTGGGCTCGCCCCCCGGCTACGTGGGCTATGAGGAGGGCGGCCAGCTCACCGAGGCCGTGCGCCGCAAGCCCTTCTCCGTGGTGCTGTTCGACGAGATCGAGAAGGCGCACCCGGACGTGTTCAACACGCTCCTGCAGATCCTCGAGGAGGGTCGCCTGACCGACTCGCAGGGCCGCTCGGTGGATTTCCGCAACACCGTGCTGATCATGACCTCCAACCTCGGCACGGCCGACCTGCGCCGGGCCAACGTCGGCTTCTCCAAGCGTGACGAGGCGGTCAGCTACGAGCGCATGAAGGAGAAGGTCAACGAGGCGCTCAAGCAGCACTTCCGGCCCGAGTTCCTGA
>JBMOJH010000037.1:0-30138 GCA_049316905.1 Microthrixaceae bacterium | reverse complement strand
GAACGGCGCCGCCCTAGCGCCGGGAACGGCGGAGGCGGGCCCCGAGGACCATCACCTTCTGCGGGACCGCGGCGGGCAGCCGCGAGACCAGGTCGAACAGCACGGCGTCCGGACCGATCAGCGCGCGACGGCGGTCGCGGATCACGGCGTCGAGGATCTGTCGCGCCGCGGCCTCGGGGCTCGTGCGGGCCACGCGGTCGAAACCGTCGCGGGCTTCGTCGGCCGCGCCGGCGATCGGCGCCATCGACGGGTCCATGCGCGCGTTGCGGGCGATGTTCGTCCGGATGCCCCCGGGGTGCACCGTGGTGGCCGACACGCAGCTCCCGGCGATCTCGAGCTCCATGCGCAGCGCGTCGGTGAAGCCGCGCACGGCGAACTTGGCCGAGTTGTACGCCGACTGTGTGGGAATCGCGAGCAGCCCGAACACGCTCGAGATGTTGACCACATGCCCCTCGCCGGAGGCCTCGAGATGCGGCAGGAACGCCTGCGTGCCGTGCACCACACCCCAGTAGTCGATGTCCATCAGCCAGCGGAGGTCGTCCTCGCGCATGGCCGACACGGTCGCCGACATCGCCACACCCGCGTTGTTCACCACCACGTTGACCCGGCCGTGCTCGGCCACGACCGCACCGGCCCACTCGACCACTGCGGCACGGTCGGCCACGTCCACCACGGCCGAGGTGACCTTCACCCCGTGACCCTCGCAGGCGAGCACGGTGGCCGCGAGGCCCTCGGCGTCCACGTCCGAGAGCGCCACGTGGGCGCCACGACCGACGAGCTCCCGCGCGAGCGCCCGCCCGATGCCGGACGCCGCGCCGGTGACCGCCACCACCCGGCCCCGGTACCCCCGCACGCTCATCGGGAGCGCTCCGCCGAACCCGCGGCCGCCGGCCGGCCCGGGGCCGAGAACACCAGCGCCTCGTCGAAGCCCGGACGCCCGAACAGGCGACGGTCGGCCACGTAGCTCTGCAGCATCCGCCACGGGCCCCGTTCGCCCTGGCGGGGGAAACGGTCCGCCGAGCGCTGCACGTAACCGGAGGTGAGCCCGAGCAGCGGGCGGGAGGTCCCGGCGGAGCCGTCCACCACCGGGGTGACCGCCGCCGCGCCCACGGCACGGAGCTCGTTGAGCACGCGGGCCGTGTAGCCGGCCGCGAGGTCCGCCTTCAGCGTCCACGAGGCGTTCGTGTAGCCGACCAGCATCGACAGGTTCGGCACGCCCTCGAGCATCATCCCGCGGTAGGCGAGCCGCTCGGCAGGGTCGATCTTTTCCCCGTCCACGGTGAGCTCCACCCCACCGAGGAACAGCAGGTCGAGGCCCGTCGCGGTGACCACCACGTCGGCGTCGAGCGAGCGCCCGGACCGCAGCTCGATGCCGCCGGCGGTGAAGCGCGCCACGTGGTCGGTGATCACCTCGACACGACCGTCGCGGATCGCCCGGAACAGGTCGCCGTCGGTCACCACGCAGAGCCGCTGGTCCCAGGGGTCGTACTGCGGGCTGAAGTGCGTGGCCACGTCGAACCCCTCGGGCAGCTCGCGCTCCACCCCGGCGCGCAGCACACGCTTCACCAGGTCGGGTCGGCGCCGGCTCAGCTCGTAGAACAGCGACGACGTCGCGACGTTCGACCACTTGAGCACCGTCGCCTCCCACCGCTTGGGCAGCAGCCGCCGGATCCTGCTGGTGAGCGGGTTCGTGCGCGGCAGCGACACCAGGTAGGTGGGCGACCGCTGGAGCATGGTCACCACCGCCCCCCGGTCGGCCAACGCGGGAACCAGCGTGATCGCCGTGGCGCCGCTGCCGATGACCACCACGCGCCGCCCGTCCACGTCGAGGTCCTCGGGCCACTCCTGGGGGTGCACCAGCGTGCCCCGGTAGTCGCCCATGCCGTCGAAGTCGGGCAGGTGACCGCGGTCGTAGCGGTAGTACCCGGTGCAGCTCAGCAGCCAGGTGCAGGTCATCTCGACCCGCTCCGGCGGGCCGCCCGCGGGATCACCGCGCTCCACGGTCAGGGCCCAGTGGCCCTCGGCCGACGACCAGTCCGCGCGCACCACCCGGTGGTGGAACCGGATGTGGCGGTCGATGCCCTCCTCCGCCGCGGTCTCCTCCAGGTAGCGGAGGATGTCGGCGCCCTCGGCGATCGACTCCTCGCCCGACCACGGCCGCCACGGGTACCCGAGCGTGAACATGTCGGAGTCGGAGCGGATGCCCGGGTAGCGGAACAGGTCCCACGTCCCGCCGAGGGCACCCCTCGCCTCCAGGACGGCGTACGTGGCCCACCCGCAGGAGGTGCGGACGTGGTGGGCCGCGTCGATGCCGGAGAGTCCGGCGCCGATGACGACGACGTCGAGGTGCTCGGCGCCCGCTGCGTGGTCGGACATGTCAGGCCGCCGTCCCGGACAGGATCCCGGTGAGCCGGCCGCCGGGGCCGAACAGCTCGGCGCGCCACTCTCCGACCAGAGCGTCGGTCTCCCGGTCATCGGGATGGAAGCCCACCCGGTCGTACTCGCACAGCGCGTGCCAGACCTCGGGCTGCATCAGCGGGGTCTCCTTGAAACGGGCCCAGCTCCGGCGCAGCGCACCGGGGCGCCACGCGGCCCGGTCGCCCAGCAGCGAGATACCCATCAGGAACCAGATCGAGGCGATCACCCCGATCCGCAGGCCCTTCATGGTGATGATGCGCATCCGCTCGGTCCCGCCGACCGCGCGGTACACGTCGAACGCAACGGCCTTGTGCTCCGACTCCTCGAGCGCGTGCCACAGGAAGAGGTCCCGCACCGCGGGGTGGCCGATCGCCTCGCGGGCCTCCTCCTGGGTCATCGGGAGCTCGGCGAGGACGGCGGTGAAGTGCTCGAGCGCCGCGGTGGCCGCCAGGTTCATGCGGTCGCTCGCGATCCGCTCCCGCACCCGGAGTGCGCTGCGGGTGAGCCGCTCGAAGCGCCGGGTGGGGTAGCCGAGTTCGGCGAAGCGGTCGTTCAGCGCGCGGTGCTCGCGGCCATGGACGGACTCCTGGCCGATGAAGCCGGCCACCGCCGTGCGCAGCTCCGGGTCGGTGATGCGGTCGCGAAAGCGGCGCACCGAGCGCACGAAGTAGTCCTCGCCGTCGGGGAAGACCGACGACATCGCCACGAAGAGGTGGCTGAGCAGCAGGTCGCCGTCGCCGGCGAAGTGGCGGGGCACGTCGCGCAGGGACTCCTCGAAGGACAGCCGGCGGGTGGGCACCGTCCGGCCGTTCCCGGTTGCCCGGGGTGTGGGTGTCGTGGGTGTGGGTGTCGTGGGTGTGGGTGTCGTGGGTGTGGGTGTCGTGGGTGTGGCGGTCGTGGGAGCGGTCACGTCGGCCAGACTAGAGAAACTGAGCGATTCGCTCAAGTCCTCATTTCTGTTACCCTGGTCACGTGGTCAGGGACGGCAGCACGAAGGGCGAGCAGACGCGCCGGGCGGTGCTCGACGCCGCCATCGAGCGGTTCGGCGCCGAGGGCTACCGCGCCACGTCGGTCGCCGACGTGGCCCGTCGGGCGAAGGTGGGCGGCACGGTGCCGTTCACCTACTTCCCGAACAAGGAGGCCCTCTTCCTGGCCGCGCTCGACGAGGACGCTGCCGCGGTGATGCAGGAGGGCCTCCAGGGGATCCTCGAGGCACCGCACGAGACACGGTGGCGCGAGACGCTGCTGCTGACCCTGCTCGAGGCGCTCGAACGCCATCCCCTCGCACGCCGGGTGCTCGCGGGACTGGAGCCCGACGTCACCGACCGGGTGCTCGAGATCCCGGCGCTCACCGAACTGCGCAAGGCCGTGGCCGAACGCCTTCGGACCGACCAGGCCGCCGGCCTCGTCCGCTCCGACATCGACCCCGCCGCGGTGGGCAACGGAGCGGTGACGATCATCATGACGCTGCTCATGGCCGCGCTGCAGTTCGGTCGCGAAGGAGTGGGCCTGTACGGGCACGACGTGCTCGCCGTGTTCCAGGCCGCGCTGGACCCGCCGGGCGGGCCCGGTCCGAACAGGTAGACCGGCCCCGGTCGTGCGGCCGCGGCGTTCAGTCCCAGCCCGCCACCGCGTCGACGGCGCGCCGCAGGAGCGCGCAGCCGGCCGCGAGGGCGTCCAGCTCCCAGTCCTCGTCGTCGGGGGTGAAGCAGCACCGGTAGCGCCACGCCACCTCGGCGTGCTCCGGGCGGCGACGATCACCGTGCCGGTGCACCCAGCTCTCGAGGTAGGTCGCCACCAGCTGCTCCTCGTCGGGCACGGTGCCGAACTCCGCGGAGGTGGCCACGGCGCTCGCGGCCCCGAGCAGGCGGCCGTAGCCGTTCGCGATCTGTCCGGCCTTCGTGCCGGTGGTGGCCTCGGGGTTGCCCTCGGTCGCCTCGACCACGCAGCCGGGCGCGCACAGGTGCCGGAGGAACCGGTCCTGCGGCGAACCGGGCGGCTCGTCCGACAGCAGGGTCAGCCGGCCCGCGGGTCCGTGGCCGGTGTGGAGGTCGACGGTGAGGAGGCGTTCCACCCCGGCCAGGCCCGGCAGGATCGCGAGCTCGAGGAGCCGGTTCGACTCCTCGGTCCGCTCACCGCCGTAGTGCAGGCCGTCGGGGTGCGTGTACTGGCCCGCGGTGATGCCGTCGCGCACCCACGACAGCCCCCGCTCCCCCACCAGTTCCAGCGCCCGCTCGAGGAGCTCGTCCACCGGGGGTAGGTCCGGTGTGTCGGGGCAGGCCAGGGGGTGCAGCTCCTCGTAGGCCACGTTGGGGAACGGCACACCCTCGTCACGTCGCCAGTTGCGGTTGAGGTCCACGTTCGACTCGTTCTGACGGCGCCCCCACGCCATGCCCCACGGGTTCACCGCATGGATCACCACCACTGCCATGTCGGGCGGCAGCTCCTCGGGCCGCAGCACGTCGAGCAGGTCGCACTGCACCGCGGAGCCGATGAACCCCTCCACCCCGTGGACGCCGGACTGCACGACCAGGGCCCGGGCCGGCGCCGCGGCACCCAGGGTGACCACGTCGATCGTCAGCCGCTCACCCTGCGGACCGGTGGCGGCGAGGGGGTGCGCGACCACGTCCCGGCCGGCGTCGGCCGCTGCGCGCCGGAAGCGGGCCCGGCACTCGCCGTAGGTCAGGGGGAGGCGGCCGTGGCGCACGACCCGGGAGTCTCGCAGGTCCGTCCCGCCCGTCCCGCCCGGGTCGGACGGCCCCCGGCCCGGTCGCGGACGTGCAGGACTGCCCATGTGCACGGCGGCCCCGGCCTCGCTACGGTCGCCGTCATGGCGAAGCGGGCCCCGGCGGGCGACGGACCGATCGACCTCGACGCAGTGGTGGCCGCGGCGGGAGACCTCACACTCGAGCACGACGGCAGCTTCCAGGTGCTCACCGTGCCCATGCCGGGTCGTCACTTCGCGGTGCGGGTGAACCTCCGGGGCACCAACGACGGAGTGGTGCTGGACGACGGCGGGGTGACGCTGCGCCACCTGGGCCGGGCGGGGGCCGACGCCGTGCGCCGGCTCGCCGAGGCGGGAGAGGCCGTGGCGTTGGACACCGGCACCGTGTGCTGGGGGCCGGTCCCGGTCGCCGACGCACCGGCCGCCGCGCTCCGTTTCGCGTTCACGCTCGGACTGCTGCCGACCGCCGCGCGGGTCGCCACCACGGCCATCGCCGAGGCCGGGGTGGGGGCCGCCGGGGCGCACCTCGACGTCACCGAGCTGTGGGCCGACGAACAGGGTGAGTGGGACATCGAACACCTCCGCGACTCCGCCCGGGAGTTCCAGGAGGACCAGCTCCGTCGCTGGGCCGGCTGACTCCCGCGGACCGCGACCAGGTGCCGACCCGGCACCCGGCAGGGTCGACCGGACACAACTGGCGCAGTACATTGCCCGAATCGTTCATCCGGTGTGTGGCCCAGGGAGGCTTCCATGACCCACGAACCATCGGGCCTCCTGGCCGGCAAGCGACTCCTGATCACCGGGGTCGTCACCACCGACTCGATCGCCTTCCACGCGGCCGCGACCGCCCAGCGGCAGGGCGCCGAGGTGCTGCTCACGTCCTTCGACCGTGACCGGGAGCGCACCGAGGAGGCCGCCGGCAAGCTGCCCGAGGACACCGAGGTGCTGCAGCTCGACGTGACCGCCGAGGCCGACTTCGACCGCATCGAGGCCGAGCTCCGGGAACGGTGGGGCCGCCTCGACGGCACCCTGCACGCGGTGGCCTTCGCCCCGCGCGACGCGCTGGCGGGCGGCTTCCTCGACGCCGGCCTCGACGCCGTGCAGAAGGCGTTCGCCACCTCCACGTACTCGTACGCCGCACTGGCCCGGCTGCTCGCCGCGCTGGCGCCGCCGGGGGGCGGCTCCATCGTGGGCCTCGACTTCGACGCCGGTGGCGCCTGGCCCGTCTACAACTGGATGGGCGTCTGCAAGACGGCGCTCCAGTCGGTGAACCGGTACGTGGCGCGCGACCTCGGCGCCCGCCGCATCCGGTCGAACCTCGTCGCCGCCGGCCCGCTCCACACGCGGGCGGCGGGCGGTATCCCCGACTTCGACCTGCTCACCGACGCCTACGAGCGCCGCGCCCCGCTCGCCTGGGACCCGACCGACGCGGCCCCGGTGGGCGACACCGTGGCCTTCCTCTTCTCCGACCTGTCGCGGGCCATCACCGGGGAGGTCGTCCACGTCGACGGCGGGTACAACGCGATGGCCGCCGACCTGGCCCCCGATCGCTGACGCCGTTCACTTCGAGGCGATCTGCTCCAGCAGCTGGACCATCTTCTCCTCGTTGGAGAGCTCGTCCTCAGGCTTGTCCTTGCGCTCCCGCAGCTTGTTGATCGGGATCACCACCACGAAGTACACCGCGAGCGCGGTGATCACGAAGGTCATGAGCGCGGTCAGGAAGCGGCCGTAGTAGATGACCCCGCCGTTGATGGTGATCGTCAGGTCGTTGAAGCTCGGCTTGCCGAAGATCGCGCCGATGATCGCCATGAGGACGTCGTTCGTGAACGAGGTGACCACCGCGCCGAACACGCCGCCGATGACGACGCCGACGGCGAGGTCCACCACGCTGCCCTTGCTGATGAACTCCTTGAAGCCCTTGAGCACGATCGCCTCCTCGTCCTTCGCGGCCGCGTACCCGTGCCGCGACGAAACAGTCTTCCACGGACCCCCGTGGGGGTCGGGGACCGTCCGCGGGGGCGAGGTGAGTCCGTCGTTCAGTCGGTCGGGGTCGGTGCCGGCGCGGGAGTCGGCCCCGCGGGTCCGAGCGCCCGGTAGGCCTCCGCCGCGGCGCCCACGGACGGGAACACGTGGTCGGCGCCGAGGCCGTCGATCACGCCGTAGCGCTCGAGTTCGTCCCGGACGGCATGGGAGAGGTCGGCCACGACGAGCGTGACGTGCTGGCCCGCCATGCCGGTGCGCAGCTCCGAGAGGGTCTTCCAGCCGGAGTAGTCCACGTCGGAGATCGCGCCGGCGTCCACCACGACCCACCGCACGCCGTCCTGGGCGGCCAGCCGGCGGACGTCCTCCTCGAACCCGTTCGCGTTCGCGTAGAAGAGGTCGGCACCGAAGCGGTACACCACGAGCCCCGGTTCGAGCTGGTCGCCGGACTCCACCGGCCGACCGTGCAGGTGGCCCCTGTCGTCGGCGACCGCGACCGAGCGGGGCGGTCGGTAGCCCCGGCGCACGTAGTCGAGCAGCGACAGCACGATCGCCAGGATCACGCCCTGCTCCACGCCCACCACGACCACCACCAGGGCGGTGATCGCGGCGATCGCGAACTCGTCGCGCCGGACCCGCAGGATCTCCCGCATGCCGGCCACGTCGACGAGCTCGACGCCGATCAGGAACACCACCGAGGCCAGCACGGCGGAGGGCATGTAGGCGAGGGGGCCGGTGAGGAAGAGCAGCACCACGAGCACCACGGCCGCCGTGGTGAGCTGCGACACCTGCGAGCGGCCGCCGGCCCCGTCGACCATCTGGGTCTTGGTGGGGCTGCCGTTCACCACGAACGACCCGGTCAATCCGGCCGAGAGGTTCGCCGCGCCGAGGCCCACGAGGTCCACGTTCTCGCTGAAACGGTCCTGGTACTTCGCCGCGTACGCCCGGGAGGTGGCGGCGCTCTGGGCGAGGATCACCAGCACGATCGCACCCACCGTGGCGATCAGCTGCGGCGCGTCGGACAGCGTGGCGTGCGGCAGACCCACCGGAGGGAGCCCGCCGGGCACCGTGCCGAGCACACCGACCCCGTCCGCCTGCAGGTCCAGCACGTAGCTGGCGACGATGGCCCCGATCACCGCGATCAGGGCGCCGGGGATCCGCGGGTTGATCCTCCGCAGCCCCACGATCACCGCGAGCACCGCGGCGGACACCGCGGCGGTGCTCCAGCTGGTCTCGTCGAGATGGGTGAGCACGTGGACGAACTTCTCGACCGTGCCGCCCGAGCCCGAGGACACGTCGAGCATCCCGCCCACCTGGCCCATCGCCACCTGCACCCCCACACCGGTGAGGAAGCCGATCAGCACGCTGCGGGACAGGAAGTCGGCGAGGAAGCCGAGCCGGATCAGGCGGGCGACGAGCAGCGCCGCGCCCGCGAACAGCGCGCACATCGCGGCGAGTGCGACGTACTCGGGCGAACCCGCCGCGGCGAGCGGCGCGAGACCGGCCGCGAGGATCGCCGCCGTGGCGGAGTCGGCGCCCACCACCAGGTGCCGCGACGAGCCCAGGAGCGCGAACACGGCGATGGGGATGAGGATGGTGTAGAGGCCGGTCACCACCGGCATGCCGGCGATCTTGGCGTAGCCCATCACCTCCGGGATGCCGAGGGCGGCGAGGGTCACGCCGGCGATCACGTCGCGCGGGAGCCCCGATCGGTCGAACGGCAGGATCCCCTGGAGGGCCGGGAAGCGGGCCATGGGGCGACGCTACCGTTCGTTCACCCGGCCGCCCATGACCGTTCGTCGGCCGTTCATCCGGGCGCGGCGCCCGAGGTCGCGTCCTCGGCGGCGTAGGACGCGAGCAGGTCCTTCTCGGCCTGGTGCCGAGGGAACCGGAAGAACACGAGGGCCGCACCGGCCGCGACAGCGAGCAGGCCGGCCAGGTAGGCCCAGTCCTGGCCCTGCACGAAGCTCTCCTTCGCGCCCTGGATGATCTGGTCCGCGTACTGCGGGTACTGCTCCGCGGTGTTCGCGGCGCTGGAGAAGCTCTTCGTGAGCTCGGACTGCACCTGGGAGGTGACCTCCGCCGAGTTCGGGCTCGACGCGATGAGCGAGCTGACCGCCTTCGCGTACCCCGCCGTGAGCAGCGCGCCGAGGATCGACTGCATGACCGCCCCGCCCAGGTCGCGCTGGAGGTCCGCGGTGCCGGAGGCCATCCCGGCCCGGGTGACCGGCACCGACCCCGTGAGCGACCGACTCGCGGGCGTGCCGGCGAATCCCACGCCCGCACCCACGAACGCGTAGCCGAGCCCGACCACCCAGTACTGGGCGCCGTCGCGCCAGAGCAGCAGCATCGTGAGGAACCCGGCGAACACGAACGCGTACCCCACGAGCAGCGTGAACCGGGCGCCCCGGGCCTCCACCAGCTTCGCCGAGCGCGGCGCGATCACGACCATGAACACCGCGGCCGGGAGGATCGCGAGCCCCGACTGCACGGTGGTGTAGCCGAGCACGTTCTGGAGGAACTGCTGGCCGATGAACATGGCGCCCATCAGCGAGCCGAACACCACGATGCCCGCGCACGCCGCCACCCAGAAGATGCGGCGGCCCGCCACGTGCAGGTCGTAGAGCGGGTTCGTGGCGCGGCGTTGGCGGAGCACGAACCCCACCGCGGCGAGCACGCCGATGGCGACCAGGACGAGCACACGGGTGCGGTCGCCCGGCACGGCGAAGAAGTTGATCGCGAGGATGATGCCGCCGACCATCACGACCGACAGCACGCCGCCGAGGTTGTCGACCGGCTCGGTGGTCTCGTTGACGTGGGCCGGCACCAGGCGGATGACCGCCGGCACGGCCAGCAGGATCAGCGGAACCGTCACCAGGAACACCGAGCCCCACCAGTAGTGCTCGAGCAGCACGCCGGAGATCAGGGGGCCGAGCGCCGAGACCGCACCGCCGATGGCCGACCACAGCGCGATCGCCCGCGTGCGGCCGGCGCCGGCCCACAGCGCGGTGATGAGGGCCAACGTGGTCGGGTACGCCATGCCCGCAGCGAGCCCGCCCACGATCCGGGCGATCACGAGGACCTGGATCGACGGCGCCCAGGCGGCGAGCAGCACGGTCGGCAACGACAACAGCACCCCGACCAGGAGCAGCAGCTTGCGGCCGTAGCGGTCGCCGACCGCGCCGAGCCACAGCACCGAGGCCGCGAGGCCGAGCGAGTACCCCACGGCGACGAGGTTGAGCTGCGTCTGACTGGCGTCGAAGTGCTTGCCGATGTCGGGCAGCGCCACGTTGGCGACCGCCAACGGCAGGTTCGCGACGGCGGCGACGAGGATGAGGACACCGAGGACCGCGCCGGCCCGGGCCGGGGCGGTCCCCGTGTCGGCCGGTGCGGTTGCGTCGGCCACTGGCGGATCAGCCCGCGTTCGTGGTCGAGGTCGTCGCCGTCGTGGTGGTGGTCGATGACGTGGACGAGCTCGTGGTGGACGAGCCGCCCGCGGTGGTCGTGGTGGTGCTGCCGGACTTGGCGGTGGTGGTGGTGGTGGTGCCGCCGCCGGTGCCCGAGGTGTTCAGCACCACGACGATGTAGGTCGTGTCGCTGATGCCGGCCACCGTGACCGACCCGTTGTAGGTGCCGGAGATGTCCACGGACCCGGCGAACGCGGAGCCGATGCCGGCCGAGCTGGGCTTCGTGGGGTTGAGCGACGAGTTGCCCGTGTAGAAGGCGAAGGCGTTCTTGCCGGTCTCCTTGGTGGTGAACACCGCCACCTGGACGCCCTTGTCGGAACCGCCGAGCGAACCCGAGCCGGCGGCGTCGGTGTCCTTGGGGAGGGGGAAGTCCTTCGGCCAGTTCGGCGGGAGCTCCCCGTCGAGCGAGAGCGACACCTCACCGGCGGGCGTGGACACCGACAGGTTCTTCGGCTTCTCGGTGGTGGTCGTGGTGGTGGTGCTCTTGCTGTCGCTGGAGCACGCGGCGAGCCCGAAGGGCGCGACGACGAGCAGTGCGATCACCGGGACGGTGAGCGGGGCGACGAGACGGCGCATGTGGGACTCCTCGAACTGCGGCCGGGCCGTGCCCCGACCGCCGGCCAACCTAGACCCGCCGACCGCCGCACCCGGCGATCCGACCGGGCCCGGCCAGGAGCGCGGCCGGAGGGTGCGGTCGACAGGCCGACCCGCTGCGTGTGACCGACGTCGCTTGAGCCGATGCCGGTTCCTTGGCTAAAACCTGACTACTTCAGTCGGCTTTATCGCTGAACTCAGGGAGGCCGGCGTTCAGGAACGTCAGCACTCAGGAACGCCGGCCCGGCCGGCCGCCCCCGGAAAGGAACTCCCCTCATGTCCACCCCTGCTCGGACCCCGCGTCGGCGGGCCGCGATCGTGACGACCGTGGCCGTGGGCGCGCTGGCGCTCCTGGCCGCGGCGTGCTCGAACGACGCGTCCACCCGGGCCGGGGCCGAGACCGGCCCCACCACCACCGCCGCTCCGGTCAGCACGGTGGGCACGATCCCCGCCGGCACCACGCTCAGGGTGGGCGACCAGCTCGACTACCTGAAGACCGTCCTCGCCACGGCCAGCCAGGACAAGGACCTCCCCTACACCGTGGAGTACTCGTCCTTCGTGGGCGGCCCACCGATGTTGCAGGCCTTCCAGGGCGGTGCGCTCGACACCGGCTTCGTGGGCAGCACCCCGCTGATCTTCGCCCAGGCCGCCGGCCAGTCCCTCGTGGCGGTCGCCGGCTGGGCACCCGAGAAGGGCTTCGGCGGCCTGATCACCGCCGATCCGTCGATCACCGGGTGGGGTGCGCTCAAGGGCAAGCGGGTCGCCTACCAGCGCGGCACCGCCTCGGAGGCCAGCCTCCTGCAGGGCCTCGACGCCGCGGGACTGCAGCTGTCCGACGTGACCACCGTGGACGTGCCGATCACCCAGGTGGCCGCCGCCCTCAAGGGCGGGTCCGCGGACGCCGGGGTCTCCACCGAGCCCCTGATCTCCCGCTACCTGGCCGACACGCCCGGTGGGCGGAAGGCCGCCGGGGCCAACGAGGTCACCGACCGCACCTCGTTCCTGATCGCCTCCGCCGACACGCTGGCCGACCCGGCCCGTTCCGCGGCCCTGGCGGACTACCTGACGCGGCTGGTGAAGTCCTTCGACTATCTGGCCGCCAACCGCGACCAGCTGGCCAGGTCGGTCTTCGTGAAGCAGTACGGCCTCACGCCCGAGCAGGCCACGGCGCTCGCCGAGGCCACGGGTCCGGCCAGGTTCATCGAGTTGCCGGGCGACGTGCTGGAACCCCAGCAGCGTCTGGCCGAGTTGTTCGCCGAGGCGGGACAGATCCCGACCGAGGTGGATGTCCGCCGGGAGTTCGACACCAGGTTCAACGACCTGGTGAAGGGGGCGCAGGGGTCGTGACGACTCACCTCGTCGAACTCCCGACGGCGAACGAGGGCCACGGCTCCGCCGGGCGCCGGCGAACGGTCCCCCTGGGCGTCGAACGCCTGGCCGGGGTCGTGGCCCTCTTCGCACTCTGGGAGGTGGCCGCGCGGGCCGGGTGGATCTCGCCGGACATCCTCGCCGGCCCCTCCACCGTCCTCACCGCCGGCTGGGACCTGCTGCGCGACGGCACCCTCGGTACGTCGTTGTGGGCGTCGGCCCAGCGCGTGCTCTGGGGACTGGCCATCGGCATCCCGGTCGGCACCGGCCTCGCGCTGGTCTCCGGCCTCTCGCGCCTCGGCGACGACCTCGTGGACGCCAACGTCCAGATGCTGCGCTTCGTCCCGATCATCGCCCTGCAGCCGCTGCTGGTCGTGTGGCTGGGCGTCGGCGAGACGGTGAAGATCTTCCTGATCGTCCTCGGCGTGGCGTTCCCGATCTACGTGAACACGTCGGCGGCGATGAAGTCGCTCGACCCCCGTTACCGGGAGCTCGCGGACGTGGTCGGGCTGTCGCGGCGCGAGCTCGTGCGGCGGATCGTGCTGCCCGGCGCGCTCCCCGGATTCCTCGTGGGCCTCCGGCTGGCCACCGCCATCGCCTGGCTGCTCCTGGTGTTCGCCGAGCAGATCAACGCCTCGAGCGGGATCGGCTACCTCATGACCCGGGCCCAGGTGTTCTTCCAGACCGACGTGATCGTGGTGGGCCTCGTCACCTACGCGGTGCTGGGTCTGCTCTCCGACGCCCTGGTGCGCACCCTCGAGGCGCGCCTCCTCCGCTGGCAACCGGGACGGTGACGCGATGACCACCCTCGAACCAGCCCGCGGGGCAGCCGACCCGGAGCCGCTCACCGTGGCCGACACCCCCGACGTGCTCGACGGCCCACCCACCGACGACCCCCCCAACGAGAGCGATCTCGCCGTGCGGATCCGTGGCGTGCGCCGCGACTTCGGTGGTCGAGAGGTGCTGCAGGGCATCGACCTCGACATCGCGCCCGGCGAGTTCGTCGCCCTCCTCGGTCGCAGCGGCTCGGGCAAGAGCACCCTGCTGCGGGCCCTCGCCGGCCTCGATGACGGTGTGCAGGGCCGGATCCTCGTCCCGGAGCGCCGGGCCGTGGTGTTCCAGGACGCGCGCCTCCTCCCCTGGGCCCGGGTGGCCGACAACGTGGCCCTCGGCCTCGAGGGGGAGGACCCCGCCGGTCGGGCCGCCGCGGCGCTCGCCGAGGTGGGCCTCGACGGCCACGAGTCGGACTGGCCGACGACACTCTCGGGCGGCGAGGCCCAGCGGGTGGCACTCGCCCGCGCGTTGGTCCGCTCCCCGGAGCTGCTGCTGCTCGACGAGCCCTTCGGCGCGTTGGACGCGCTGACCCGGATCCGGATGCACGCCCTCGTGCAGCAGCTCTGGGCGCGCCACCGCCCGGCCGTGCTCCTCGTGACCCACGACGTGGACGAGGCCGTGCTGCTCGCGGACCGGGTACTCGTGCTCGACGACGGTCGCATCACCACCGACGCACCGGTGGTGCTCGACGAGCCGCGACATCGCGCGGACCCGGCCTTCCAGGCACTGCGCACCCGACTCCTCACCGCGCTCGGCGTCGACGAGTCGGCCGAGGGCGACCACCAGCCGCCACCCACAGGGAGCACCCCATGACCATCACCGAACCCGGCACCGACAGCCCCGTGATCGGGAGCGCCACCGCCTACACGGTCCGCCCGCTCAGCGGCTCGATCGGGGCCGTCGTCGAGGGCCTCGATGTCCGCCACCTCGACGACGACACGGTTGCCGACCTGCGCGAGCTCTGGCTCGACCGGAAGGTCGTGTTCTTCACCGCGCAGCACCTCGACCCGGACGAGCACCTCGCGTTCGCCCGGCGGTTCGGCGAGCCCACCGAGGGCCACCCCGTGGTCCCCGGCATCGACGGCCACCCCGAGGTGTTCGAGATCGACTACACCGCAGCGTCACGCCTCTACGACAGCTACGGCGACGTGGCGACCCGAGAGCGCGGCGTGGCCTGGCACACCGACGTCACCTTCGTGACCCGGCCCCCGCTCGGCTCGATCCTGCGGGCCGTGGTGGTGCCCCCGGCCGGCGGCGACACCCTGTTCTCCGACCAGGAGGCCGCCTTCGCCGCGCTGAGCCCGGCGCTGCAGGACTTCCTGAGGGGGCTGCGCGCCGTGCACGACGGCCGTCGCCAGTTCCAGCCGATCCTCGACGCGGTCGGCACCGGCCGCTGGGAGGGCCGGGAGTTCACCAGCATCGAGCCGGTGGAGCACCCGGTGGTGCGCACCCACCCGGAGACGGGCCGCGAGTCGCTCTTCGTGAACCCGGGCTTCACCAAGAGCCTGGTCGGCCTGACCGCACCGGAGAGCGACGCACTCCTCACCTTCCTGTACGCCCACTCGGTGCGCCCGGAGTTCACCGTCCGCCACCACTGGGGGCCGGGCGACCTCGGCTTCTGGGACAACCGGGCCACCCAGCACGCCGTCGTCGGCGACTTCGGCGACCAGCACCGCGTCATCCAGCGGGTGACCCTGCGCGGCGACGAGCCCCGCTGAGCCGGACCACCCGAGCCACCGACCCACTCACCGACCCACCAGGACGGGACCCACCATGAGCATCACGACCGCCCCGAACGACACCACCCCGAACGACACCGCTGCGATCGACCAGACCGCCCCGGTCGACCTCGACGTCCGACCCCTCACCTCGGTGCTCGGCGCCGAGGTGCACGGCCTCGACCTCCGCACCCCACCCGACGCGGAGCTCACCGCCGCGATCCGCGCGGCGCTCGTGGAGCACAAGGTGCTCTTCTTCCGTGGCCAGGAGCTGGACCGGGCCCAGCAGGTGGTGTTCGGCCGGGCCTTCGGGCCCCTCACCGAGGGACACCCCCTGCAGGGTTCGCCCGAGGGCTTCCCCGAGATCATGGTCGTGGACTCCCGCCGCACCAGCCGGGCCGAGGGCCGGGGCCCCGACCGACCCGAGTTCGCACCGCCGCGCCTCACGCTGGCCGGCTGGCACACCGACATCACCTTCGTGGTGAACCCGGCGCTCGGGTCCATCCTCCGTGCCGTCGAGGTGCCGGCGGCGGGCGGCGACACGCTGTGGACCGACCTCGAGGCCGCCTACGAGGACCTCTCCCCCGCCGTCCGCGACCTGGTCGACGGCCTGCAGGCGGTGCACCGCTGGCACGGCTACGACGTGGATCCCAAGACCGGCGCGGCGGGCGCGAAGCCGAAGGCGGTGCACCCCGTCGTGCGGGTGCATCCGGAGTCGGGGCGGCGGTCCCTGTTCGTGAACCCGGTGTTCACCCGTTACCTCGTGGGCCTCAGCGACCGCGAGAACGAGCACCTGCTGCGCCTCCTGTTCGAACAGGTCAGCCGTCCGGAGTTCACGGTGCGGTTCCGGTGGGAACCGGGTGACATCGCCTTCTGGGACAACCGCTCCACCGCCCACCTCGGCCCGGTGGACGCGGCGGTCACCACCCACGACCGGGTCCTCGAACGGGTCACGATCGTCGGCGACGAGCCCGTCGGCCCGAACGGCTTCGTGAGCCGGTCGCTGCGCGGCGAGCGGTTCTCGTGACCACGCCGACCGAGGTGGTCAGCCCCGCGGCGCTCGCCGACATCGCCCTCGGCGTGGCCGCCTCGCCGCTCTGGCACGACCACGCCCACCACGACCCCCGGGAGCGCCGGCCCGCCCGCCTCATCGCCACGGACCACTACGAGGTCTGGGTGATCGGTTGGTGGCCGGGCCAGTCGGTGCAGCCCCACGACCACGGCGGGTCGGTGGGCGTGCTGACCGTGGTGGAGGGGGAGCTCACGGAGCTGGAGGGACCCACCGGGACGACCATCCGACGCCTGCCTGCCGGCTCCGTCCAGGAGGTCCCCGCCGACACCGTGCACGACGTGCTGAACGCGTCGGACGCCCCGGCGACCAGCATCCACGTGTACTCGCCCCCGCTCCGGACGATGACCTTCTACGACCCGTGGGACGGGCACGCCGTGGACGTGATGGACGTGGTCGAGGAGACCCCGGTCCTGGGCGCCGGGCCGGCGGCGCGAGCCCTGCACCCGGCGGGCACGGCGTGAGCGGCCCACCCTCCCGGGTGGCCCGCCTGCTGGAGCAGGCCCGTGCGGATCTCCCGCGGGTGGAACCGGAACGCCTCGCCACGGCGGTCGCCCGGGGCGACCTGGTGGTCGACATCCGCCCGGAGGCAGACCGGCGACGCGACGGCGAACTGCCCGGCGCGGTGGTGGTCGAGCGGATCCACCTGGAGTGGCGGGTCGACCCCTCCTCCCCGGACCGGCTGGAGGGTGCCGTGCCCGGACGCCGGGTGGTGGTGGTCTGCAACGAGGGGTACGCCTCGTCGCTCGCCGCGGCGTCGCTGCGCGACCTCGGGGTGGACGCCACCGATCTCGTGGGTGGCTACCGGGCGTGGAGGGAGCGGTCGCCGGTCACCCCCTGATCGGGCGCGACACCTGCGCCGGTCCCGCATCTGACGGGTGCGGACTACCGTCCACACCCCACGCGGGACGAACCGCCGGTTTCCGGCCGGTCCCCGGTACCGTGGCGGGGTTCGGCAGGAGGTGTCGATGGGGCAATCGACCGAGCCAGCGAGTACCCCTGCGCTAGTCCCGGGTCGCGCCATCGACCAGGACGCCGTCTCGGTGGCCGCCTGGCTCCGCGCCACGATGGACTCCCTGCTCGACGTGCACACGCACCTCGTCACGGTGCGCGACCACACCGGCCGCATCACGGACTTCCTCATCGCGGACGTGAACGAGGCGGCGTGTGAGTACATGGGGATGAGCCGCTCGGACCTGCTGGGCGCGAGCGTGTTGGTGCTGCGGCACTCCGTCGGCGACAGCGGACTGCTCGACCTCCTCGCCCAGGTGGTGGACACGGGTGTCCCGATCGCGCTCGACGCCTGGCCGGGCCCGCCACGGGCGGACGGACGGCCACGGCTCGTGGACATGCGGGTCGCCCCGGCCGGGGACGGTGTGAGCCTGACCGCCCGTGACGTCACCGACCACGCGGCCGACGACCGGGAGCGCCGCCTGCTCACCGCGGCCATCGCGCACTCCACCGGCGGCCTGATGGTCGTGCGCGGCGACACGATCGCGTACGTGAACGAGGCGATGGTGGGCCTCACCGGCATCCAGCGTGACGAGCTGGTCGGCCACCACGCGAACGTGCTCGAGTCGATCACCGAGGACGGCCCGAGCTTCGCGGCGATCGCCGCCGAGCTCGTGGGCCGCCACTCGTGGAGCGGCACGGTCGCCGGCACGTCACGCACGGGCGAGCCGTTCGTGGTGGACGCCACCGCGACGCCCGTGGTGGAGCACGGCCGGCACGCCGCGGTGATCGTCTCGCTGCGCGACGCGTCGCGTGAACGGGCCCTCGAGGACCACCTCCGGACCGAGCGACAGGACCGCCACCACGTGGCAGAGATCCTCGGCTCCATCACCCGTGGCGACACGGCGGCGGACTCCGCGCAACGGCTGTGCGACGCCATCGCGTCGCTCGACGGGATCAACGGGACGGTCTTCCTGGCCGAGCGACCGGGCGGGGAGCTCGAGACCCTCGCCGCCCGCCTGCCCCACCTGACCCCACCGCCGACCGTCGCGCCCGGCACCGCCGACTTCGTCCGTCGGCAGGGAGCCCACGGTGCCTGGACCGTCCCGCTGCTGCCGCTCCCGGATAGGGCAGGCCCGCTGCTGAAGGAGCTCGTGAGGGCCGACGTCACGGCGATCGGCGGGGGCCCCCTCGTGTGGGAGGGCCGCACGGTGGGTCACCTGGCGTGCGGCACCGGCCACCCGGATCCCCGCTGGCTCGACCGGTTCCTGCCGGTGTTCGCCGAGATCGCCGCCCATGCTGCGCTGCTGCTCGGCCCGCAACTCGCCGCGGAGGAGGCCGGGGAGGACGAACGTCGGCGGGTCCTCGACGTGATCGAGTGCCGCCGGTTCCATCCGGTGTTCCAGCCCATCGTGGAACTGTCCGGCCGACGCGTGGTGGCCCACGAGGCCCTCACCCGCTTCGACGACGGCACGGGGCCCGACGTCCACTTCGCCGAGGCCGAGCGACTCGGCCTGGGCCCGGAGCTCGAACGGGCCTGCCTGACGGATGCGCTCGCGGCGGCCCGGGTGCTCGACCCACGCTGGTGGGTCAGCCTCAACGTCTCGCCCGAGATGATCGCGGGCGAATCGCTGGCAGCGGTGCTCGACGGGGCCGGCCGACCGGTCGTCCTGGAGGTCACGGAGCACACCGGCATCGACGACTACGCAGTGCTGAAGGAATCCCTCGGGACGCTCCCCATCGCGGGGGTGGCGGTCGACGACGCGGGGGCCGGCTACGCCAGCCTGCGCCACGTCCTCGAGCTCCGCCCGCAGTTCGTGAAGCTCGACATGGGCCTCGTGCGCGACGTCGACACCGACCCGGCCCGACAGGCGGTGGTGGCCGGCCTGATCTTCTTCGCGGACCGGACGTCGACCACGCTCATCGCCGAGGGCGTGGAGACCGAGGCCGAGGCCACCATGCTGTTCGAGCTCGGGGTCCGGTACGGGCAGGGCTACCTGTTCGGTCGACCAGCACCGATCGCCGACTGACCGCCCCGAGCCGGACCACGCGCCCGGAATTGGTGCCGGATCCGACCGGAACCGTCGTGTTCGGCACCAATTCCCGGTCCGGCCGCGATCCGGACAGCGGGATCGGGGCGACGGCAGCGGTCAGTCGAAGGTCTCGGGCAGGTCGGCCGGGCGCTCCCGACCGTGCAGCTCCCAGCCGTGGCCGAACTCGTCGGTGAACGACGGACACGGCAGGCCCAGGGCGCCACGGGCGGCCCGGGCCGAACGGAGCGCCGCCTTCACGCCGCGGAGCTCGGCGACGGTGGCCGCCACGTCGGTGCCGTCGAGGCACCGCTCCTCGAGCAGCCACGCGCGCTGGCGGAGCTTGATGATCGTGTCGGACGCGGTGGTCATCACCGGGCGGAGGCCGTCGTCGAGATCGGCCAGCGTCTCCTCGCAGCGGAGCCAGCCGTAGTCGATGTCGATGCGCATGAGCCCACGGTGCAGCTCGAAGGAACCCACCACCTCGAGCGTCGGCTCGATCACCGTGTTGGTCACCCCGGGCGGCAGCGGCACCGCGAGGTTGTCGACCTGGGTGGAGAAGTACCCGAGCTCCTCGGCCGCCCAGAGCGACACGCTCTTCTTCGGCTGGCGCACCGGCACCGCCACCAGCGTGAACACGCGGTCCGGTCGCAGGGCGAGTGCCGCCGCCAGCGGGATGTTCTGCAGCACGCCGCCGTCCACGTAGGTGGCCGGGCCCAGCAGCCGTGGCGGGAACACCCCCGGCACGCTGGCGGACGCGATCACCCCGTCGACCAGGTCGAAGCCCGTCGCGTCGGGCACCGGGGTGAGGGCGTCGGGGCCGACGAGGCGGGCGTCGCCGGTGACGTAGTGGGTGGCCCGCCCCTTCACGTCGGTCACGGCGAGGCGGAGGTCGAGGCCGGGGCGCGCGACGAGGTCGGCGTCGAGCGGGGCGATGCCCACGTCGGTGCCGCCGCGCAGCGAGGTCTCGAACGGACCGAGGTTGAGGATCGCCCGCCCGGGCCCGTCGGCCTTGGCGCGGTGCGCGGCGGGCAGCCGCCGCGCCACCTCGACCGCGTCCACGAACGGGTGCCGGTCGGCGTCGCGGTTCCGGTGGTGCCGATGGGACCCGTGCCCTCCGCCGTCGCCCGGTGACGCGGTGTCGTCGTCCTCGGGATGAGGGCGTCCGCGGTCGGTGACCAGCTTGCGGATCCGGTCCGCGGCCGGCGTCCCGTCGAGTTCCTGCAGCCACGGCTGCTCGCCGAAGACCCGGTCCACCTGTGTCATGGCCATCAGGTCGGCGTCGGCCTCCTCCAGCCGTCCGAGCAGCTCCTCATGGGTCCGGGCCTGGGCGGCGACGGTCCCGAGGATCGCCCCGGCCGACGTGGCGGTGATGACGTCGGGCACCACACCCTGCCGGTGGACCAGGTACCGGAACGCGCCCAGCTCGAACGCGCCCTTGAACCCGCCGCCCGCGAGCACCACGGCGGTGCGCGGGGTGTCACCTGCGCCGGTCGGCGCGTCGTCCTTCACGACCCCATGATGCCGTGCCGGCTGGAGAGCTCCCGAACCCCGGCAACAGGACCTCCGGGACGGCTCAGTAGCTGCGCGGCAGGCCGAGGACCTGCTGGGCGACGAAGTTGCAGGTCATCTCCTGGCTCACCGGCGCGATCCGCTGCAACCGGGCCTCGCGCCAGTACCGCTCCACGTGGTACTCGGTGGCGTAGCCCATGCCGCCGAGGGTCTGCACCGCCCGGTCCGCGGCCAGGAAGGCCGCCTCCGCCGCCAGGTACTTGGCGGTGTTGGCCTGCTCGCCGCACGGCAGGTCCGCGTCGTAGCGGCGGGCCGCGTCCCACATCACGGCCGCGGCGGCCCGGAGCTGCATGTGGGCCACGGCGAGGGGGTGGCTGATCGACTGGTTGGCCCCGATGGGCCGGCCGAACACCTCCCGCTCGGACGCGTAGGCCACCGCCCGGCGCAGCGCCGCCTCCCCGATGCCGCAGCTCATGGCGGCCAGGAGGATGCGCTCGGGGTTGAGCCCGTGGAGCAGGTGGCGGAACCCGAGGCCGCGCTCGCCGACCATCCGCCACCCCTCGACGGGGAGCCCGTCGTAGGCCACCTCGCAGCTCGCGACGGCATTCCGGCCCACCTTGGGGATGGCCCGGATGTCGACGTACCGCTCGTCGAGGTCGGCGAGGAAGAGGGTGAGGCCGCCGAGCCGGTCCTCGGGGTCGTCGTCGGTGCGGGTGAGGAGGAGCACCACCTCCGACTCGAGCGCCTTCGTCGTCCACACCTTGCGACCGGTGACCAGGAAGCCGCCGCGCCCGTCGTCGGTCGCCCGCGTGGTGATGCGGCTGGTGTCGGTCCCGGCGTCGGGCTCGGTCACGCCGAACGCCACGTGCAGATCACCGGTGGCCGCCCGCGGCAGGAACGTGTCCTTCAGCCGGTCGTTGCCGAACCGCACCACGGGGTTCAGCCCGAACATGGTCAGGTGCAGGGCGGAGGACCCGTTCATCGCGGCGCCACTCGCCGCCACCCGGTTCAGCACCATGGCCGCGGCCGCGATCCCCTGGCCCCCGCCGCCGTACGCCTCGGGGATCGCGATGCCCACCCAGCCGCCGGCCGCCATGGCGTCGTAGAACTCCCACGGGAACCGGTGGTCGGTGTCGCAGGCCGACCAGTAGCCGTCGTCGAAGTCGGCACAGACCCGCTCCACGCCCTCCGCGACGGCGGCGAGGGTCGGGTCGTCGGACGGGTCGGTCGGCGCCACCACACCGACATCATGTCGGACCGACTGCGCCGCCGCGCCGGCCTCCCGTTACCCTCGGACCGCACCGATCCAGGACGCGAGGGGGCGTGATGGGTGAGACACGGGCCGCGGGCACCACCCGGGAGCGCGCGGCCGGCGCGCCGATCCGGCCGGGCTCGATCCTGTGGGACACCGCGTCGGACCCCCGCAGCCTCCTGCCCGGCACCGCGGCCGGGATCATGCAGCTCATGCTCCCGGGCCTGGGGGCCGGCGTCACCGACCACTCGAACTTCTTCGACGACCCGTTCGACCGCATCGACCGGTCCGTCCCCTACATCTGGGGGAGCATCTTCACCGAGGACGCCGACGAGGGCGCCGAGCGGGGCCGGCGTATCCGGGACTTCCATCCCCGTATCAAGGGGACCGACCACCGCGGCGAGCGGTACCACGCCCTCGACCCCGACGTGTTCTGGTGGGCGCACGCCACCTTCACGTGGGAGTTCCTGCGGGCCCGCGAGCTCTACTTCGCCCGACCGCTCACGCGGGCCGAGCGCGAACAGCTCTACGCGGAGTCGGTCACCTGGTACCGGCGCTACGGGGTGAGCGAACGGCCCGTTCCGCCGACCCTGCGCGACTTCCGGATTCGCTTCGACGAGATCTGCCGGACCGAGCTCGAGATCACGCCGGCCGCGGCCTGGGTGCTCGACCCCACCGCCAACCCCGCGGCGAGCGGGGGCCGGTTCACGCTGCCCGGTCCGCTGGCGGCGCTGGAGCCCCTCGTGAACCACATCGGCTCCGAGTTGCTGCGGGTGATGGTCTACGGCGCCATGCCTGACGTCGTCCGGCGGCGCTTCGGCTTCGCCTGGAGCCACGCCGACCGCATGGCGTTCGCCGGCGTGTGCACGTGGCTCCGTTCGCTCGATCCCGTCATGGGTCTGGGGGCGTTGTCGGGCCTGTGGCCCGGGGGCACGCCGCACGGGCACCCGGGGGACACGGCGACCATCGAGGTGGCCGGACCGAACTGGCGCCAGCGAAGCCTGGCCGACCACCCCGCCGCCTGACCCACTGACCCGCGATACAGGGGTCCGCAACGCCCCAGGACGTGCAACCGCCAGATTTCCCGCCGGTGGGCGCGCCGTCGACCCTCAGCGAGCTGCGGAAGCAAGGAACGCCACGGCGGCGGCGAGCACGTCCTCGGCCTCGGCCGGATCCCCGGGCACCGCACCGTGGAGCCGGAAGTCGGTCACCCCCGCGTCGACCAGCTCGGCCACCCGGTCCGGCTCGGCGGGTAGCGGCGCAGTGACCTGCAGACGGTCCGCGGCCCGACCTGCCGCCGCGAGGTCCTCCCGCAGCCGGGCGATCCCGGCGGTGGGATCCGCGGCGTCATCGCCCCACGGGATCCACCCTGCGCCGAACCGCGCCACCCGCTCCCGCACCCGCTCGTTCGTGGAGCGGCCGCTCACCCACACGGGCACGCCACCGACCTGGCGGGGCTTGGGCATCTGGTGGATCGGGCCCGCACCGTCGAGGTGCACCACCGGCTCGGTCCAGAGCCGGCGACACAGCTCCAGCGACTCGTCGAGCAGCCGACCCCGGGCCCCGAAGTCGAGCCCGGCCGCGTCGTACTCGGCGCGCTGCCACCCCACCCCCACGCCGAGGTCGAGCCGGCCCCCGCTCAGCACGTCGAGGGTGGCGGCGGACTTCGCGAGGACGACCGGCCGGCGCAGCGCGGCCACCATGATCCCGGTGGCGAGTCGCACCCGGGACGTTCGGGCCGCCACGTAGCTGAGCAGGGTGAGCGGCTCGAGCCAGTGCCCGTCGGGTCCCGTGGGTTGGCGCCCGCCCACGGTGCCGCCCACCTCGGGGCGGGCGTAGTCGTCGAGCGACTCGCCGAACACCACGTGGTCGACCACGACCACCCGGCCCACACCGGCGCGGTCCGCGGCCTCGGCCACCGCGACCAGCGGCTCCCACGAGCTCGGGTCCTCCGCCGCGAAGTTGCGCAGCGTCACCGACAGCTGTGGCACCGGCGCCCGGTCGTCGCCCGACATGGCCGGACACTAGGTCGGGCCACGTGGATAGGGTGCCGCCGGGCCGAGGTGGAGGAGCTCCATGACCTACCGGGTGATCCAGTGGGCGACCGGCGGCGTGGGCCGAGCGGCGATCGAAGGGGTGCTCGACCACCCCGACCTCGAGCTGGTGGGGTGCTGGGTCCACGGCGCGGCCAAGGACGGGATGGACGTGGGCACGCTCGTGGGACGCGGGCCGGTGGGCGTCACCGCCACCACCGACGTGGACGCGCTCCTCGAGCTCGACGCCGACTGCGTGATCTACAGCCCGCTGTTCGCGGACCCCGCCGTGCTGGAACGGATCCTGGCGTCGGGCGCCAACGTGGTGACTCCGTTGGGCTGGTTCCTCGCGGATCCCGACGACCCGCTCGGCCGCGTGGCGACCGACGCCGGGGTCAGCCTGCACGGCACCGGGATCCACCCGGGCGGCATCACGGAACGCTTCCCGCTGGTGCTCTCCGCGCTGAGCGGCCGCATCACCCACGTGCGGGCCGAGGAGTTCTCCGACATCCGCACCTACGGGGCGCCCGACGTGATCCGCGACTGGATGCTCTTCGGCGCCACGCCCGAGGGCATGGCCGGCAGCGTGATGCTCGACATCCTCGGCGGCGGGTTCGGCCAGTCGGTCCGAATGGTGGCCGGCGAGCTGGGCGTGGAGCTCGATCCGGAACTGCGCACCACGCACGAGTGGGCCGTGGCCACGCAACCGATCGAGTCGCCGATCGGTCCGATCGCCCCGGGCACGGTCGCCGCACAGCGCTTCCGCTGGGACGGCACCGTCGACGGTGAGCCCGTGGTGACCGCGGCGGTCAACTGGTTCATGGGTGAGGACCACCTGGACCCGCCGTGGACCTTCGGTCCCGAGGGCGAGCGCTTCGAGGTGGAGATCACGGGTGACCCGAGCGTGCTGGTGACGTTCCACGGACTGCACCCCGAGTCGATCGAGGCGGGACTCGAACGGAACCCGGGCATCGTCACCACGGCGATGCACTGCGTGAACGCGGTGCCCTACGTGTGCGAGGCCCCGCCGGGTCCGGTCTCGTACCTCGACCTGCCCCCGGTGGCCGGTCGGGCCGACGCCCGGTTCCGGCGGCAGGGCTGACCGCGCCGGGGCTGACCGCTCCGGCTCAGACCCGTTCGGGCTTCCGCGGCAGGTGCCGCAGGCCCATCCAGGCCAGGGCGGACACGTGTGCGGCCACCTCCTCCACGTCGCGGCCGTCCTCGGTCCACCACTGGCCGACGAAGGTGACCATGCCGATGAGCGCCTGCGCGTAGATCGGCGCGGCGCGGGTGCTGTAGCCCGCCTTCTTCAGCTCGGCGGCGAAGAGGCTCCCCACCCGCTCCCCCACCTCGGCGAGCAGGCTGGCCATGCCGATGTTGGCGGGGGCGTCGCGGCTGAGGACGGCGAAGCCGTCGGGCTCGTCGCGGACGTAGATGAGGAAGGCGAGCGCCGCGGCGCCGACCCGGTCCCGCGCGCTGCCGTTCGAGATGGCGTCGCTCACCGCCGTGATGACGCGCTCCATCTCGCGGTCGACCACCACCGCGTACAGGCCCTCCTTGCCGCCGAAGTGCTCGTACACGATCGGCTTGGAGACCTTGGCCCGCTCGGCGATCTCCTCCACCGACGCGGCGTCGTAGCCCTTCTCGGCGAACACGGCCCGGCCCACACGGATGAGCTGGCTCCGTCGCTCGGTGCCGGTGAGTCGCTTGGCGGCCATGGTTGACGACGGTACTACGGCACCGTAGGTTACGGATTCGTAAGTTACGGTGTCGTAGCCACCCGGGCCCCACCGGGCGGCGACCGCACGGAACGGAGAGCCATGACCGCCCCCGCCACCGACCCGGCCGCCCAGGCCGCCGCCCAGGCCGACCGGACCGGCGACCTCCCTGACGCGGCGCCCACCGCGAACGACGTGCGCCGACGGCTCCGCGCCGAGCTCCCCGACGAGGTCTTCGCCCCCCGCCCGTGGCGCGCGCTCTGGTTCGTACCGCTCGTCGCGACCGTCGCCGCGTCGATGACCACCCTGATCGTGGTGCGACCCGCCTGGTACTGGTCGCTCGCGCTCGCGCTGGTGATCGGTCAGTGCTTCGCGGCGATGGGGTTCCTGGCCCACGAGGCGCTGCACGGTGCGCTGGTGCGTCCCACCTGGCTGCAGACCGCGCTCGGCTACCTGGGCTTCGGGCCGGTCGCCGTGTCCCCGCACCTGTGGCGGGTGTGGCACAACCAGGTCCACCACGGTCACACCAACCAGGGCAACTCCGACCCCGACGGGTTCGGCACGCTGCGTCGCTACGAGCGGGCGCCGTCCACCCGGTTCGTGGCCCGGCTCGCCCCGGGCTCCGGGCACTGGGCCAGCTGGTTCTTCCTGGGCTACTGGTTCACCTTCCACGGCCAGGTGGTGCTGTGGATCCAGTCCCGCTACATGCGCAGCTTCGCCCGGCTGAACCGCCGCCGGGCCAAGCTCGACACCCTGGCGTGCGTCCTCGTCTGGCTGGGCATCGCGGTGCTCGCCGGCCGGCAGGTGGTGTTCGTGATGGTGATCCCGGTGATCATCGGGAACGCGATCGTCATGTCGTACATCGCGACCAACCACTTCATGCGACCGCAGACCCGCACCGACGACCCCGTCGTGAACTCGATGAGCGTGAACGTGCCGCGCTGGGTGGACCGGCTGCACTTCAACTTCAGCCACCATGTGGAGCACCACCTGTTCCCCCGGATGAGCGGGGCGAACGCGCCGGCGGTGCGGACGTGGCTGCTCGAGAACGACGGCGACCGCTACGTGAGCCCGCCGCACTGGCTGGCCCTCGCGCTGCTCTACGGCACGCCGCGGGTGTACCTGGACCGCACCACGTTGTGCGATCCGGAGGACCCGTCCCGCCGGGTGTCCACCGACGAGCTCGCGGACGTGCTCACCGCCGCGCGCTGATCCGGGTCCGTACGCCGTCCTGCGATCGGCCCGTCCGGGCGGCCCTATCCTGCCAGGCCATGCGCACCTCGGACTTCGGCGATGACTTCACATGGGGGGTGGCGTCGGCCGCGTTCCAGGTGGAGGGGGCGTGGGACCGCGACGGCAAGGCGCCGTCGGTGTGGGACGAGGCCTGCCGGCGGGGTCGCGTGCGGGGCGGCACCGACTGCCGCGACGGCATCGACGCGTTCGACCGCCTCGACGAGGACCTCGACCTCATCGCCGGCCTCGGCGTGGGCGCCAACCGCTTCTCGGTGAGCTGGCCCCGGGTGTTCGGGGAGGGCCGTGGCCCGTGGAACGCGGCCGGGGGCGACTACTACGACCGCCTGATCGACGGGTGCCTCGCCCGTGGGCTCGAGCCGTGGCTCACCGTGCACCACTGGGACCTGCCCCTCGCGCTCCAGCAGGAGGGCGGCTGGGCGCGGCGCGGCATCGTCGAGGACTTCGCGGCCTTCGCCGCCGAGGTGGGCCGCCGCTACGGCGACCGGGTGCGGCACTGGATGGTGTTCAACGAGCCGCTGTCGGTCGTGGGGCACATCGCGGGTGGGGTGCACGCCCGGCGCATGGGACCGCACCCGATGGAGGCCCTGGCCTCGATGCACCACATGAACCTTGCGATCGCCGAGGCCGGCCGCCGGCTGCGCGACGTGCTGCCGGCCGGAGCGCAGGTCGGCACCACGAACGTGTTCACGCTCGCCTCGCCGTTCCACACCGACGACGGTCGGCTGCGCCGCGCGCAGCGCGCGCTCGAGGCCTTCGCCGTCGACGGCTTCCTCGACCCGCTCGCCGGGCGGGGCTACCCGTTCGCCGACTCGCCCTTCCTGCGGCCGATGCGGCGCTACGTCCAGGACGGCGACGAGGCCGCGATGGCCTTCGACGTCGACTTCATGGGCCTGCAGTACTACGGCCCGCTCCCCATGCGCGGGGTGCCGCTCGTGGGCGGGGTGCCGGTGCCGTGGGAACGCACCGCCGAGGCCCGCGTGCGGTCCTCGGTCGGCATCCCCGTGGACGCCCGCGGGCTCACCGAGCTGCTCCGCCGCTACCGGCACCATCCGGCCTGCCCCCGTTTCGTGATCACCGAGTCGGGCTTCGGCATGAACGACCGCGTCGACGCAGCGGGTCGCATCCACGACGACCTGCGGATCTGGGTCGCCCGCACCCACCTGCAGGCCGTACGCGAGGCACAGCGCGACGGCGTTGCCGTGGACGGGTTCTTCCAGTGGTCCTACGCGGACAACATCGAGTGGGTGCTCGGCCGCTCGGCCCGTTTCGGCCTGGTGCACGTGGACTACGACGACGACATGCGGCGCCGCCCGAAGGACTCGTACCACTGGATGCGCCGCTTCCTCACGGAGGGCACCGCGCCCGACGTGCTGGGCGACGACGCCGCCCGCCGGCTCCGCTGATCCCCTGCGCCGCGGCCGTCCGGCCGGGCCGTTCCCGGAGCTTGGTACATGTGACCCACGGCCGAACGGCGGATTTTCCGAACGTGATGTCAAGAATCGGCCCGGTCCGCCCGACAGGATCCGCATGCACGAGGTGGAACTCCGCTCCGACGACGCCGCGGACGCCACGGCGGTCGGGCCGCTCGACCGCATCGCCGCGGAGCTCGAGCAGCTCCGCGCCGACTTCGAGGCCACCACGCGGCTGGCCTCGCACGACCCGCTGACCGGCCTGCCGAACCGGCGGACGATCCTCGAGCGGATGTCCGAATGGCTCTCCGCCGCGACACCGGAGCGTCCGGTCGCCGCCCTGTTCGTCGACGTGGACCGCTTCAAGCTCATCAACGACCTGTACGGCCACGACTCCGGTGACCGCGCGCTGATCCAGGTGGCCGAGCGGCTCCACGCCGCAGCGGGACCAGGCGACGACGTGGCCCGCCTCGGCGGCGACGAGTTCCTCGTGGTGAGCCGGGCCGCCGGGCCCGAGCAGCTCCAGCAGCTCGTCGCCCGCCTCGAGCACGCGGTGCATCGTCCGGTCGACCTCGGCCACCGCTCGATGCCGCTGACGGCGTCGGTCGGCGTGGCCACCGCGTCGGGCCCCGTGGCCGCACCGGAGCTCGTCGGCCGCGCCGACGCCGCCATGTACCGGGCGAAGGAGCAGGGACGCGGCTGCACCGTGCACTTCGACGACGGCATGGCGGAGGAGATGCTCGAGCGGGCGACCCTCGAGCGACAGCTGTCCACCGCCCTGCAGGACGGCCAGCTGCTGGTGCACTACCAGCCCACCTTCGAGCTCACCTCGGGCCGCATCGTGGGCGTGGACGCGCTCGTGCGCTGGGAACACCCGGAGCTGGGCACGATCCCCGCGCAGCGCTTCGTGCCGCTCGCCGAGGCCGTGGGCGAGGTGTGGGCGATCGACACCTTCGTGCTGGCCGAGACCGCGGCGCGCCTCGCCGACTGGCACCGCCTGGGCCACCACGACCTGCGGATGGCGGTGAACCTCTCCGGTCAGCTGCTCCGCGACGCCCACGTGGTGGAGCTGCTCGCCGGGCTGGTGGAGCGCCACGACATCCCGGCCGGCGCCTTCCAGCTCGACATCTCCGAGTCGACGGTCATGGACGATCGCAGCGGCACCCCCCACGGCACGCTCCGCGACCTGGCCGACCTCGGTGTGCGCCTCGGCGTCGACAACTTCGGCACCGCGGCGTCGTCGCTGTCGACCTTGAAGGACCTGCCCGTGGACGTGGTGAACATCGACCGCGGCTTCACCGCGGGCGCCGGCACGGTGGCCGACGACGACGCGATCCTGCGGGCCATCCTCGGCCTCGCCCGCGCGTTCGGCATCGACGCCGTCGCCGAGGGCATCGAGTCCGAGGCGCAGCAGCAGTGGCTGGTCGACGCCGGGTTCCGCCTCGGCCGCGGCTACCACCTCTCGCGACCGGTGGAGCCCGGGGTGGTCACCGAGCTGCTCGGTGCCCCCGCGCCGCGGGCCTGATGACCGCACCGCCCGGCTGAGTACCTTTTGGAGGTCGGCGCCCGCCGGCGAGGAGGAGCGCCCGTGCCCACCATCGAGGTCTTCGCGGATGTCAGCTGCCCCTTCGCCCACGTCGGTCTCCGCCGCGTGGTGCAGGAGCGGGACCGCCGGGGCCGTACCGACGTGGTGCTCCGGGTCCGGGCCTGGCCGCTCGAGGTGGTGAACGGCGAGGCCCTCGACGGCCCGCACGTGGCCGAGAAGGTCGACGCGCTGCGGGCCCAGGTGGCGCCGGACCTGTTCGC
>JBMOJH010000036.1:0-30803 GCA_049316905.1 Microthrixaceae bacterium | reverse complement strand
CGAACACGAGGCGCGTCACGGGCTCCACGCCCGGCAACCCGGCGAAGGTCTCGGGCCGGACGATCGTGTCGTCGTAGAGCTCGCGCCGGGCGTACACGCCGACCACGTCCACGTCACGGGTCGCGCCCCCCGAGCGCAGAGTTATCCGGTCCCCCAGCTCCACGCCCTTGCCCTCGGCCCAGCGTCGGGCCACCGCCATCTCACCCGCACGGGCCGGGAGCCGGCCCTCGACCACCTCCGGGTCGACCACCTTCACGAGCGCGTCGAGGTCGCCGGTGGCCATCGCCACCCGGCCCGGGCCCCGGCTCGTGTCGGACCGGGCGACCGACAGGGGCACCGACGCCGCCACGCCCGGCGTGGCCGCGATGCGCTCCAGCGACTCGGGCGAGAAGGGGGCGATCGACCCGGAGTCCACCACCACCTCGGCGCGGACGGAACGGGCCAGGCCCTCGCGGATCGCGGTGCGCACCGACTCCCCCACCACCAACGTGGTGGCGACCAGCGCCAGACCGATCATCAGGGCGCTCGCGGTCGAGGCGGTGCGGCGCGGGTTGCGCACCGCGTTGCGCACGGCCACCCGCGTGGCCACCCCGCCCCAACGACGGAACGGTGTGCCGATCACCGCGATCACGGGCCCCGACAGGAACCGGGCCACGCCGGCCACCCCGAGGAAGACGAGCAGTGCGCCCAGGCCCACGCCGCGCACCCGCAGCTCCACCGCGGACGACGTGTCGGCCAGTGCCCGGCCGCCGAGCAGGAGACCGAGGGTGAGCAGGATGCCGCCGAGCACCGGGCGCCCGAGCGTGCGGCGCGTCGGGGTGGCGTCGATCGCCGCGATGGCCGCGACCGGTGGCACCGAGGTGGCCCGGCGCGCCGGTCCGAGGACCGACACGAGCGTGACCACGATGCCCACACCGAGGCCGAGCAGCACCGTGCGCGGCGCCACGACGAGCTCGCCCGCCGGGAGCTCCACCCCGAGCGCGCCGATCAGGTTCCGCAGGCCGATCCCGAGCAGCACGCCGGCGCCGAGGCCCACGACGGAGGCCACCACCCCGACCACGAGCCCCTCGCCCACCACCGATCCCGCCACCTGGGCCCGGGTGGCGCCCACCGCCCGCAGCAGGGCGAGCTCGCGGGTGCGCTGGGCGACCACCACCGTGAAGGTGTTCCAGATCAGGAACGCGCTCACGAACAGGGTGACCGCGGCGAAGCCGAGCAGCAGGCCGACGAACGTGTTGAGCTCGTCCTGGATCGCCGCCTGTGCCTCCGAGAGCAGCGCCTCGGACGACACGACCGACACGCCGTCGCCCGCGGTGGTGCGCAACGACTGCTGCACCGTGGCCACGTCGGACCCGGGCGCCACCCGCACGTTGATCACCCCGACCCACCCGGGCACGCCCACCAGCTCCGTCGCGCGCTCACGGCTCATCGCCAGGACCGGCGCGGCGGCCACCAGGCCTCCGGCCCGCTGCTCGGCGAGGCCGACCACGCGGAACCGCTCGACGCCGCGCCGGGTGGCGACGCGCACCTCGTCACCGATGCGCACGCCGCGGTCGCGGGCACTGCGGGTGTCGAGCACCACGTCGGCCGGCCCGCTCGGTGCCCGACCCTCGGCCAGCCGCACACCGAACAGCTCGGGATCGTCGGGCCAGTTCGAGAGCAACGCGAAGTCGAAGGCCCCTGTCGAACCGGACTTGTCGAGGAGCTGTGACGGGCCGGACACCACCCCGTCGGCGGCGGCCACGCCCGGCACCGTGCGCAGGGTGTCCTGCAGTGCGACCGGTAACCCGGCCCTCGGACCGCCGAACACCCCACCGGGACCACCCCCCGGGCCGGCCCCGGCCGGGCGGACGACCAGGTCGCTGCGGGTGGCGCCGTCGCGCAGGGCCTCCCGGATCGAGCCGGCCAGGCTGTCGGTGAGCACGAAGGACCCCACCACGAACGACACGCCGATCACCACCGCGAGCGTGGTGAGCACGAACCGGCGCCAATGGGCGCGGGCGGCGCGGAGGGCCAGACGGAACACGGGCGGCAGTCTCCCAGCGCCCGGGCGGAGGGCGAGGTCGGGCCCGGGACGCGCCCCGGGACCGGCTCAGGCCGGCTGGGGGCGCCGGCGCATCCGCGTCAGCGCGAACCCCGCAACCGCCACCGCGGCCACCACGGCCGCGGCCGGGTACGGGAACTCCGGGATCACCGGGGCCGGACACGCGGGCCCGTCACCCCAGTACTGCAGCGCGGTGCCGGTGTCGACCGGGAAGAGCAGGGGTCCGTGCCACGGACCGGTGGGCGCCACGGTCGGCGGCGAGTCGCCCGTGATCACGTCGAACTGCACCGGGGTGCAGCCCTTCGTGAAGCTGACCTCGACGATGCCGGGCTGCTGGAGCGTGAGGTCCCGGCGCTCCTGGAGTCGCTGCGGCCAGGCCACGCCCTTCCCGGGCATCACGTAGACCACCCCCGCGGCCCGAACCGGCTCGCACAGCGGTGCGGTGACCTCGATGCGCAACGTGAACGACGACGGGGTGTCGATCACACGGTTGCGGAGGGCGAACAGGGCGGGCAGGCACGGGGAGGCGGTGGGCCCCACCTGCTCGGTGACGATGATGTCGGAGGTCTCGGGGCCGGTCGGGTCCTGCGCTCCGGCGGGCACCGCCATCGCCGGGATCACCACCGCCAGGGCGAGGAGAACCGTGGCCACCATCGAGGAGGTCCTCCGCCCAGCTGACATGGCCCGGACGCTACGGAGCACCACTGAACGCCGATGGTCCGCCGGGTGAACGGAGAGTGTCGTTCGACCGAAACCTGTTCAGTTTCCGGGCACGGCCGCGCCGCCGGACGGGATCGCGCCGCCGGATGGGACCGCGCCGTCGCGGACCACCCGGTGCCAGCCGCCGGCCGCGTGCAACCCGCCGTCGACGTGCACGCAGGTACCGGTGACGAACCGCGCCCGGCCGCCGAGGAGGAACGCGACCACCTCGGCGCACTCCTCCGGCGCGCCGAAGCGACCCAAGGGCGGCACCGGCGGCGGCAGGTGGTCGCCCTCGCTGCGCACCGCGGCCGCGAGCTCCTCGTCGCCCGCGGTGGGGATGCCGTCGGGCGCCACGCTGTTCACGCGGATGCCGGCATCGGCCAGCTCGAGTGCGAGGGTGCGCGTGAGGTTCTCCACCGCGGCCTTCATCGCCGCGTAGACGCCGAAGCCCGGGGCGGCCTGAAACGCCTCCGAGGAGGTGACGTTCACGATCGCGGACCCCGGCCCCAGATGGGCGAGTGCGGCACGGGTCACCTCGACCACGCTCGTGAAGTTCTCGTCCACCAGGGCCCGGTCGCCCTTGGACCTGGAGTCGACGAACGGCGAGCGGTAGGTCCCACCCGCGTTGTTCACCAGACCGGCCAGCCCACCCACCGCGGTGCCGGCGGCGTCGAGGAACTCCTGCACCGCGGTCGCGTCGCGCACGTCGAGCACCTCGGCCCGCACGTCACGGCGGAGTTCCCGGACCTCGGCGGCCAACGACCCGAGGCCCGCCTCATCGCGGTCGCAGACCACGAGGTCACGGCCCCGGCCGGCGAGCAGCAGCGCGGTCGCCCGCCCGATCCCGTTGGCCGCGCCGGTGACCACGACCGGCCCGGCGACCTCGATGTCGTCCATGGGCGTCCATGATGGCGGCCGTCGTAGCCTGCGGCCATGACCCTGCGTGACACCTTCGGCGACGGCAGCGGGCTGCTCGACCAGCTCGGCAACCACCTGCGCACCAACGGCCTCCAGGCGCTGCTCGCCGGGTTCGACGGTGCGGGCGACGAGGACGCGGCGGAGAGCTGGGTGGCCGACGGCCCCAACCGGCCCGTCGGCCCGCACGACGTGCAGCGGGCCCTCGGACGGGACGACACCGAGGCGATCGCGGCGGCACTCGGGGTGAGCCCCGACGAGGCCGCCGAGGGCCTGGCCCGGGTGATCCCCGCCGCGGTCGACGCCATCACCCCCGGCGGCGTGCTGCCCACCGGGGTCCAGCTCGACGCCCTCGACCTGCGCGCCGCGCTGGCGGGCACCGACGTGGGCGCTCTCCTCGACTGAGCCTCAGCGGCGTGATCGCCGCTCAGGCGGTGCCGTACCGCTCGTCGAGCGACCTGCCGGCCCCGTGGATCTGGAACGCCAGCACGATCTCGGTGATCCCGCGGAACAGCGCGAAGAAGCCGACCCAGATGAGGATCAGCGCGGCCCGCGCCGGGAAGTACTGCTGCGACGCCCAGAAGCCGAGCAGGAGCTCGAGGATGCCGACGATCAGCCCGAGCCACCACACGTCGTTGGTGTGGCGGGCGAGCACCGCCGAGATGATCTGGAACGAACCGGCGAGGATCAGGATGAGGCCGAGGACCGAGGCCAGCGCCCAGAACGCGCTCTGCGGGTTCACGAACGAGTAGAGCGCGGCGCCGCCGAGGAGCACGCCGAAGACCAGGTTCAACCAGCGCCACCCGCTGCGCAGCACCGCGAACGCCAGGAACTCGTTGAGGCAGGCGACCAGGAAGATCACGCCGAGGATCAGCCCCACCGTGCTCACGGAGGTCTCGTTGAAGCGCAGGACCACCAGCGCGATCAGCAGCCAGATGATCCCGGTCACGAGGAACACCCACCACAGCTTCAGCGCGCCACGGACGTCCCGGGCGTCGACGACGACGTCGGTCTCGGTCATTGCCATGTGCGCTCCCCTGGTCCGGCACCCGATTGCATGGGCAACGTTACCCAGCGCCCCGGCGGGCGGCCGGGATGGTGAACGTCGTACAGTCGCCCGCATGGGCGATGCACAGCGACAGGACGGCGGGCGGCTGCGCGGCGGGCCGGGCCGACGACGCACCCGACGGTTCGTCGAGGCCGTGGCCCTGGTCGCGGTCGTGGCCACCGCCGGTGTGCTCGCCGCCTGCGCGCCGATGCCGCCCCCCACCCCGACGCCGACCACGGTCGTCCCCGACGCCGGCACCGGCAAGGTGCCCGGCGCCGGTGTGGTCCCCTCCGGCGGATGCACGTCGCCCACCGCCACGCCGTACCCGGCCGGGCGGACCCTGGTGCAGTTCCCCTGGGAGGGTGGCCACCGTCTGGTGATCGTGGACGTGCCCGCCGGGGGCGCGGATGTCACGAGCGGGCCCCGCGGCGTGCTGCTGAGCCTCCACCCGTTCACCCTCGAGCCGGGCGTGTGGGACCAGTACTCCGGCCTCGGCGCCGCCGGCAGCGCCCGCGGCTACGTGGTGCTCACGCCGCTCGGCAGCCAGCCCGGCCCTCGTTGGGCGGTCCCGGGTGGGCTCGAGACCGGCGTGGACGACATCGGCTTCGTGGCCGCGCTGCTCGACTCGGTCCTCGGCCGCAACTGCATCGACCGGAACCGACAGTTCGCCGCCGGGTTCTCCGCCGGCGCCGCGATGGCCCAGGCCCTCAGCTGCACCCTGCCGGGTCGGATGGCGGCCGTGGCCGGCTCCGGCGGGACCAACCTCACCTCCCTGTGCCCCGACTCGCCGGGGACCGGGGTGATGGTCCTGCACGGCTCCGCCGATCCGATCGCACCGGTGACGGGCTCGACGGTCCCGTTCGCCCCGCCGCTCGGCCTCGCCGTGGATGCCGTGGTGGCGACCGACGCGGCCCGCGCCGACTGCTCACCCGTCCCGGTGAGCGTGCAGGTGGCCCCGACCCTCGTGATCGACCGCTACCCGGGCTGCGCGGACGGCCGGAAGGTCGAGTACTGGCGGATGCTCGGCAGCGGCCACACGTGGGCCGGTGCCGCGCCGATCATCGACTTCATCGTGGGCCCGACCAACACCGACTTCTCGGCCACCACCGCAGTGCTCGACTTCTTCGACCACCAGGCCGCCTGAGCCGCCGGCTCCCGGGGCGGGACAGCCCCGCGAACGGGAGACCTCCCGGTCAGGGGGCCGGCCGACCGGCCGCCGCCGGGAGCACGAAGCGCTCCACGGCGTGGGCCCACCCGTCGTCGTCGTTCGCCCGGGTCACCCGGCGCGCCGACCGCTGCACCTCCGTCGAGGCGTTGCCCATCGCGATCGACAGCCCCGCGCGGGAGAACATGAGGACGTCGTTCGGCATGTCGCCGATCGCGGCCACCTCCTCCTCGTCGAGGCCGAAGTGGGCGGCCATCCACCGCAGCGCCATGCCCTTGTTGGCCGCGGGGTGCGTGACGTCGAGGTAGTAGGGCTGCGAACAGCTCGCCGCCACCTCGTCGCCCAGGTCGTCACGCACCGCGGCGAGCGCGGCGGCCATCCGCCCCGGGTCATCGCTCACGCCGGTCACCTTGGCGATCCCCTCACCCTCCGCGAGCACCGTGTCGAGGGAGCGCACCACCTCGGGACCGAATCCGCAGGTCACGGTCTCGCGGGCCACGTGCGGGGCACCGCCATCGGGCACGAACCACTCGGTGCCCCGGTACAGCCAGGTGTCGAGTCCGTGGGCCGACATCCGCCGGAGGACCTCGGTCACGAGGTCCGGGGCCAGCACCCGCTGGTGCAGCACGCGCAGTTCGCGGTCCGCGATCACGCCGCCGTTGAAGGCGCCCATCGGGGTGTCGAGGTCGAGCGCGGCGGCCAGCGCGGACATCCCGATCGGCGGCCGGCCGGACGTGAGCGCGAGGCGCACGCCGGCCGAACGCAGCGCGCCGGCGGCCTGCACGGTCGCCGCGGTGAGTCGCCGGTCGGGGGTGATCAGCGTGCCGTCCACATCGGACAGCAGCAGCCGGACGGGCCGCGGTGCGGCGGGTGAATCGACGTCGGTCGGCATGCGAGGACGGTAGTGGCGCCGACGGCAGGTCCGACGCGTTCGGCCCGCCTCCCGACAGGATGGGGTCCATGAGTGACGTGGTGATCCCGCCCCTGCCCCTCCCGGACCCGGCCCTGGCGTTCCCCCGGACGAGGGTGGGGGTCGACATCGGCGGCACCGGCATCAAGGGCGCTGCGGTGGACACCGTCGCCGGGGCACTCACCGCCGAGCGCGTGCGCATCCCCACCCCGCACCCGGCGACCCCCGACGCGGTGGCCCGCGTGGTGGTGGACGTCCTCGCCGAGGTCGGCGGCGACGGACCGGTGGGCGTCACCCTGCCCGCGGTCGTGCGCCACGGCACCGCGCTCACCGCGGCGAACATCGACGAGGCGTGGATCGGCACCGATGCCGACGCGCTGCTCACCGCGGCGACCGGCCGGCCGTGCACCGTGGTGAACGACGCGGACGCCGCCGGGGTGGCCGAGATGCGCTTCGGCGCTGGGCGGGGCCACGACGGTGTGGTCCTCATGCTGACCCTCGGCACCGGCATCGGCAGCGCCCTGTTCGTGGACGGGGTGCTCGTGCCGAACACCGAGTTCGGCCACCTCCCGCTCAAGGGGCGCGACGCGGAGAAGTACGCCTCGGAGCTCGTGCGGGAGCACGAGGACCTGAGCTGGTCGAAGTGGGCGAAGCGCCTGACCCGCTACGTCGCCCTGGTCGAACAGCTCCTGTGGCCGGACCTGATCGTCATCGGCGGCGGGGTGTCGAAGAAGGCCGACCGGTTCATCCCGAAGATCCGTTCCGAGGTGCCGATCGTGGCGGCCACGCTGCACAACGACGCCGGCATCGTCGGCGCGGCGCTCTCCGTGAAGGGCTGACGCCGCCCGACCCGACCCGACCCGAGCCGCGGCAACGGCCCCGGCTCAGGCCACCTCCGCCAGCGCCGCCGCGAGCCGCTCGACCTCGGCCGCCGTGTGGTGGGTCTCGGGCACGTACACCACCGCCAGGCCGCAGCCGGCCTCGCCGAGCGCCGCTGCGGCCTCCGCGGTGGCGGTCGGTCCGGTGGCCGGGTCGTGGATCACCTGGGCGGTCACGTCGATCTCCACCGGATCGCGGCCGATGTCCGCGCAGTGGGCGGCGAGCACCTCGCGCCGCTCGGTGAGGACCTCGGGCGAGGTGAACGGGGTGTTCCAGCGCTGGGCGTAGCGGGCGACGGCCCGGAGGGTGCGCCGGGGCCCGTCGCCACCGATCGTGATGGGCGGGTGCGGGCGCTGCACCGGCTTCGGCTCGCAGTACGCACCGGTGAGCCGGAAGTGCTCGCCCTCGTAGTCCGACACCGGTTCCGACAGCAGCGAGATCACCACCTCGCACGCCTCGTCGAAGCGGTCGAAGCGCTCGCGCAGCCCCGGGAGCTCGATGCCGTAGGCATCGCACTCCGCCTGGTTCCAGCCGGCACCGAGGCCGAGTTCGAGCCGCCCGTCGGACACGTGGTCCACGGTCGCCGCCATGTTCGCGAGCACCGCGGGGTGCCGGTACGGCACGCCGGTGACCATGCAGCCCACGCGGATCCGGGTGGTGGCCTGGGCGAGCGCCGCGAGGGTGGTCCAGCCCTCGAGGCACGGCCCGTTGCGGGGCTGGGCGAGGATCGGCTCGAAGTGGTCGAAGTTCCACGCCGACTCGAACAGCTCGATTCCGTCGGCGGCCCGCCACACCTCGAGCATCGCTGCCCAGGTGGTCATCTGCGGGGCGGTCTTGATCCCGAAGCGCATCCCCGGACCGTAGGCCCTCGGACCGGCGCGGGGCCGCTGTGCGAGGCTGCCGGCATGGACTTCGGCCTGATCTTCGCGAACACGGTGCCCTTCACCGACCACGACGGGCTGGTGGAGCTCGCCACCGGCGCCGAGGCCGCCGGGTTCGAGTCGGTGTGGACCGTCGAGCACGTGATCTACCCGGACGCCTACGAGTCGACCTATCCGTACGATCCGAGCGGCAGGTTCGCCGGATCGGCCGACACCCCCCTGCCCGACCCTCTCGTGTGGCTCTCGTTCGTGGCGGCTGCGACCGAGCGCCTGCGCCTGGCCACGGGCATCCTCATCCTCCCCCAGCGCAACCCGCTGGTGCTGGCGAAGGAGGTGGCCACGCTCGACCACCTCTCCGGCGGACGCGTGGAACTCGGGGTCGGCGTCGGCTGGCTCCGTGAGGAGTTCGAGGCGCTCGGCGTGCCGTGGGAGCGGCGCGGTGCCCGCACCGACGACCACATCGCAGCGATGCGGGCCGTGTGGGCCGACGACCACGCCGAGCACCACGGCGAGTTCACGTCGTTCTCCGGCGCCAGCGTGAACCCCAAGCCGGCGAACGGCACCGTGCCGGTGCACATCGGCGGGCACAGTGCGGCCGCCGCGGCGCGGGCGGGCCGCATCGGCGACGGGTTCTTCCCCGGCAAGGGCGATCTCGGCGAGCTGCTCACGGTGATGCGGGAGGCGGCCGAGGCCGCGGGACGTGACCACGCCGCGATCGAGGTCACGTCGTGGAGCCCCGGGATCTTCGGTGACGACCCGGTCGGGGCGTGCGAGGAACTCGCCGCCCAAGGGGTCACCCGCGTGGTGGTGCCGGCGTTCCTGTTCGCGAAGGACACCGCCGACGCGCTCGCCGACTTCGGCGAGCGCGTGATCAGCCGGGCGCCCTGAGGCGGGTGCCCTGAGGCGGCTGCTCAGCAGGCGCCGACGAGCGACGGGTACGGGTTGATGAACGACCCGACCGTGCGGCGCAGGCCGAGGTGCAGGTGCGGCGGCCCGCCCCGGGCGTCACCGCTGTCACCGACACGACCGATGACCTGGCCGGCGGTGACCTGGCGGTTGCCGCCGATCGTGGCCGACATGTGGGCGCCGTAGACGACCCATCCATCGCGGGTGGTGATGTTGAAGGTCGTGCCACCGAGCGGGTTGGAGCCGAACGTGAGCGTGCCGGAGACCGGCGCCACGATGGTGGTGCCCTTCGGGGCCATCAGGTCGTTGCCCTGGTGGAACCCGGTGCCGTTGCCGCGGGGGAAGCCCCAGTCGTTGGTGTAGCGGGCACCCGGCACGGGACACACCATCGCGATGCGTGCGAGGCCGCCGGGCGCGGGAGCAGGCTGGGCCGGCCGGGTGGCCGAGATCGGCTGGGTCGGGGTGACGGCGCCGCGGCCCGGGATCACCAGACGGCGGCCCGGGAGGATGAGGCTGTTGGCGCGGAGCCCGTTGGCCCGCAGCAGCGCGTCGAGACCCACCCGGTTGCGCTGGGCGATCAGCCAGAGCGAGTCGCCCGGTCGCACGGTGTAGGTGCCGCCTCCGGGGGCCGCGGGGGCGGGCGCGGGCACGGGCGCCGGAGAGGGTCGGGCGGCACCCCTCGCGGGGATCGGGCCGGAGTCCCACGTGCTCGCGGCGCTGGGGTCGATCACGAGCTTGCCACCGGCGAAGAGCCGGTCGCCGATGATGCCGTTGGCGAAGCGGACGTCGTCGGGCGACACCCCGTTGCGCTGCGCCACCAGGTGGACGGAGTCACCGGGGCGCACCGTGTAGGTGCGGGGCCCGCTCTGCGCGCCGGCGGTTCCGGCGGTGGCGCCGAGCACGGCGAGGCCGACCGCGAGCGCGGCAGCAGCGGGTGCGATCCGGGAGCGGACCCCACGGGTTCGGGACGTGTTCCGGTTGCGGACGACCATGGGAACCCCATCGGCAATCCGCCGATGGTTCTGAGTGGTCCGGTCAGAGCGCCGCGATGCCGTCGCCGAGCACCTTGGCGCCCAGCACGAGGAACACCACCATCATGATCACCGCGTTGTTGCGGAGCATGAACGAGTGGATCGCGTCCATCGTCCGGTCGGCCCGACGCCCACCCACGAGGGCCAGGCCGACGAGCCCGAGGACCGACGTCGACGCCAGCACCACGAACAGGGCGATCGCCACTGCGTCGCCCGTCGCGTCGATCCCGGCCGACGCGATCGCCGCGCCGGCCGCGGCGGCCAGCGCCAGGTTCTTCGGGTTGGCGCCCGACAGACCCACGCCGACCAGGAAGGTGCGCCCGGCGCCGAGCGAGTCGACACGGTCCATCCAGGCCGGCACCTCGGGCTCGTCGTCCGGGCCGGGCCGGCTCCGCCACTTGCCGACCGCGAGCCCCACCAGCGCGAGTCCGAGGACGATGCGCAGGAGCGCCACCACCGTGGAGCCCCCCGAGGCCTCGCCGACCGCGCCGGTCAGCAGCATCACCACCGTCGTGGCGATCGTGAGGCCCACCACCCAGCCGCCCGCGAACGCAGGGCCGGTCGTGCGGGCGGACGGGCCGCTGAGCACGACGATCACGGCCACGAGCGGGATGGGGCTGAGCGCCACGCCCATGGCGAAGGGCAGCAGGGCGCCGATGGCCGGGAGGAGCACGGCGTCAGTGTGCCAGCACCACCGACGCGCCGTGGCGCCCGGCGGGGGGAGCCGGGCGCCACGGGCGCGTGCGGGAGGGTTGGTGTGGGGGATCGCCGTGGTGGCTCAGCGCATGCCGTCCTCCACGCTGGTCACCTTGAAGGACGCGTCGAGCTTCACCGTCTTCAGCGCGCCGTCGGAGGTCTCGACGTGCGCCTCGTAGGTGGCGCCCTCGGCGTCGTTCTCCACCCGCTTGACGGTCCCACCCGGCACGGCGGCCTGCGCGGCCTCGGTCACCTTGGTGGCGGCGTCACCGGTGAGGATCTCCTCGGTGATGTTGTTGGCCTGGTGGCCGCCCTTCGACCAGTCCATCGGGGGCCGCTGGCCCTGGGGCCACCGGCCGTCGGCCTGGCCGGCGGCCGGGGCGGTGGCCGGCGCGGTGGTCGGGGCGGTGGTCGAGCCGGTGTTGTCCGCGGCGCCGGCGACGCCCACCAGGCTGGCGCCCACGGCGCCGCCCAACAGCGTGCTCCCCGCCACGGCGAGGCCCAGTGCTGCCTTCTTCATCGGGTTCATCGGATGCTCCTTCGGGTCGGTGTGCGTGACCGCGTCGGTCACGTGCACCACCCTGCGGTCCGACGGTTGGAGCCGGGTTGGAGCCGGGGCAGAAGTGGGTGGGTCGTGGTCCCATGGCCCGGTGGCGTCGGCCCCGGACGGGCTCAGATGATCCCGGCGTCGCGCAGCGCGGTCTGCTGCTCGTCATCGAGGCCGAGCACCTCGGTGAGCACCTCGGCGGTGTGCTGGCCGAGCTCGGGCCCCACCCAGCGCACCTCGCCGGGGGTGTCGCTCAGACGGGGCGCCACGTTCTGCATCGGGAACTCGCCGAGCAACGGGTGGGCCAGCTTCACGATCGCCTCCCGGGCCGCGAAGTGGGGGTCCTCGAGCATGTCGGGCGCGGTGTAGATCTTGCCGTTGGGCACCGCGTGGTCGTTCAGCACCTGCTCGAGCTCCGCGGCGTCGAGGGTGACCGTCCACGCGGCGATGAGCGCGTCGAGCTCCGACTGGTGCGCACCCCGGGCGTTGTGCGTGGCGAACCGCTCGTCGTCGCCGAGCTCCGGCCGGCCCATCGCCCCGGCGAGACGGCGCCACACCGTGTCCTGGTTGCCGGAGATCAGGTGCTCCCGGCCGTCGGCCGTCGGGTAGGCGTTGGCCGGCGCCACGTTGGGCAGGATCGACCCGGTGCGCGGCCGCACGTAGCCCGCGATCGCGTACTCGGGGATCAGCGACTCCATCACACCGAGGGTGGCCTCGTAGAGCGCCGAGTCCACGACCTGGCCGCGCCCGGTGCGCTCACGAACGTGCAGCGCCACCAGCGTGCCCACGCAGGCGAAGATCGCCGCGAGTGTGTCGCCGATCGAGATGCCGGCGCGGGCGGGCGGCCGGTCCGGTTCCCCGATCACCGCCCGCAGGCCACCCATGGCCTCGCCGATGGCTCCGTAGCCGGGACGGCTCGCGTAGGGCCCGTCCTGGCCGTAGCCCGACACCCGCGTGACGATCAGGCCCGGGTTGTCGCGCTGGAGGTCGGCCGGGGCGAGACCCCACTTCTCCAGGGTGCCGGGGCGGAAGTTCTCGATGAGCACGTCGGCCTCGGCGATGAGGCGGCGGGCGAGGTCCTGGCCGGCCGGCTCGCGCAGGTTCACCGTCACCGACCGCTTCCCGCGGGCCACCACCGGCCACCACAGGGAGGCGCCACCCGCCTTCTCCCGACCCCAGTTCCGCATCGGGTCGCCGTCGCCCGGCGGTTCGAGCTTGATCACGTCGGCCCCGAAGTCGGCGAGCAGCTGGCCGCAGAACGGTCCGGCCAGCAACTGGCCCATCTCCACCACACGTAGGTCACCCAACGCCGTCACCCGCCAGACTGTAGGGATGCACACGACCGAGGGCCGCCACGTGGAGATCGTCGAGGTGTCCGCACGCGACGGGCTCCAGTCGGACCCGACGCTCCTTCCCACTGCGGACAAGGTGGAACTGATCACGCGGGCGGTGCGGGCCGGGCTCCGGCGGGTGGAGACGGTGAGCTTCGTGAACCCGGCGCGGGTGCCGCAGATGGCCGACGCGGACGAGGTCATGGCCGCGCTGCTCGCGGACGACGACACCCGGGCGCTCGGGGCCGCGTACATCGGCCTGGTGCTCAACGACCGGGGCCTCGACCGGGCGCTGACCACCGGGGTGGACGAGGTGAACGCGGTGGTCGTGGCCACCGACACGTTCGCCCGCCGCAACCAGGGCCGGGACACCGCGGGACTCCTCGACACCGCAGCCGCGGTGGTCGCCGGGGCACGGGACGCGGGACTGGGCACGTCGGTCACGGTGGCCGCGAGCTTCGGCTGCCCCTACGAGGGCGAGGTCCCCGCCGAACGCCTCCGATGGGTGCTCGAGCAGGTGGTGGCCGCCGGCCCGGACGAGGTGGCGCTCGCCGACTCGATCGGCGCGGCCGTGCCGGCGGACGTCCGGGCCCGGGTCGCGCTCGCGCGCGAGGTGGTCGGCGACGCGCCGGTCCGCCTCCGGTGCCACTTCCACAACACCCGCAACACGGGACTGGCCAACGCCCTCGCCGCGGTGGAGGCGGGCGTGCACGTGCTCGACAGTTCGCTCGGCGGTATCGGCGGCTGCCCCTTCGCCCCGAACGCCACCGGCAACATCCCGACCGAGGACCTGCTGTACCTGCTGCACCGCTCCGGCCACGACACCGGGGTGGACCTCGCCGCGGCGTGCGCGGTGGTCCCGTGGCTGGAGGAACGGCTCGAGCACCCGGCACCGGGGTATCTCTCGAAGGCCGGGATCTTCCCCGACGTGGCCCGTGGCGCCGATCCGCCCGAGGACTGAGCGCGATCCGCCCGAGGGCCGAGCGCCAGGACGCCGGCGGAGCGGTGTGACACCCGCGGAGCGGTGTGACACCCGCGGAGCGGTGTGACACAGTCCTTGCGGCGGGCATCACCGAGCGGGCGTAGGGTGGGCATCGGAGGAGTGGACGGGGCGTGAGCGCCCGTCCCCACCCCGGGCCGATGTGTCCGGGGTGCCGTACCGAGGGAGGTGGCCGTGATCACCATCCTGTTCGTCCCGCTGCTGGTCATCGGCGCGGTGGTGGCCCTAGTCCTGGATCGTCGGCACGGCCGCGTGGAGGGGTTCCGGTTCCTCCGGGCCATCGCCCTGTCGCTCGCGGTGCTGTTCGCCGCCTTCGCCGGCCTGTTCATCGCCGGCGAGACCTTCGACGACCCCGGAGGGGCCACCGCGGCCCTCCTCGTGGCGGCCTGGTTGGTACCGCTCTCGGTGCTGACCGCCACGGCGTGGTGGTGGCCGCGGGTGGCGACCCCCGTGCTCGGTGTCGCCGTGGCCGTGGTGTGCGCGATCGGCGTCGGGTATGCCGTCGACGCGACGGCGTGGCGCACCTTCGAGGACGGCCACGGACCCGTTCGGGCGATCATCGTGTTCGCACTGACCCTCCCCCTCGCCGTGCTGGCGTGGCGTCGGTCGATCGTGGGCGGCGGCCTCCTGCTCACGCTCGCGGTGGTGCCGGGGCTGCTGGCCGTCCTGGGCAACGTCGTCGCCGGCCCCGGCGGCGGTGCGCCCTCGTCGGCGATCGCCGCCACCACCCCCGCGGCCCTGATCGGCGTCCTGTTCCTCGCTGCCGGGCTGCTTCGTCGACGGCGTCGCCGCACCGATGACCGACCGCCCGACCGCGGGATACTCGACGTGTGCTCCGCCTGACCGTCGAGACCGGCCAGCCCGTCCGGACGCTCGACGGACGGGCGGTGGGCGACGTGCTCGACCTGTCGGTCCGCGTCGGCGACGATCACCCCGCGGTCCACCGGCTGGCGATCGGACGACGCCGGATCGAGCACCTCGTGGCCTGGTCCGAGGTGGCCACCTTCGAGCACTCCGCCGTGCAGTTGGCCATCACCTCGACCGGCCCGCCCCTTCCGGCGGACCGCCCCACGCCGCTCGAGGCGGACGAACTGCTCCTGGTCCGCGACGTGCTGGACACCCAGATCGTCGACGTGGCCGGCCAGCGGGTCCAGCGGGTGGGCGACGTCCTCCTCGCCCGCACGGGGAACGGTGACCTCGAGGTCGTCGCGGTCGACGTGGGGATCGGGCCGGTGGCACGACGACTCGGCCTCCGCCGGTGGGCGGAGCACCGGGGCGAGCAGGCCGTGGACTGGCGTGACCTGCACCTGACGTCGGAACGGGGTCACCGGATCCAGCTGGCCCAGCCGGCCTCGGCCCTGCACCGCCTCGACGACGCGGAACTGGCCCACCTGATGGCGGCGCTGTCCACCGAGCACGCTGCGGACGTGCTGGCCACCGTGGAGCCGGCCCGCGCCGCGGCGGCGCTGCAGGCGTCGCACCGCGAGGTGGGCACACGCGTCGCGCTCGCCCTGGAGGACGACGAGGCCGCCCCGGTCCTCGCCGAGCTCCGTCCCGAGCAGGCCCGACACGTCCGCCGCCTCCGGAGCGACCGCACGGTCCGACGCCGGTTCCAGCGGCTCCGCGGATGGCGCCGGTTCCGGCCACCCCGGGCGAGGAGCGGGGCGGCCCGCCGTAGGGAGCAGGCGTTCCTGTCGGAGTTCGACGAGCAGGGCCTGGCGTGACCGAACACGCTGCGGCCGCCCCGACGCATCGCTGGCGGCGGCCGCCGTCCCACGGCGCCACCCTGCTCCGACGTCGGAAGCGACTGCTCGCCCTGCTCGCCGTGGTCGGCCCCGGGCTCCTCGCCGGCCTCTCGGACGACGACCCGGCGGGGATCACGACCTACTCGGTACTCGGCGCCCAGTTCGGCTACCAGCTGCTCTGGGTCCTCCTCCTCTCCACCATGGCCCTGGTGCTGTTCCACGACCTCGGCGCACGGATGGGCGTGGTCACCGGGCAGGGACTCATCGGGCTGGTGCGCCAGCGCTACGGGGTCCGCCTCGCCTCGCTCGCCACCGTGGTCCTCGTGACCGCCAACGTGGGCACCACGGCGGCGGAGTTCGCCGGAGTGGCGGCCGGCGGGGAGTTGTTCGGCATCAGCCGGTACCTGACCGTGCCGGTGGCCGCCGTGGGCGTGTCGTTCCTGGTGCTGCGGGGCAGCTTCCACCGGGTCGAGCACGTGCTGCTCGCGGTGAGCGCCGTGTTCATCACCTACATCGGCGCCGGCATCCTGGCGCACCCGGACTGGGCCGCGGCGGCCCGGGGCCTCGTCGTGCCGAGCATGCCGCTCACCCGCGAGGCGCTGCTCCTCGCCACCGCCACGGTCGGGACCACGCTGGCGCCCTGGGGACTGAGCTTCATCCAGTCCTACGCGGTGGACAAGAAGCTCACCGAGAACGACCTGCGCTACGAGCGCGTGGACGTGGTGACCGGCTCGGTGCTGACCGGCGTCATCGGGACCTTCGTCGTGGTCGCCTGCGCGGCCACGCTGCACGCCCGGGGCGTGGACGTGACCGACGCCGCGGACGCCGCTCGGGCGCTCGAGCCACTGGCGGGCGACCTCGCCGCCACGTTGTTCGCCGTCGGGCTGATCGGCGCCGCCGTCCTCGCCGCCTCGATCCTGCCGCTGTCCACCGCCTATTCGGTGTCGGAGTTCATGGGCAGCGAGTCGGCCCTCGACGACCGCTTCCGCGACGCTCGCCTCTTCTACGTCACCTACGGCCTCGTGCTGGTGGTCGGCGCCGCGGTGGTGCTGATCCCCGACGTGCCGCTCGTGCCGGTCCTCGTGCTCACCCAGGTGCTCAACGCAGTCCTCCTGCTCCCGCTCCTTGTGTTCATGGCCGGTATCGCACGCGACCGCGACCTCATGGGTCGATTCACCGCGGGGCGGGCGGCGACCGTGGCCTACGTCGTGGCCATCGCGCTCATTGCAGCCTGTGTGGTCGCGCTGTTCGCACTGCAGCTCTGGCCGACGTGAACCCCGGAGGGTCGTAGCCTCGGGCCATGTCCGACGCCTCCTCCCCCGTGCAGCAGACGGTGCCCCTCCAGGGGATGCACTGGCCGACGGTGGACCCGTTCCTGTTCTGCGCCCATCACCTCGATCGCTACCCCGCCGGCAACGGCGGGCTCGCCCCCGTGGCGTCACTCGCGGGGCGCGACATCGGTTCGGACTTCTCCGGCCTCGACGGTTGGTCGATGTACCACGGCTCCGGCGTGCCGGGCTTCCCGTCGCATCCGCACCGCGGGTTCGAGACGGTCACGATCGCCCGTCAGGGGCTGATCGACCACTCCGACTCGCTCGGCGCCGCCGCCCGATTCGGCCGCGGCGACGTGCAGTGGGTGACCGCGGGTGCCGGGATCGTCCACTCCGAGATGTTCCCGCTCACCCGCACCGACGGCCCGAACCCCACCGAGCTGTTCCAGATCTGGCTGAACCTGCCCGCGGCGCGGAAGATGGCCGCGCCGCACTTCACGATGCTCTGGGCCGAGGACCTGCCCGTCGTGGACGGCGACCGCGGCCGCATCACGGTCGTGGCCGGGGCGTGCGGTGAGGTCGCACCGCTGGACCCCCCGCCGGAGTCGTGGGCTGCCGAGCCCGGTGCAGAGGTGGCGATCTGGGTCGTCGACCTCGAGCCGGGTGGCTCCGTGGAGCTCCCTCCCGCGTCGACGGACACCGTGGCCGAGGTGGGACGGGTGCTCTACTGCTTCGACGGCGCGGTACGGGTGGCCGACACCGCGGTCGACGACCCGTCCGCCGTGGTGGTGGACCCGTCGGTGGCGGTCCGGGTGGCCGCGAGCGACGGACCGGCCACGGTCCTCGTCCTGCAGGGCCGCCCGATCGCGGAACCGGTCGCGCAGTACGGGCCGTTCGTCATGAACGACGAGGAGGGCATCCGCCAGGCGATGGTCGACTTCCGGACGACCGGGTTCGGCGGCTGGCCCTGGCCGGCCGACGACCCGACCCACGGGGACGAGCCCCGCCGGTTCGCACGCCACCCCGACGGTCGGGTCGAGGAACCCGCCGGCTGACGGGGTATCCCCGCACCCGCCGCCGCCCACACGGCCCTCGGACCGGCTACTCCGAGGTGGGGCCGGTGAAGCGGGGCGCCCGCTTCTCGCGGTGGGAGGCGAGGCCCTCCGCCGCGTCGGGCCCTCCGAATCCGTAGAACTCGAGGCCCCACGACGCGTCGAAGATCGACGAGTGGTCGCGGTACCAGTTGTTGAGGCTGTGCTTGGTCCAGCGGATCGCCGACTGCGCCCCCTCCGACAGCTGCACCGCCACGGCCATCGCCCGGTCCTGCACCTCGTCGTCGTCCACGCAGAGCGACACGAGCCCGATGCGCTCGGCCTCCTCCCCCGTCAGCGGCTCGCAGGTGAGCAGGTAGTACTTGGCCTTCGCCATGCCGCAGAGCAGTGGCCAGCAGATCGCCGCGTGGTCACCGGCGGCCACGCCGAGGCGGGTGTGGCCGTCGATGATCTTCGCCGTACGGCCGGCCACCGACACATCGGCCAGGAGCGCGGCCACGAGACCGGCGCCGACGGCCGGGCCGTGGATGGCCGACACCACCGGCTTCGAGCAGTTGATGACGTTGAACACCAGGTCACGGGCCTCGCGGAGCACCCGCGTGCGGGAGGCGTAGTCGTCGAGCATCTCGTCGAGCAGCTCGAAGCTGCCGCCCGCCGAGAACGCCCGCCCGGCGCCGCGGAGCAGCGCCACCCGCGTGTCGGGGTCGCGGTCCACGACGTTCCACACGTCGGCCAGCTCCCGGTGCACCGCCACGTCCACCGAGTTGAGCCCCGGCGCGTCGAGGGTGACCCGCAGGACGCCGTCGGCGGGACGGTCGAAGGTCAGGCCGGGGAAGTCGAGGTAGCGGTCGTCGCTCATGGCCCCATCCTCGCGGGCGGCGCACGGGTCCGATGCGTGCACCGGGTGGAATCCTGTACCCGCACCGTTACCGTGACCCGAGGTCAGGGCAGGCCCGCCCGGCCGGATCCCAGGAGTCACGATGCCCGACCCGACCCGCCCCTCCGCACCCGGATCGTCGGCCCCACGCCATCGGCCCGCCCTCCTCGGCGCCGCCGTGGGCGCCGTCGGCGTGGCCGGCCTCCTCGCCGGCGGCTGCAGCAGCTCCGACGACGCCGCGACCACGACCACCACGGCGCCCCCGAGCACGACCGCGTCCACCACCTCGGCGCCGACCACGACCGCCGCAGGCGGCGCGGCGGGGGCGCCGGCGGCCGCACCGGCCGGGTCCCAGCAGCTGCAGGCCGCGACCGCCAACGGCGCGTCGTACTGGCGCTACTCGATCACCGGCAGCACCCCCCAGAACGTGGTGTCCGGTTACCAGTCCGAGCTGCAGTCCGCCGGCTACACCGTCACCTCCACCGGCGGCGGGGGCGGCGGCTGGGGCAAGTGGGGCGGCGCCGGGGCCGGGCTGACCGGCCAGAACGGCGGCTCCTACGTCTCGGTGCAGGCCGGCGGCCAGTCCGGCGGGCCGACCTGGTTCGAGGTCTGCGTCGGTCCGTCCTCGCAGTCGGTCCAGGACTGCGAGAACGCCTCCGACGGACCGAACCAGAACCAGGACCAGAACAACTCCAACTCCGGTGCGAGCTGAGCTCGCGACGCCCGCGGCCACGCGGGCGGTCGTCGAACGCCGGTTCCGGGCCATGGGGACGCACTGCCACGTCGTGGTGGTCGGTGGTGACCCCGGCCTCGCGGACCGGGCGGTGCACCAGGTGGACGCGCTCGAGTCGCGCTGGTCGAGGTTCCGGCCGGGCAGCGACGTCAGCCGACTGAACGCGGCCGCCGGGCGGCCGGTGCCGGTGCACCACGACACCATGGGCCTGCTGGAACGGGCCGTGACGGCCCGGACCGGCACCGACGGTTGGTTCGACCCGTTCCTCGTTCGGCACCTCGAGGCGGCGGGCTACGACCGCGACCTCGCCGAGCTGGCACCGCCCCCGTTGGTGGCCGGGCGGACCACCACGCCGATCGGGCCCTCGGCGCACGGCGAACCGCTCCGGGAGCGGGCGCCGATCGAGTTGCACCGTCGCCGGGGCACGGCGCGCCTGCTCGGCGGGGCCGGCTTCGACCCGGGCGGGATCGGCAAGGGCCTGGCGGCCGACCTCGTGAGCGGCTGGCTGCTGGCGCACGGCGCCGACGGGGCGCTGGTGAACCTCGGCGGCGACCTCCGCGTGCGGGGACCCGCCCCGGACGGTGGCGTGTGGCGGGTGGGCATCGACGACCCGCTCGCGGCACGGCCCACCGACATCAGCCACACCGGGGACGGGGACGGACCCGCGACGGGACCGTCGGTCGCCACGGTGGAACTGTCCGACGCCGGGCTCTGCACCAGCTCGCCGCTGCGGCGGCGCTGGACCGCTCCCGACGGCACTCCGGCGCACCACGTGCTCGATCCGCGGACCGGCCGGCCCGGCCCGGTGGAGGTCGCCTCGGTCACCGTCACCGCCCCCGAGGCCTGGCGGGCCGAGGCACTGGCCACCGCCGTCCTCCTCGCCGGGCCGGTGTTCGGCGCCGCACTGCTGCGACGCAACGGCGCCGACGGCCTCGCGGTGGCACTGGGCGGGTGCGTGGGCCCGGTCTGAGCGGCCTAGGCTGGGCGCGTCCACGTTCCCAGGGGGGTCCTCCAGGTGGTCGATCGAGTCACCGGCGCCGTGCGCCGCCATCCGTGGCGCATGGGCGCGCTCGCCGTGGTGCTCGTGGCACTCGCCGGCGCGGCGTTCCTCGGCCGCGACCTGGTCTCGCTGTGGCTCAGCCCCGACGAGCCGGTCGACGTGACCCTGCCGGTGGTCCAGCCGCTCGACGCGACCGGCGGACGCACCGTCTACCTCATCGACGCGGAGCGGTCGCGGGCCACCGTCGAGGTGGACGAGCTCCTCGCCGGCGCCGAACGCACCGCCCGACTGACCACCCGGGGCATTTCGGGCAGCATCGCCGTCGACCCCGCGGACGCCGCCGCGAGCCAGGTCGGCGAGATCGCCGTCAACGTCCACCAGCTCACCAGCGACAACGCGTTGCGCGACAAGGCCATCCGCCACGACGGCCTCGAGTCGCACCGCTACCCCGAGGTCCGCCTGACGAACGCCACGGTCGAGGGCCTGTCCGGGCCGGTCCGCGACGGCCGGGCCCAGGACCTGACCATCCGCGGCGACCTCACGGCCCACGGCGTCACGAAGCCGGCCACGTTCACCGGTTCGGCGAGGCTCGCGGGCGACACCCTCCAGGCCGACGTGAGCACCACGCTGAAGATGTCGGACCACGGCATCGGGCCGATCTCCAAGGTGGGGCTGGTCCGCACCGGCGACGACGTGCGGGTGCGGCTCCGGTTGGTCGGGGCCGACCGGGCGAACTTCACCCCGCCCGCACAGCTCGCCGTGGCGGCGACCGGCAACGACGGCACCGCCGGCTCGGGTGGCCCGTCGTTCCGCAAGGAGGTCGCACCGATCCTCGCGGCCAACTGCGCGAGCTGCCACCAGCCCGGCCAGGTGGGCGCGCCGCACTGGAAGCTCGCGAACGCGGGCGACGCGGCCGAGGTGGCCGACGGCCTGGCCCTGGTGACCGCGAGCCGGTACATGCCGCCGTGGCCGGCGTCCGACGTTGGCATCCCGATGCAGCACGTCCGCAAGCTCTCGGATGGGCAGATCGCCACGCTCCAGGCCTGGGCGAAGGCGGGTGGGCGCCTCGACGTGGCGCCCTCCACCAAGGTCACCCCGCCGCCCGAGCCCGAGGTGACGGTCCCCCGCGCGGATGTGACGCTGCGCTCCGCCGAGCCCTACCGGGGCAGCACCGCGGTGCGTGACGACTACCGCTGCTTCCTGTACGACCCGAAGTTCACCGAGGAGCGGTTCGTCACCGGCACCACCTTCACCCCGGACAAGGTCGAGATCGTCCACCACGCCCTCGTGTACCGCCAGCCCGCCGCCACGCGGCCGGTGCTCGAGGCGGCGGACGCCGCGGCACCGGGCGCCGGATGGCCGTGCGCCGCGGGAATGGGACCCGGCGCGGGCGGTGACCTCATCGGTGGCTGGGTGCCGGGCCAGCGACCGCAGGACTTCGGCGAGGGCGTGGGCTTCCGGTTCGGACCCGGCGACGTGCTCGTGGCCCAGATCCACTACCACTACGAGTCGGTCAGCCCGCCGGACGCATCGACCATGACGCTCGAGGTGGCGCCGCCGGGAACGCCGATCACCGCGCTGCGCACCCGCGAGCTGGTCGGGCCGGTGGAGATCCCGTGCCCCGCCGGCTCCACCGCGGCCCTGTGCGACCGCAACGCCGCCCTCGCCGACGTCGCCGCGAGGTTCGGGCCCGGCGCCCCGATGATCGCGGACTCGCTGCACCGCCTGTGCCGCACCACCCCGGAACAGGTCGCGGCCGCGTCGGACGGCACCACCGGGCGCACCACCTGCGACTACCGCCTCCGGGACGAGGGCGACATCGTCGACGTGCTCGGCCACATGCACACCCTCGGGGCCACCTACCGGATGACCATGAACCCGGGAACGCCGCGGGAGAAGGTGCTGCTCGACATCCCCCGGTGGGACTTCAACTGGCAGCTCAACTACCAGCCGGTCGACCCGGTGCCGGTCACCCGGGGCGACACGATCCGGGTCGAGTGCAGCTGGGACCGCTCGATCCACCCGGAGCGACCGTTGCGCTACCTGGTCTTCTCCGAGGGCACCGAGGACGAGATGTGCTTCTCGACCGTCACCGTGCGGCCGAAGTCCGCGCCCTGAGCTCCAGGTCCGCCGGGTCCGGCTCGCGGGTCCAGCGCCAGTAGTCCAGCAGCCGCCACGGGCTGAGCACGTAGATGCGGCCCTCGTCGTTGCGGTACCAGCTGTGGCGGATCGACGGGTGCGACCACACCATCCGGTCGAGTTCGGCCTGGGTGCGCTCCACCCAGTCGTCGTGCGCCGCCGGTCGCACCTCGAGCGCACCGCCGCCACGGGCCACCAGCTCCGCCAGGCAGCCCATCACGTAGCGGACCTGGCACTCGGAGTGGAAGATCAGGCTGCCGCCGTGGGCGAGGTTCGTCCCCGGTCCGTACAGACAGAACAGGTTCGGGAACCCCGGCACGGTGATGCCGAGGTGGGCGGTGGGCCGCTCCCCCCACACCTCCGACAGCACCCGGCCGTCGCGGCCGGTGATCTCCATGGGCCACAGGTAGCGGTTGGCGTGGAAGCCGGTGCACCAGACGATCACGTCCACCTCGTGGTGCGCGCCGGTGCCGTCGACCACGCCCGTCGGGGTCACCTCCACCACCTCGTGGGCCACGAGGTCCACGTCGTCGCGGCGCAGCGCGGCGAGCCAGCTGCCGTTGTCCTGCAGGGTGCGCTTGCCGAGGCACACGTAGTCGGGCACGACCTTCGCTGCGAGCTCCGTGTCGTCGCCGCACTGGTCCACGATCCACTGGGTGAAGAACTCGCGGGCCGCGTCGTTGAGCTCGTTGACGGAGCGGTCCTGGTGCGGCCAGTCGGGATCGATCCGCATGGCCGGCAGGCCGCCGTCGCACGCGGGCCAGAAGATCAGGAGCCGGTACCAGCGGTCGTAGGCCGGGAGGTGGCGCAGCGCCCATCGAACGCCGGGCGCGACCGTGTCGTGATAGTGCGGGTTGGGGAACATCCACGGGGCGGAGCGCTGGAACACCGTCACGTGCGCGGCGGCTCCGGCGATGGCGGGGACCAGCTGGAAGGCGCTCGCCCCGGTGCCGACCACCGCGACCCGCTTCCCGGTGAGGTCGAGCGCCGGGTCCCATGCCGCGGAGTGCACCTGCGGACCGGTGAACGTGTCCCGGCCGGGGACGTCGGGGATTCGAGGGCGGTTCAGCTGGCCGACCGCGCTGATGACCGCATCGGCCCGCAGCACCTCGGTGGTGCCGTCGGGTCCGCGGACCGTCACGGCCCAGCGGCACGCGTCGTCGTCCCAGTCGGCGGCGACCACCTCGGTGGAGAACCGGACGTTCTCCAGCACCCCGGCGTCGCGGGCGCAGCGCTCGAAGTACTCCTGCAGCTCCGGCGCCCGTGAGAAGAACTCCGACCACGAGTCGTTGGGTGCGAACGAGTAGCAGTAGAAGTGGTTGCCCACGTCCACCCGACAGCCCGGGTACCGGTTCTCCCACCACGTGCCGCCCACTCCCGGGTTCTTCTCCACCACGGTGAAGGGGATGCCGTCCTCGGCCAGGCGGATCGCCGCGAGCACGCCCGACATGCCGGCGCCCACGACCACCACGTGCAGGTCCGCGGCACGGACGGGGTCGATCGACGGACCGCCGTGGGCACGGCGGGCATCGGCGCCGTCGAGCTCGAGTTCCTCCATGAGCAGCGGTACGTACTCGGCGGGCACCTCCTCGGCCACCATGACCTGCATCATCCGGTGGACGGTCGCCGCGTCGGGCGGAGGGGGCACCACGCAGCCGGCGTCGCGCCACGCGGCGATCAGTTCCACCGCCCGGGCGCGCACCGTGGCCTGGTCCTCGGGCGACATGAACCCCTGGACCTCGTTGAGGTAGATGCCCGCGGGCCGGGGCAGCTCGTCGAGGACGTCGGCGGAGCCGGTCAGGTGCACGAGCGACATCAGCAGCGCCGGCACGCTCACGTCCTCGAGCGCGGCGGCGATGGCGGCGTCGTCGTCGGTGATGGGCTCCGGCCCCGGCCGTAGGTCCATGTCGCAACCCCCTGGTGGGGGCCGACCCTAGGGCGTGGCGGGTTCGAGCGCGACGGCGAGGACGTCGTCGACGTGCGCGGCGAGGTGGAAGGTCATCTCGTCGCGCACCGACTCCGGCACGTCCTCGAGGTCGCCGCCGTTGCGGGCCGGGAGGACGACCTCGGTCAGCCCGGCGCGGTGCGCCGCGAGCACCTTCTGCTTCACCCCGCCGATGGGCAGCACGTTGCCCTGGAGGGTGACCTCGCCGGTCATGCCGACCGTCGGCCGGACCGGGCGCCCGGTGAGCAGCGACGTCAGCGCGGTGACCATGGTGACGCCCGCGGACGGGCCGTCCTTCGGCACCGCACCCGCGGGCACGTGCAGGTGGAACCGGCGGCCCGTGAAGCTGCCGTCGGCCACGCCGAGCTCCTCCTCGTGCGAGCGGAGGTAGGACAGGGCGATCGAGCCCGACTCCTTCATCACGTCGCCGAGCTGGCCGGTGAGGGTCAGCCCGGCGTCCGCGGCGTCGGCCATCGACGACGCCTCGACGAACAGCACGTCGCCGCCGAACCCGGTGACCGCCAGACCGGTGGCCACCCCGGGCACCGCGGTGCGCGCCGCCACCTCGTCGAAGAAGCGCGGCCGGCCGAGCCAGCGGCGCACGTCCTCGGGCGTGTCCACCCGCACGGGGGCCTCCGCGTCGCCGGTCGACAGGGCGGTGGCGGCCTTGCGCAGGAGCCGGCCCACGGCCCGCTCGAGCGAGCGGACGCCGGCCTCCCGGGTGTGGTCGCGCACGATCGTGCCGAGGGCGGCCTCGGTCACCTCCACCTCCCCGTCGGCCACGCCGTTGCGCCGGCGCTGGCGGGCCAGCAGGTGGTCACGGGCGATGGCCACCTTCTCGGCCTCGGTGTACCCGTCGAGCGGGACCACCTCCATGCGGTCGAGCAGCGGACCGGGGATCGTGTCGGCCACGTTGGCCGTGGCCAGGAAGAGCACGTCGGACAGGTCGAGGTCGACCTCCAGGTAGTGGTCGCGGAAAGTGTGGTTCTGGGCCGGGTCGAGCACCTCCAGCAGCGCGGAGGACGGATCACCCCGCCAGTCGTTGCCCAACTTGTCGACCTCGTCGAGCAGTACGACCGGGTTCATCACCCCGGCCTCGACGATGGCCCGGGCGATCCGGCCCGGGGCGGCCCCCACGTAGGTGCGGCGGTGGCCGCGGATCTCGGCCTCGTCGCGCACGCCGCCGAGCGCGACGCGCACGAACGGGCGGCCCATCGCCCGGGCGACCGACTCGCCGAGCGAGGTCTTGCCGACCCCGGGTGGGCCGATGAGCGTGATGATGGCGCCGCCGCCACGCCGGACGTCCGCGTCCCCGGGGCCGTCGCCGTCGCCCTCGGTGGCGGCGGCGGTCCGGGCGCGCACGGCGAGGTGCTCGACGATGCGCTCCTTCACGTCGTCGAGGCCGTGGTGGTCCGCGTCGAGCACCGCGCGGGCGTCGCGCAGGTCGAGCCGGTCCTCGGCCCGGGCGGTCCAGGGCAGGCCCGCCACGGTCTCCAGCCAGGTGCGGATCCACCCGTGCTCCGGCGACTGCTCCGAGGTGCGCTCCAGCCGGCCCAGCTCACGGCGCACCGCGTCGCGCACCGCCTCGGGCACATCCGGGTCGTCCACGAGGGAGCGGGCGGGCTCCAGCGACGCGTCGTCGGCGTCGCCGTCCTCGCCGAGCTCCTTGCGGATCGCCGCGAGCTGCTGGCGCAGCAGGAACTCGCGCTGGGTCTTCTCCATCCCGTCGGCGACGTCCTGACGGATCCGGTCCTTGAGGGTGAGGTCCGCAAGGGTGTCGCGGGCGCCGGCGAGCACGAGCTCGAGGCGGTCCTCCACGTCGAGCGTGGCGAGCACCTCCGTCTTCGCCGCGGCGTCGAGGTCCGGCGAGTAGCCGGCCATGTCGGCCATGGCCCCCGGCTCCTCGATCCCGGCGAGGGCGTCGCCGAGGCCCGCGACGCCACGGGCGTCGAGGATGTTCTGCACCACGGCGCGGTACTCACGGGCGAGCTCGCGGGCCCGCTCGGTGCGGGCCCGGGTCTCCACCGCCGGGACGGCCCGCACCCGCAGGGCGTCGCCGTCGCCCGGCACGCCCGCGCCCGGCACCATGCGCCGCAGGCCGCGCACCACCAGGGCCTGCAGGCCGCCGCGGAGTTCCCCACGGTCCTCGATGGCCGCCTCCGTGCCGACCGCGGCGTAGCGCCCGTCGAGGCGGGGCAGCAGGAGGACCCGGTCCCCCACCGCCGCGACCGCGGCCGCCCGGGCCTCGGGGGTCTCGAGGGCGATGGTGACGACCATGCCCGGGAGCACCACCCCGCTCGTGAGGGGCAGGACGGGGAGGACGATGCCCTCAGGGCCCGGACCGGTGCCGGGGCCGTCGTGGGGGCCGTCATGGGGGGTTCCGGGTCGTTCGGCCCCGGAGATGGCGTCGGTGCCGCCGATGTCGCTCATTCGGACGCTCCTCGCGTGCTGGATGTGGGGAAGCAGGGGTGCACAGCGGCACCCTCGCAAATTGGTGTGGCAAAACCTGAGTGATTGGGTAACAGATTATCAATTGTTCCCATTCCCGCCCGTCGGGTTGGCACCGAAGGGCGGCGCGATCGGGCCGCGGCCGCGCCGCAGCGGGTGTCCGGGCGGCTCAGAGGTGGTCGAGGAGGACCAACGCCACCATGCCGACCACCAGCGTCAGGGCGACGTTGCGGGTGCGCCACGCCACGGCGAAGGCCAGCAGGCCCGCCACGGGGCGAGCCGACAGGAGGTCCACCTGGCCGTCCCGGACGAGGATCGCGGGCAGCACCAGCGCCGCCAGCGCCGCCGGCGGGATCTGGCGCAGGACCCGCCGGACGCGGGGCGGCACGTCGGCGAGGCGGTGCGCAGCGGCGAGGAACGACGCCCGCATGGCGAAGGTCCCGGCGCCCGCCATCACGATCGTGGTCCACAGCCGGGCGTTCACCCCTCCACCCCCTCGTCACGGTCCACCACGAACCCCGCCGCGATGCCCACCACCGCACCCACCATCACCGACAGCGGGCCCGCGCCGAGACCTGCCGCGAGCACGGCGGCGACACCACCCGCACCCGCCGCCACCCATGCCGGACGGTTGGTGAGCGTGGGCACCAGCAGCACCAGGAACACCAGTGGCACGGCGAAGGTGAGGGGCACGTCGTCGGGCACGGCCCGGCCGACCAGGGCGCCCACCACCGTGCTCACCTGCCAGGTGACCCAGAGCGTGAGCCCGGCGCCGAGGTAGAACGCCACGCGTTCGCGGGGACGGCCCGGGGGGTCGTGCACCGCGCGCTCCCCCGCCCAGCGCCGGATGGACACCGCATAGGCCTGGTCGGTCAGCAGGTAGGCCACGCCGAGCCGGGTCCGCCGGCGGGTGGCCGAGAGGTAGGGCGCCAGCGAGGCCGAGTAGAGCACCATCCGCAGGTTGATGGTGCAGGCCGCGAGGACCGCCACCACGGCGGAGCCGCCGTCGGCGAGCACCCCGGTGGCCGCGAGCTGCGACGCGCCGGCGAACACGATGGTGGAGAAGCCCACCGCACCGAGCACCCCGAAACCCGCCGCCGCGGGGGCGGCGCCCGCCACGAGCCCGAACGGCACCACGCCCACCAGCATCGGGAGGATGTCGAGCACCCCGGCCCGCGCGTGCGCCCGGAGGGAGGTGCCGGGCGTGGCCCCGTCGGTCATCGCGGACCATGATGACGACCGGCCCCGGCCGGGGCCAACGACTCCGGCGGACCGCCGGACGGCACCGAGCATGAGGGAGACCCATGGCCGACCACGACGAGCACACCGCTGCGCCGGGCGAGACCGGCGACGACGCGGACGTGGCGCTGGTGGAGCGCTTCTGGGAGGCCCTCGGGCGCCGGGACTTCGACGCGGTCGGGGCGATGATGACCGAGGACGGCCACTACATCGACGTGCCGCTGATCGGCACCGAGGAGGGCGCCCGGGGACCCGCCGAGGTGGCGGCCCGTCTCCGGCTCGGCCTCGAGCCCCTGGAGCGCTACGAGCTGCACCCCGGTCCGATCGTGGCCCGGGGCGGCACCGTGATCACCGAGCACTCCGAGGAGTGGTGGTGGAACACCGGCGAGCACGCACTGGTGCGGTTCTGCTCCGTGATGGAGATCCGCGACGGTCGCGTCGCCCGCTGGTGGGACTACCTCGACATGTCGCAGCTCCTCGCGGCGGCGCCCGCGTGGTGGATGGAGCACGTGATGGCCGGCTACCGGTGAACGTCGGCCCGGACGGGCCGGGACTCGTCGATCCCGCACGGTGGCGGGGTCGCCAGGACGACCACCTGGCCGCGGCGACCACGGTGTGGGTGCCCACCTCGCCGCTCAACGTGCTCGACCACCTGGAACGGGCGGCACGCGACGCGTCGCACCGGGTGCCGGTCGAGGACCTCACCGGCGAGGTGGTGGACCACTGGTGCCACCGGATCGACCGGTGGCTCGACTGCGCGGACTTCGACGTGCTGCGGCTGCTCACCCTGGTGGAGGCCCACGGTGACCGGCTCCCCGCCGCGGTGGTCGCCGCGGTCGACGAGCGGCTGGTCGCCTTCACCTACTGGTACGACGACCCGCACCCTCCGGATGTGGTGGACGAGCGGTGGTACTGGTCGGAGAACCACCGGGTGATCTTCCACGCGTGCGAACACCTCGCGGGTGCCCGCCTGGCGGGGCGCCGGTTCACGGTGACCGGGCTGCGGGGTGCCGAGCACCGTGACCGGGCGACGACCCGGCTGCACGCCTGGCTCGACGAGAAGGCCGAGCTCGGCTTCAGCGAGTGGCACTCCGACGTCTACTACGAGAAGGACCTCGCCCCGCTCCTCACCCTGGTGGAGTTCTCGCCGGACCCGGCGGTGGCGGCGCGTGCGGCAGCGATGCTCGACCTGCTCACGTTCGACCTGGCGCTGCACCACCACCGGGGCAACCTCGGCTGCACCCACGGACGCTCGTACATGAAGGACAAGTCCCGGGCGACGGACCAGCCGGTGTTCGGCGCGCTCAAGATGATGTTCGACGCGACCGCCGCCGACTGGCCGGTGGAGACCGGCGACACCGCCGACCTGCTCCCCCGCAACGAGGCCGCGAGCCTGCTCGCCCGGGCGGCCCGGTGGCGGCCGCCCGACGTGCTCCGCCGCGTCGCCACCACCACGGCCACCTTCGTGGACCGCGAGCGGATGGGCGTGGCGATCGACCCCGACGAGTCCCTCTCCGACCGGCCGGAGCGGGCCGACGGCCGCCGCTACGACGACCCGGCCATGGTGCCGTTCTGGTGGGACCGCGGCGCGCTCACGCCCTGGCAGCTCGTGCCGCTCACCGTGGCCACGCTCGACCGCCATCGGCTGTGGGACGCGTGGTTGTTCGCGCAGTTCCGCACCGTGCGCGACGCGGTCGGCGACGACCCCGGGGAGTGGCGGGTGCTCGCGGCTGCGCTGTCGCCGATGGTCAACGCCGGGCTGTTGTCGGAGGTGGAGACCTGCACCTGGCGCTCGGCGCACGCGATGTTGTCGACCGCGCAGTCGTACCGTCCGGGGTGCGCGGGGTTCCAGCACCACATCGGCCAGGCCACCCTGGACGAGGACGCAGTGGTGTTCGTGGTGCACCCGGGAAACGAGCCGTCGCCGCACGCGGGCGACTACCTCGACAACGACCGGTACTGGACCGGCTCCGCCACCCTTCCCCGGGCGGTGCAGCACGGGCCCGTGGCGGTGCACCTCTTCGCCCCGGCCTTCGCGGACCCCGGCGACGAGGGGCCCATGGCCGGCTTCTCGTACCGGCCGTACACCCACGCCTACTTCCCCACCGAGCGTTTCGACGAGATCGACGACGACGAGATCGACGACAGCACCGACGGAAGCGGGTCGGGTCACTGGGTGGTGGGTCGGCGCGGCGAGGGACTCGTCGGGCTGTGGTCGTGGCGTCGGCCGTCGTGGCGCCGGCACGACCCGACCACCACGTTCACCAACGGGCTCACCGCGCCGTTCGACCTGGTCGCA
>JBMOJH010000035.1:0-31016 GCA_049316905.1 Microthrixaceae bacterium | reverse complement strand
GCCGGTCACCGGCCTGAGGCGGCCAGCCGGTCACCGGCCTGAGGCGGCCAGCCCGGGTCGCGCGCCGCCGCCGGCCCGCCACGTGGCCCACAACTCCTCCCAGAAACCGAGGCCCCAGCCCACGTGCAAGGCCACGAACGCCGGGGCCACCCACACCTTCGCGTCGGTCCCCTCCACGCAGCGGACCGTGGTGGCCGTGCCGGCCAGCACGATCCCGAGGTACGGCGCGGCCAGGGCGAGGGCCAGCAACCGCGTGCGCCGGAACGGGAGCAGCACGACCGCGGCCGCCAGGCCGGCCACCATCCCCGGCGCCGCCAGGTGGCGGACCGCCGCCGACTCCGGGTGCCTCACCAGCGTCTGGACCTTCCCGGCGCCGTAGCGGCGGTACTGCCGGAACAGCGCGCCCACGCTCTGACGGCAGTCCCAGTCGATCTCGACCGCGGGGTCGAACAGCAGCTCGCGGCCGCTGCGACGGAGTCGGTAGTCGAACTCGTAGTCCTCGTTGACGAGCTGCTCCTCGGTCCAGCCGCCGAGCTCGCGCACCACGTCGAGCGGGTAGGCGCCGAAGGGAACGTGGTCCACCGGCTGCGGTTCGGTGCCGTAGTGGTACACCGAGTTCCCCTGCCCGAACTTCGAGCCCATGACCGCCGCGATCGCCCGCCCCGCGGCGGTGCGGCCCCGGGCGTTCTTGCGGCCACCCACCCCTCCCCAGCGGTCCGTCGCCAGGTGGGCCACCACCCGCTCGACGTAGTCGTTCGGGATCCGGGCGTGGGCGTCGACCCGAACGAGGTAGCGGCCGCGGGCCCGGTCCACCGCCAGGTTGAGCGCCACGGGGATCACCCGGTCGGGGTTCGTCACGAGCTCCACCCGGGGATCGCTCGCGGCCACGGCCCGCACCACGTCCGGGGTGCCGTCGGTCGACGCACCGTCGACCACGATCACCTGCAGCTCGCGGTACGTCTGGTCGAGCACGCTGCGCAGCACCGCCTCGATCCCGTCCACCTCGTTGCGGGCGGGGATCACCACCGTGACGAGCTCGTCGACCGCGCCGTCAGCAGGAAGTTCGGCCGGTGCGGCAGGGCGGGTGTCGTCTGCGGGGAGGGCGCCGCCGTTCGGGAGGGAGTCGGCGGCGCCGCGGTCCACGTCGAGGGCCATGGCGGCAGGGTACCGGGACCGGCCCCGGGGTCCGCTCAGCGGCGACGGCCGAGCAGCGTCGGGATCGTCCGGAAGAAGATCACCAGGTCACGCCACAGGGACCAGTTCTCGATGTAGCGGTTGTCCAGCCGGACCCGCCGCTCGATGCTGGTGTCGCCCCAGTAGCCGTTGACCTGCGCCCAGCCGGTGATGCCCACGGGCACCCGGTGGCGCTCGTGGTAGCCGTCGATCTCCGAGCCGAACTGCTCCACGAAGTGCGGGCGCTCCGGACGGGGGCCGACCAGCGACATCTCGCCGCGCAGGACGTTGAGCAGCTGCGGCAGCTCGTCGAGGTGGGACGGACGCAGGAACTTGCCGGCGAGGGTGACCCGGTCGTCATCGTCGACGGACCACTGGGTGGCCGAGTCGTCGTTCACCTTCATGGTCCGGAACTTCAGGATCTCGAACGGACGGCCGCCGATGCCCACCCGGACCTGGCGGAAGAAGATCGGCCCCCGGCTCGTGCACTTCACCGCGAGGGCGCACGCCAGGAAGACCGGCGCCGTGAGGAGCAGCAGCAGGCTCGAGGCCACCACGTCGAAGGCCCGCTTGGCCGGCCACATCGCGGCCGAGGTGCCGGGGCGACGGACGGGCACCAGTGGCAGCCCGTCCACCTCGTGGCCGACGTCGTCGTGGGAGATGCCGAGCTCGAACAGGCGGGGCACGGCGTAGAAGTGCACCGCGGCGTCGTGGCAGCGGCGGATGATCCCGACCAGCTCCTCCTCCGAGGCGCTGCCGAAGGCCAGCACCACGTGCCGCACACCGGTGCGGGCGAGGATCTCGGGCAGGTGCTCGGGGCGGCCCACCACGGGCAGGCCCTCCGAGTCGTCGAACCGGTCGACGAACCCGCAGGGCACGAGCCCGAACTGCGGGTTCTCGCTGAGCGCCTCGGCCACCTCCACACCGACGGGACCGGAGCCCACGATCAGCGTGTCCTCGAGGTCGAAGCCGCGGGAACGGGCCGTGGCGCCGAGCCGGAAGGCGACGAGCCGGCCGAGCAGGACCAGCGGCAGGGTCACGACCACGACCTGCACGATCGCGATGACGTCCACGAACCGCTCGGCGTTGCTCAGGTCACCGAGGCGGGTGAGCGACAGCAGGAAGAAGGTGACGACCGGGGCGACCGCCACGCGGGTGGCCACGCCGACGAGACCCTCGCCGGGGCCGATGAGCAGACGCCCACGGCGGTGGGTGTTCCAGAGCAGGACGGTGCCGACCACGACGAAGAGGCAGACGACCCGCAGCGAGATGACGTCCTCGCGCACGAAGTTGAAGACCAGGAAGGGGAGCCCGAGCGCCGCGGCGTCGAGCAGGTGGCCGGTGAGGCGGAGGTAGCGGCCGACCGCCCGGCGGTCGTTCTGCGGGATCGCACGGGCCGGCGGCCGGATCACGACCGGGTCCGCAACCTCGGTGCGCAGGTCCACCACGGGCTCAGCGGTCGCCTTGACCAGCCGCACCCCGGGCGTGGCCGACCCCCCGGCGGCCACCCGATCGGTGTCGGAATACCTCAGCATTCGCCCCACATCTCCCAGCTGGGCCCGCAGCCACGGACCCACGGTCGTCATTTCCGCCTCATAACCCCACCGGAGCCGTACCCCGCCCCGGCGCCTTCCCTCGGGGTCCAGTAAACGTGTGACACCAGCCACCGTCAAGGGCCGCGGGTGGGAAGTTCCCCCATCGTTCGCCCGAACGGAACTCAGTTCTCATGCCCTGTGCACCCGCCGACCACAGAAGGGATGTGCCCCACTCCCCGGTCGCCCGCGACGACCGTCGTTCGCCCCGGGCCGACACGTCGGCCACACTGCTGCACGCATGCGGGTCGACGTCGAGGAGTCACTGCGAGGGCACCGGGACGCCTGGGATCGGCTCGTCGCCGCCCAGCGGCTGCCGTCGCCGTTCCTCGCCTCCTGGTGGGTGGAGAACGCGGCCGCGGGCCGGCCGCGCCTCGTGCTCTGCTCCGTCGACGGCGAACTGGTCGGGGGTGCGGCGTTCGAGGCCGACCGGGTGGGCCGGGGGCCGGTCGGCGTGGAGCGGGTCCGGATGCTCGGGCAGGGCGAGCTGGCCCCCGACCACCTCGACGTGGTGGCCGCACCCGGCCACGAGGACGCCGTCACCGACCGGGTGGTCGGCTGGCTGCGGGGGCCCGGGTCCCGGGTGGTGGACCTCGACGGGCTCGCGGCGGACGGACGGCTCGCCGGCCGCCTCGCCCGATCGGTGATCGACCGGTCGGTCGCACCCTGGGCGGACCTGTCCGACGGCGCCGAGGCGTACCTGGCCGGCCGGCCGGGCAAGGTGCGCAGCACCGTCTCCCGCTCCCGGAAGCGCCTGGAGAAGGCCGGCTGCACGCTGCGCGAGGTCACCGCGGACCGGGCCGAGGAGGCGCTCGCCGACCTGGCCCGGCTGCACGACGGGCGATGGGGAGACGACTCCGGGTTCCTCGGCGCGTGGCGTACCTTCGCGACCGCCGCCGCCGCCGGACTGGCCGACGGCGGCGTGCGCGCCGTGGAGCTGGTGGGACCCGACGGCGTGGTGGCGGCCACGGAGTGGGACCTCGTGGTGGGCGGGCGTTGGTGCTTCTACCAGGCCGGCCGCTCGACCGACCACGACCTGCGGGGCGCCGGGTCGGTGGTGAAGGCCGAGGTGATCACACGGGCCGCGGCCGAGGGTGCCTCCGAGTACGACCTGCTCCGCGGCGACGAGCCCTACAAGGCCGACTGGGCGACGGGCCGCCGCCCACTGGTCCGGGTCCGGTTCGGGGTGGGAGCACTCGGCCGCCCGACGGTCCTGGCCGCGACCGCGTGGCGGACGCTGCGGACCCGGATCGACGAGCGGCGGGGCGACCGGGAGGTCACCGCCCCCTGACGGTGGCCACCAGGCCCGTGACCTCACGGCGGGCCGGGGGGAACACGGCGAGCGCCGCCAGCGCGCCGAGCACGCCCGCGGCGGTGATCGCGAGCCCCGACAGGAACCCCTCGGTCGTGTACCAGCGCACCGGCAGTGCGAACAGGGTGATGCCCGCCGCGACCACCACACCGGGCGCGAGCGACCGCAGCGCGATCCACCCGCTGGCCCCCACCAGGTGGTCCGCGATCAGCTGGCGCACCGCCACGAACACGATCTGGATGCCGAGGTGGATGCAGGCCACCCACACGATGCCGCGGGGCGCCACGAACCACATCATCACCAGCATCAGCGGCACCATCACCGCGTTCAGCCGCAGCAGCACGCCGGGCCGGTTGATCGCCATCAGGAGGTCGCCGGTGGCGAAGCCGATCCCGGTGACCGCGCCGGCGAGCGAGATGACCTCCATGGTGCGGATGCCCACCTCGTTCTGCGTCCCGTAGAACACGGTGAACGCGTCACGCGCCACCAGGGCCAGCCCCACGCCCACCGGGATCGAGAACAGGCCCACCACCCGGAGCGCCTTGTACATGGCATCGCGCAGCGACCCCTCGCCCTCGGCGCGCACCCGGGAGTACATCGGGAAGAGCACCGCGGACAGCCCGTTCAGCTGGGCGCCGAGCACGAACTCCGGCAGGCGGAACGCCTGGTAGTAGGTGGCGTACTGGTCGTTGCGGCGGTTGCCCACCACGAAGTAGTCGCCGTTGAGGGCGAGGATGCCGAGCACCCGGTTGCCGGCAACCCGCCACGCGTACGAGAAGAGCTGCTTCACCACCCCGAGGTCCCAGCGGAACGTGGGCCGGAACCGCAGCGCGATCCAGGTGCCGACGAGGGCGACGGTGTAGGCGGTGAAGAGCCCGAAGACCACGGCCCAGGCCCCGAACCCCGCGAGCGCCAGGCCGAGCGTGACCGCGAAGCGGCTCAGGTCGCGCACCACCTCCACCACGGCGCGGCGACGGAAGTCCATGTTCCGCATGAAGAGCGACCACGGCACGGTGGTGAGCGACGAGAGCACGACCACCACCGCCAGGCAGCGGAACACCGTGACGTAGGCGTCCTGCTGGAAGTAGTTCGCCACGAGCGGCGCGCCCAGCAGCGCGAGCGCCGCGAGCACCAGCCCGAGCCCGACGTTCGCGGTGAACGCCACCTGGACCCGCTCGGTGACGCCCTCCTCCTGCTCGTAGACCAGCGCCGCGCCCATGCCGAGGTCGAGCGCGTTGTCGAAGTAGAAGGTGATGAGCATCAGCGTGACCATCACGCCGTACTCCACCGGACTCAGGACGCGGGCCAGCACCGCGGCCAGCACGAGCGCCGTCACGTACCGCGTGACGATGCCGACGTTGGCCCAGAGGAACCCGCGCGTGGCGGTGGTGCCGAGCGACTGCCCGTCGTTGCCGCCCTCCTGCTCGTCGAGGGAGGTGAGGTCGACCGGGTCGTCACCGGGCGGGCGGTCGCCCGACGGGTCGGATGCTGCCGGCGGGCCGGGGGGTTCGGCCACGCCTAGCGGCGCAGGACGACCACGCCGGCCGGCCCGGAGCTGAACGACCGCAGGGTGTCACCCGCGGACCGGGCGTCGGTCAGGCTGGTCTGGCCCTCGGCGACGACCATCAGCGTGGCGTCGGCCAGGGACAGCAGCTGCGACGTGGGCACGGGGCCGGGCACCTTGGGCCCGTTGATGATCACCACGTACCGGCCGGCCATGCCCTCGAGCACGCGGTGGAACGAGGAGCGCATGCGCAGGATGTTGCGGCTGCGGTCCACACCGGCACCGAGGAAGCGCACCATGCCCTCGGGCGCCCGGAGGCCGTCGAGGTTGGCCGGCATCTGGGCGTCGCCCAGCGTGAGCAGCGCCTTGTCGGGATCGAGCTGACCGGCGAGGCACTCGGCGAGACCGGCCACGTCCTCGGCGTGCACCAGATCGGTCAAACGGCCCTGCTCGAGGTCCGCGTCGACGAGTGCCACCGGCTGACCGAAGCTGCGGGCGATCACGCAGGCGAGCGCCAGGGCCAGCTGCGCCCGGTCGGCGCCGTCGTCCGCGCCCACGAGCACGAGACGGTGGATCGGCTCGTTCAGGCTGAGCCGTTCGACCGCGGAGATCACACCGGCCACCGCGTCCTGCGGGTTGCGGCCACGGCCCGACAGCGACGGCACCTTCACGAGGATCGGCAGGTCGATCGCCTCGGTCACGTCCTGGGCGGAGGCGACCACCGGCTTTCGCAGGTTGCGGGCCAGGAAGAACAGGTAGGGCACCAGGCCGCCGAGGAGGAAGCCGAACAGCGCGGCGAACCACACCGGGAAGGTGGTGGTCTGCTGCAGCGGGCGGGCGAAGACCTCCTGGAAGATCGGCCCGGGGATGCGCTGGTCGATCGGGATCTCGCGCTGGTTCGCGTCGAACACGTCGCGCAGGGCGGGGATCACCTGGGCCGAGATGGCCTCGGACTTCTGCTTCGACGGGCTCGAGACCACCACGTCCATGTACGGCGACTCCGGCGAGCGACGCGTGCTGATGGCACCGGCGACCTCGTCGATGGACTCGGGCAGGTTGCCGCGGCGCTTCACCTCCGCGGCGAGACCCTTGGAGGTGACGATGCTCTCGAGCGCCCGGGACAGGACGTCGTTGTCGTTCGGGTTGGCACCGGAGAGCACGATCACCGAACGGCTCGTCTGGTATGCCGGCGGCGACAGGCCGGCGAAGACCGCGGCCACCACCGCGGTGAGCACGGCGCAGGCCACCACGATGAGCGCCTGGGTGCGGCTGAGGCGGAGGGACTGGCGACGCTCGGCGGGCGCGGCCGTCGGCTCTCCCGTGTAGCCGACCACGTCGGACGGTGCTCGCATCGGGGTCATTCGCCCGTCGCTCTCCTCCGGCCCGGGCGTGCCCGGGCGCTGTGCTGCCGGGGTCGCCCCCGATTCCGTGTGGCGTCGCGGTTCCCCCGCCACGACACCAACGTGCCGGGCCACCGGCCCGGCCTTCCGACTCTACCGGCGGTGCACCGCCCACCGAAACCGTCACCCGATGGGCAAATGTGGAAGGACTCGGGGTGGATTTGGGAAGCCGGCTCCACCTCACCTACGGTGTCGGACGCCATGGGCTCCCTGATCAAGAAGCGCCGCAAGCGCATGCGCAAGAAGAAGCACAAGAAGCTGCTGCGGCGGACCCGCCACCAGCGCCGCGCACGCGGCAAGTGACGCGTCCCTGAGGGAGTTCGTCCGGCGGCCCACCTGCCCTCGCCGGTGAGGCCGTTCCGTCAGCCGACCGGTGTCGCCGGCGTGGCACGTACCACCACCCGGCCCGGTCCCGGCAGCTCGCCCTCCACGAACCACGTGGCGCCGCTCCCCGCGAGCCGCGGGAGCACCCCGGCCGCGTCGGCCAGTTCGTCCCGCCACGTCGCGAGCTCGGGATAGGCCTCCACCGCCGCCGGCTCCAGGTCGTTGCCGTGGTCCCCCCGGGGGCCACCCATCCGGTCCCACGTCCGGTACACGACCGGGGTGCTGCAGTGCAGCGGCGGGGTCAGCAGCGTCAGCACCCTCGCCTCGAAGGGCAGCTCCTCGAGCTCCTCGCCGATGCCCCGGACCCGGGCCCGGCCACCCCGCAGGCAGAACGGCACGTCCGCCCCCAACGCCGCCGCGGCGTGCACGTCCTCGATCCCGGCCCAGCGCAGGACGGCCGCGGCGTCGGAGCTGCCCCCGCCGAGGCCCGCTCCCGCCGGGATGCGCTTGCGCAGCACCACGCCCACGGGTCGGTCCAGCAGCCCGACGGCCCGGCGGACCAGGTCGTCGTCCGCGAGCGGGGTCCGGGTGCCGTCGGCGGCCTCGGCCACGAGCTCGGCGCCGTCGGGATCGAGCTCGAGCTCGTCGTGCAGGTCGAGGCTGACCATCTCCGCGTCGATCAGGTGGTAGCCGTCGTCGCGCACCCCGGTCACGCGGAGCGAGAGGGTCAGCTTGGCGGGGGCGCGCAGCAGTGGCACGCCGGCATGCTACGACCCGCCCCCGGCGGCCCCGGCCAGCGCGACCCAGTCGTCCACGCCGAGTTCCTCCGGCCGGGCGGTGGGCTCCACCCCGGCCGCGGCGAAGGCCGCGGGGTCCACCACGCCACCCAACGTGGCCCGCAGCATCTTGCGACGCTGGCGGTAGGCACGCTCGACGAGGGCGAACACGGGGGCCGGGTCGCCACTCCGGGGCGGCTCCCGGCGCCGCACCTCGACCACGGCGGAGTCCACCCGCGGGCGGGGCACGAAGACCTCGGGTCCCACCACCGCGACGGTCCGGGCCGTGCCGTACCAGGCCACCTTCACGGTGGGCACCCCGATGGCCCGGCCCCCGGGGGTGGCCACGAGCCGGTCGGCCACCTCCTTCTGCACCATGACGACCAGGTGGTCGACCTCGGGGGCGGTGGCCAGGACGCGCAGGAGCACCGGCACCGCCACGTTGTACGGCAGGTTGGCCACGAGCACCCATGGGCCGGGACCCAGGAGGTCGGTCCACGACACCCCGAGGGCGTCGGCCTCGACCAGGCGGACCCGACCGGCCCGCTCGGGATCGTGCGCCGCCAGCACGTGCGGCAGGAGGGAGGCCAGGGCGTGGTCCTTCTCGACCGCCACCACCTCTTCCGCCCCGGCGTCGAGGAGGGCCAGCGTCAGGCTGCCCAGCCCGGGCCCGACCTCGACCACGCGGACCCCCGGGACCACGCCGGCGAGCCGGGCGATGCGCCGGACGGTGTTGGGGTCGGCAACGAAGTTCTGCCCGAGCGACCGCTTCGCCGACAACCCGGCGCGGTCGAGCAGTTCGCGCACCTCCGCCGCCCCGAGCACCTCAGCCCCCCGGGTTCGCGCGCGTGGTGGGCACCGACCCGGTCCCACCGTTCGTCGAGCCACCGTTCGAGCCGCCGCCGCTCGTGCCACCGCCCGTCGAGGCGCCCGAGCCCGACGACCCCGAGGAACCCGCCCCGGGCGTGCTCGTGGTGCTCGAGGTGGAGCTCGACGGGAGCGACGACACGGTCGGGGTCGGACCCCGCTGCGAGTACCGGCTGTTGCCCTTCCGGTACCAGTCCGGGCGCAGCTGGATCGAGGACGGCGCCTGGGTCGGCCCGGTCGCGGCGGTGCTCGACGCGGGGCTGGTCGTGGTGGTCGAACCGCCGCCGCCACCGTTCGCGATCCCGCCCACGAGGAGAACGAGGACGGCCACGACCGTCGCGCCGAGGGCCACCTGGATGCGGACGGGCAGGTCGCGCAGCGCGGCCACCATCCCCTCGACCGCGCTGATGAGCTGGTTCACGTCGCCGGCTCGTCGAGCCCGTAGAAGGCCCGGGCGGTGGCCGTGGTGGCCGCCGCGACGTCGTCGACCGGACGGCCCATGAGCGAGGCGACCTCCTCGCCCACGCGGGCCACGTGGACCGGCCGGTTGCGCCGCCCGCGGTGCGGCACCGGGGCGAGGTACGGGGAATCCGTCTCGACCATCACGCGGTCCAGCGGAGCGGCCGCCGCGGCGGCGCGGAGCTCCGGCGCGGACGGGAACGTGACGATGCCGGAGAACGAGAGCAGCGCCCCGCGGGCCAGGCACGCCGCGGCCTCGTCCGGGCCGCCGGTGAAGCAGTGGAACACGGTGCGCGGCGGGATCCCCTCGCGGTCCAGGAGGTCGAAGGTCTCCTCCCAGGCCTCGCGGGTGTGGATGACCAGCGGCAGGTGCGTCTCGTGGGCCAGCGCGACCTGCTCGGCGAAGACCGCCGCCTGCCGGTCACGGGGCGAGTGGTCGTAGTGGAAGTCGAACCCGCACTCGCCGATCGCCACGACCGTCCCGTCCGCGAGCCCGTCGGTGACGAGCTCGTGCAGGCCGCGGCACCCGCCTGCTGCATCGTGCGGGTGGATCCCGGCGGTGGCCCAGACCCCGGGGTACCGCCGGGCCACGGCCACCGCGGCACGCGACCGCTCGAGGTCGGTCCCCACGCTGATCAGACCCACCACCCCGCCGGAGCGGGCCTCGGCCACGAGCCCGGCGACGTCGTCCTCCTCGTCGAGGTGGCAGTGGTTGTCGATCCAGTCGGGCACGGGCGGTCACCGTACCGCCGCCCGACCGGCGACTAGACGTCGAGCAGGACCACGCCGGAGGGGGCCGCCGTGAAGGTCCGCACCCGCAGGGCGGCGTCCTCCGCGTCGAACGTGACGGTGCGGCCCTCGACCAGCGCGAGGGCCACGGCATCGGCCCAGGCGAGCACCGGGCCGCCGGGCACGGTACCCAGGAGGGACGGGGCGAGGACCACGAGGGTGACGTCGTCGTCGAACGTGTCGAGGAACTGCGGGTGGACCACCGGCGTGGCGCCCCGGCCGGACCGGCCCGCGGGCACGAAGCGGAACAGGTCCCCGCCGTCACCGAGCGTGCGGCGCACCGAGGTCGGCAGACGCCAGCGACCGACCCGCCGCACCACCGATCCCATGGTCGCCTCGCCGGCGGCCACCTCGGCCAGGCCGCGGGACCGACGCGCTCCGAGACGCCGCGACAGCAGGGGATGGTCGAGCTGCGCGTCCACGAGCACCACCCGACGGCCCTCGGCGGCGAGCGCCGCGGCCACGCCCATCGCGAGTCCGCGCGCGCCGCGGTCGGGTCGCGGCGTGGCGATCACGACGCGGTTCGACACGGCGTCGAGCGGACCGGAGTCCTCCACCATCGTCATGACCTGCGCGTACTGGTCGAACGTCCCCGCGTAGCGCCGGCCGGCCCGGCCGACGTGGGTCCACACCGGCAGTCCGAGGTGCACACGGAAGTCGTCGTCGTTGTTCACCCGGGGCTTGCGCTGCTGGAACAGGACGAAGGCCACGGCCACCAGGAACCCGACGATCGCGCCGATGAAGATCATCCACACGCGCCGGGGCTGCTGGGTCTCGAGCACCGCGTCCTGCGACACCCGCAGGTAGAGCGGGCCCGTGTAGAAGCGCGACTCGCCCGGGTTGACGGGCCGGAGCTCGTCCGCGGTGCCGGCGAGGCCCGCGTCGCGGTCCGAGACCACCACGTCGTCGAGCGCCCGCACCACGTACGGGAGCGCGGCCTCCGCCCGGGCGCGGTCGGTGTCGGTGTAGGAGATCTCCATGTAGTTCGCGAACGTGGGCCGCAGCACCGAGACCCGCTCGCGGATCTCCGGCACGGTCAGGTCGAGGCTCGACAGCCGCTGCAACTCGGCGGCGTACGCACCCGAGATGGCGAGGGTGTGGACCCCCTGCACCTCGTTCATCGGCACCGCGATCCGGTCGCTGCCGGCATTGGTCTCCAGACCGGGCACGATCACGCCCGCCGTGGCCGTGTAGCGGGTCGGGATCGCGGAGGCGATCGCCGCGCCGACGACCATGCCGATCAACGGGCCGACGAGCAGCGCGACCCGGAACCGTTGCGAGACCCGGATGTCCCACCGGGCGAGCGCGGGGTCGTCGTGGGCCGACCAGCCGTCGGCGGGGGGGCTCCCCCCGGCCGCCCGGGCGTCGTCGGCCCACGAGGCGGCGGCACCGGACGCGGCGGGGCCCACCACCGCCGCCGGCGAAGTGTCCATGGCCCCGACGGGGACGAGCTCGGAGGAACCGGCCGCCCGGTAGCCGCGCCACCGCGCCTGCCACGACGGCACCTGGAGCGCGGCCGACAACCCGATCAGGCTCCAGGCGAGCTTGTTGTTCAGCAGCGGCTGGAACATCGAGCTCGACATGACCGGGAGCATCATCACCGTGAGGGTGACGGAGATCTCCCGTGTCTGGGGCCATCGTGGTCGCAGGAACCCCCAGAACGTGACCGCGAAGATCGACACCCAGAGCACCAGACCCACGATCCCGAGGTCGCCGAGGACGTCCAGCCACGTGTTGTGCGACGACACGTTCTCCCGGTCGTCCTGGATCACCTCCACCCCCGGGGTGTTGGGGAGGTTGGGCGGGATCTCGTACATCAGCTGGCCGAACCCCTGACCCTGGAGCGGCCGTTCGGCGATGAGGTCCGTGGCCACGTTCCAGAAGTCGAGGCGGCCGGCGCCGCGGTCGCTGAAGCCGCGCTGCAGGTTCGCCGGGTTGGCCACGAAGCCGATGGCGAAGGCCACGCCGGCCAGGGCGACCGCGCCCACCGCCACCTTCGCCCGACCACCGCGGGACAGCCCCGGACGGGTGACCATCGTGCCGACGATCGCGATGGCGCCGCCGATGAGACCCGAACGGCTGCCGGCACCGGCCGCGCCGGCCAGCACGAAGAGCAGGGCGAACGTGTAGAGGATCTTCTCCTGCCGGTTGCGGGCGTGACGCCGGTAGTAGACGGTCAGCGGGATCAGCGAGGCCTGCAGGAGGCCGAAGTAGTTCGGGTCGCCGCCGAAGCCGACCGAACGGGTTCCGAGGAAGAGGGCCAGCACGCCCGCGGCCGAACCCCACAGTCCGCCCCACCAGAACGCCCGCAGGAACTTGCGGATCTTCTCGTGGCTGTCGGTGAGCATGCCCGACACGCCGAAGTAGGCCAGCGCGAGGCCGAGCAGGCCCATCGAGAAGAACCAGGCCGAGGCCTTGTTGGACCATGCGCCGGTGGCGACGGCCCAGATCGTGATCAGCAGGATCGGGACCCAGTGCCGCGTGGGGATCGCCGGGGGCCGCCACTTCTCGACGACGAGCTTGTACGCGAGGACCGCGAACGCGGCGGCCGCGACCAGGCGGCCCATCCGGATGGGGCCGGCACCGAGGCCGTCGAAGTGGATGAGGAAGGCGACGACCTCGAGGAACAGGTAGCCCCGGCGGACCACGAAGATCCACATGCCGACGACGAAGCCGAGCAGGACGGCGATCAGGACGCCCCACTTGCTCATGACGAGCAGGAGCAGCAGCGGCAGGGCCAGGAGCGCGACCACCACACCGGCGCCCGCGCGGAACGCACGGCGGCGCGACGGAGGGGTGCCGCCCGCCTCGGTGGGTCGTTCGATGGTCTGCACGTCCGGTCGGTCCCCCGCCCCCCGGGCGACGCCGTTGCGGGCCCGGGCCGCCAAGGGTACCGGGAGCTCCCCCACGCCCGACAGCGCCCGGTGCGAGACTCCCCCGGTGTCACCGCCGCCCGAGGAACCGACCGTGTGGGACCTCGCCGGGGCCGCGGCGCGCCACCTCCTCGACGAGCTCGGGCCCCACGACGCCGCCCTCGTGGTGGGCTCCGGCTGGGCCTCGGCGCTCGACACGCTGGGCGAACCCCGGGGCGAGGTCGCGATGGCCGACCTACCGGGCTGCGCGGTGCCGACGGTCGCGGGCCACGCGGGTTCCGTCCGATCGGTCGAGATCGGGGGCGTGCGGGTCCTGGCGCTGTGCGGACGGTCGCACCTCTACGAGGGCCACGACGCCGGAACCGTGGTGCACGGCGTGCGCGCCGCGGTCCTCACCGGTTGCGGCCGGGTCGTCCTCACGAACGCCGCGGGCTCGATCCGCCCCGACTGGCCGGTGGGGACCCCGGTGCTGGTGGCCGACCACCTGAACCTCACGGGCCACAACCCGCTCGTCGGGCCGGAACCGCCCACCGGGGGTCGCTTCGCCGACATGGGCGACCTCTACCGCTCGCGGCTGCGGGCCGCGGCCCGGGCCGAGCGAGCGGATCTCGCGGAAGGGGTCTACGCCGCGCTGGTGGGCCCGTCGTTCGAGACCCCCGCGGAGATCCGGGCGCTGCGCACGCTCGGAGCCGACCTGGTGGGGATGTCGACGGCGCTGGAGGCGATCGCGGCGCACCACCTGGGTGCCGAGGTGGCCGCCGTGTCGCTGGTGACCAACCCGGCCGCGGGCCTCACGGACCACATCGACCACGAGGCGGTGCTCGCCGCGGGTGCCGGCGCCGCCGGGGACCTCGCGGAGGTGCTGGTGACGCTGCTCAGCGCTCCGTGAGTCAGCGCCCCGTGAGTCAGCGCCCCGTGACCTCGGCGAGCACGGCCTCGGTCGCGGACATCCCGAGCCGGTCCGCTCCCGCGTCGAGCATCGCCCGGGCCCCGGCCAGCGTGCGGATCCCGCCCGAGGCCTTCACCCGGGCCCGCCCGCCGACGCCCTCGCGCAGGGCCGACACCGCCTCGACCGTGGCGCCGCCCGCGGGGTGGAACCCGGTCGAGGTCTTCACGTAGTCCGCCCCGCCCGCGAGCGCGGCCTCGGCCGCGGCCCGCACCAGCGCCGGGGTCCAGAGCGCCGTCTCCAGGATCACCTTCAGCACGGTGGACGGCACCGCGGCGCGCACGTCCGCCACGTCCGCCGCGACGGAGCCGAGGTCGTCGTCCGCGAGCGCCGCGAGGTCGGCCACCATGTCGACCTCCTCGGCTCCGAGCGCGACCACGGCCGCCGCCTCGTCGGCCTTCGTCCGGGTGAGGGACGTGCCGTGCGGGAACCCGACCACCGAGCACACCGGGATGCGCCCGCCGACCATCTCCACGGCGTACTGCACCCAGGTGGGCTGCACGCACACCGAGGCGCAGCCGTTCGACACCGCCACCGCCACGGCCACCTCGATCCGGCCCTGGTCGGCCTCCGGCTGCAGCACCGTGTGGTCGATGCGAGCGGCCAGATCGGCGCGGGACCAGCCCGCGAGCGGCGACGGGGCCGCGAGCAGCGACGGGGAAGGGTCCTCGGCCATCGCCGCCACCGTAACGGCGCCACGGGAGCGCCCCGGCGATCCGCCGGGGCGGGGCCGAGGGCGGCCCCCGGCCCCGCCCCGACACCCGAAACCAGAACGTCGTTCGGAACAAAGGGGCGTTCACTCGTTGCGCGCCACACCGGCGGCTCCCTAGGGTTCCGGCGCGGGCGGGTGCAGGGCTGGCACCGGAGGGAACGCCCGTTTCTCACAAGGGGACTGGGTGACCGGGGGCAGCGGGGTCCGACGCGAACGCAGCGTGTACCTCGACGCGCTCCGGGCCGTGGCCCTCGTCCGCGTGGTGCTCTACCACGCCACCGGGTGGTGGTGGCTCACGGCCTTCACCGCCATGCCCCTCATGTTCTTCATCGCCGGCACGCTCTTCGCCCGCTCGTTGGAGCGCCGGAGCGGGCTGTCGGTGGCCCGCGACCGGTACCGCCGGATCCTGCTGCCCTACTGGGTGTACCTCGTCGCGATGGTCGTCCTCTGGGGCACCCTCGGGCTGCTCGGCGAGATCAGCCCGGCGCAGTGGGTCGGCCTTCTGTTCCCGGTCCTGTCCACCGACGGCGTGGCCGGGCCCGGAGCGGGCACGGTCGTGCACCTCACCTGGTTCGCGCTCTGGTACCTGCAGATGCACCTGGTGCTGTCGGCCCTCGGGCCCGGCCTGCGACGGGCCCAGCGATCGCACCCCGCCGTGCTGTGGGCGATCATCGTGGCGCTCGGCGTCGTCACGGCGCCGGTGGCCCCGGCCCTCACGATCGCCATCTTCTACGGAGCGTGCTGGGTGGTCGGCTACCACCACGCCGACGGGTCCCTCGACAGCTGGTTGGACCGGCACTGGCGCACCACCGCGCTGGTCTGCGGCCCGCTGGGCCTCGCGCTCTTCGTCGGGCTGCACGACGGCCTGCCGCCCGTGGCCGCCATCGGCGTCGTCCTGCTCGGTGCGTTCTGGCTGAGCCTGGCCCTCGGGTTGCAGCCACGCATCGAACCGGCCCTCGCCGGGCACCGCACCTCCGCGGTCGTGCGGTGGTTCAGCCGTCGTTCCCTCACCGTGTACCTCTGGCACGGCGCGGTCCTCTACTTCGCGGTGGCCGCCCCGCTGCCCGGCGGCGGCACGGTCGTGGGCAACGTGGCCTGGTGCCTGGTACTGCTGCCGGTGGCCGCCCTCGCCGTGGGCTGGGTGGAGGACGTGGCCGCCCGGCGGCGTCCGCAGCTGTGGCCGCACACGCCCCGGGTCGTGGACCTCCGGGCCACGACGGCCACCACTGCCCCGACGGCGAGTCCGACCAGCGCCCCGACCACCCCGACCATCGCCCCGACGAGCGGGCGGTTCAGCGCCCCAGCACCGGTGCGGCCAGCGCCGCCAGGTCGGCCTCCGGCCGGGCCCCGAGGTGCGAGATGACCTCGGCGGCGGCCACCGCGCCGAGCTCGGCGCAGGTCGCGGGGGCGAGCCCCCGGCTGTGGCCGTACAGGAAGCCCGCGGCGTAGAGGTCGCCGGCACCGGTGGTGTCCACCACGTGCTCGACGGGCGCGGCGGGCACCTCCACGAGACCGTCGTCGGTCACCACCACCGAGCCGGCGGCGGACCTCGTCAGGGCGGCCATCGCGCCATGACCGCGGACCGCCCGGACCGCGGTGTCGAAGTCCTCGGTGCGGTAGAGGGCACAGATCTCGTCCTCGTTCGCGAAGACCAGGTCCACGTGGTGCTCGACGAGGTCGAGGAACGCCTCCCGGTGCCGCTCCACGCAGAACGAGTCCGACAGCGTGAGGCTGACCGTCCGGCCGGCGTCGTGCGCGAGGCGGGCCGCCGTGCGGAAGGCCTCCTGCGCCTCCGGCGGATCGAAGAGGTAGCCCTCGAGGTACAGCACCTTGCCGGAGGTGACGGTGGCCGGGTCCAGATCCCCGGCGCGGAGGTGGACCGAGGCACCCAGGTAGGTGTTCATCGTGCGCTGCGCGTCGGGGGTGACGAGCACGAGGCAGCACCCGGTGGCCGGACCGTCCGCCGCGGGCGCCACGTCGTACGCCACCCCGGTGGCGCGGAGGTCGTGGGCGAAGACCCGCCCGAGCTGGTCGTCGCGCACCCGGCCGATGTAGCGGGCCGAGCCGCCGAGCGACGCGACCCCCACGATCGTGTTGGCCGCCGAGCCACCGGACACCTCGATCGCGGGGCCGATCCGGTCGTACAGCTCGAGCGCACGCTCCTCGTCGATGAGGGACATCCCGCCCTTGGGCAGGCCGAGCTCCTCCACCAGCGAGTCGGGGGCCTGGGTGATGACGTCCACGAGGGCGTTGCCGATCCCGACGACGTCGTGGAGCGGTTCGGCCCCGGCGTCGTCGGACGGGTGGGACGGGTCGGTGGTGGTGTTCGCCGGCACGGCCGCCACCGTAGGCGGGGGCCGGGGGCGACCCGCACCCCGGCCCGGTACGATCCCGCCGTGGCCGCCACCACCCCCCTCGGGACCGAGTCCGCCGCCGCACCCGACGGGCGGATCGTCGGGCTCCGCGAGGCACTGGCGGCGACGGGCCCTGTGGTCGTCGCCTTCTCGGGCGGCGTGGACTCCGCGCTGCTCGCGCACACCGCGCTGGACACCCTGGGCGTCGGCGCGGTGCTGGCGGTGACCGCACGCTCCGCCTCACTGGCGACCGGTGAGCTCGACCACTGCCGCGACCTGGCCGCGGCGTGGGGGCTGCCGTGGCGCGCCGTCGACACCGACGAGCTCTCACGGCCGGACTACGTGCGCAACGACCTCGACCGATGCGCGCGCTGCAAGGACGCGCTGATGGACGCGCTCGAGCCCCTGGCCCGCGGGCGGGCGGCCACGGTCGCGCTCGGGGTCAACGTCGACGACCTCGGCGAGCACCGCCCGGGCCAGGAGGTGGCCCGGGCCCGCGGCGCGCGCTTCCCGCTCGTCGAGGCGGGCCTCACCAAGGCCGACGTGCGGGCCGCGGCCCGCGCCGCGGCCCTCCCGGTGTGGGACCGGCCGGCCATGCCGTGCCTGGCGTCGCGGATCCCGCACGGCACGCCCGTGACGGTCGAGCTGCTGGGCGCGGTGGACCGTGCGGAGAGCGCACTGCGGGGGATCGGCCTGCGCGACGTGCGGGTCCGGCACCTCGGTCGCCGGGCCCGGGTGGAGGTGGGCGCCGATCAACTGGACGACGCCACGGCCCGCGCCGAGCGGCTGGAGGCCGTGGTCCGCGCCGCGGGCTTCGACGAGGTCGAACTCGACCCGCGCGGGTTGCGCAGCGGGAACCTCGTCGCCGAGGCGCTCGCCGCGGCCGGAGGGGCGACCGGTGGATGAACGGGCGGCCGGCCTCGGCCACACCCGTCCCGACCTCGATCGCCCCCGACGCACCGGACTGCCGGAGGCCGTGTACGCCGCCGGCAAGTCGCCGGAGCAGTGCGCGGAGATCGTGGCCCACCACCTGGCGTCGGCCGACGGTCCGGTCATCGTCACCCGGGCCGACGAACCGCACCGGGTCGCCCTCCGTCCCCTCGGTCCGCAGGCCGAACGCGGCACCACCCTGACCTGGCGCCACGACCCGGAGCTCCCCCGCCGGGAGGTGGCCGTGGTCTGCGGCGGCACGTCCGACCTGCCCGTGGTGGAGGAGTGCCGCGCCACCCTCGCCGCCCACGGCGTACGCACGCGAGCGGTGACCGACGTGGGGGTGGCCGGCCTGCACCGCCTGCTCGGCGAGGTCGACGGCCTGGCCGGGGCCGGGGTGATCGTCGCCGTGGCCGGCATGGAGGCGTCGCTGCCCACCGTGCTCGCCGGACTGGTCCACCAGCCGGTGATCGCGGTGCCCACCTCCACCGGCTACGGCACGAGCTTCGAGGGGATCACCGCGCTGCTGTCGGTGCTCGCGTCGTGCGCGCCCGGGGTGACCGCCGTGGGCATCGACAACGGGTACGGCGCGGCCTGCGCCGCGCTGCGGATCCTCGGCGGACGCCCGTGAGCGCGGTTGCGGACGCGTCCGGTTCCCCGCCCGACACCCTCTGGCTGAACCCGGTGCACGGCGTGGCCGGCGACATGCTGCTGGGCGCGCTCCTGGGACTGGGCGCGCCGCTCGCGGAGGCGGAGCGACTGTTGGGGCACCTCGACGTGCCGGGCTGGCGCCTCGAGGTCGGCGACACCACGCGGCGGGGCCTGACCGCCACCGCCGTGGAGGTCCACGCACCCGACCACGACCACCACCGGCCCTGGTCCCGCATCGACGCCCTGCTCGCCGGCGCCGGCCTCCCGGGACCGGTCACCGACGGGGCCCGCCGCACCTTCCGGGCGCTGGCCGAGGCCGAGGCGCGGGTCCACGGGGTGGCGATCGACGACGTCCACTTCCACGAGGTCGGCGCAGTGGACGCGATCGTCGATGTGGTCGGCACCTGGGCGGCGTGGCACCTGCTCGGCGGCCCCCGCGTGGTGGTGGCCCCGATCGGACTCGGCACCGGGACGGCGGCCATGGCCCACGGCGCGGTGCCCGTGCCCGCGCCGGCGGTGCTCGAGCTGCTCGCCGGGCACCCGACCGTGCCGGTCGAGGTGGACCGCGAGACCGCCACCCCCACCGGCGTGGCCCTCCTGGTGACGATGGCCGACGCCTGGGGGCACCTTCCGGCGGGCGTGGTGGCGGCCAGCGCCCGCGGCGCGGGCCGCTGGGATCCCCCCACCCACCCGAACGTCGTGACCGCCGTGCTCACCCGCACCGCCACGACGGCTGCCCCGACCGCGACCGACCTGCCCCCGAACCCCGCGGCGACGGTGACCCGCGGCGCGGTGATGGTCGAGACCAACGTCGACGACGTCACCGCCGAGGTGCTGGCCCACGTGGTCGACCGCCTGCTCTCGGCCGGGGCCGACGACGCCTGGGTGGTCCCCGTCACGATGAAGAAGGGCCGGGCCGCGCACACCGTGCGCGTGCTCTGCCGGCCCGACGTGGCCGCGACCGTCCGGAACCTGCTCACCGCCGAGACCGGCACGCTCGGGCTGCGCCAGTGGGACGTGACCAAGCACGAGCTGCCACGCCGCACCGAGGTGGTGACCGTCGACGGCCACGAGGTCCGCGTGAAGGTGGGCCCGCACGGCGCCAAGGCCGAGTTCGACGACGCCGCCCGCGTGGCCGCGGCCACCGGTCGCTCCGTGCGGGACGTGTCGGCCGACGCCGCGGGCCGGGCGCTCAGAGGTCCTGCGCCAGGCGCTTGACCCGGTTCGGCGCCACGCCGAGTTCCTCGGCCACCCGCGCCGCGGCGTCGCGTCGCGTCGCACCCTCCCCCACCGCGCGGACGAGCGCGGCGACCACGTCGTCATCGGTGGGCCCGGGTGCCGCCGGCGCCGGGGCGAGCACCACCACGTACTCGCCCCGCGGTGCCCGCTCCTCCACGTGGGCCACCGCGTCGCCCAGCGAGCCGCGCCACACCTCCTCGTGCAGCTTCGTGAGCTCGCGGCACAACGCGACCGCCCGGTCCGCTCCGGCGACCGCCGCGAGGTCCTCCAGCGTCCGAGCGAGCCGGTGCGGCGCCTCGTAGAGCACCACCGCCCGGCGCTCGCGGGCCACCTCCTCGACGCGCGCCGCCCGGGCCTCGCCCTTCCTCGGGAGGAACCCCTCGAACACGAACCGGCCCGACGGGTCGAGGAGCGCGCTGGCCACCGCGGCCACGGCCCCGGCGAACGGGCCGGGCACCACCTCCACCACCACCCCGGCCGCGGCCGCGGCGGCCACCACCCGGCCCCCCGGGTCGCTCAGGCCGGGCAGGCCCGCGTCGGAGACCACGGCGACGACCTGGCCCCCCGACGCGCGGCGCACCAGGCCCTCGGCCAGGTCGGCCTCGGTGTGGTCGTCGAGACGGAGCAGTTCCGGGGCGTGCACGCCCACGTGCGCGAGCAGCCGGCCGGTACGACGCGTGTCCTCGCACGCCACCACATCGGCCGCGGCGAGCGCCTCGGCCGCGCGCGGCGTGAGGTCACCGAGGTTCCCGATGGGGGTGCCCACCACCACGACGCGGCCGCTCATCGCGCGATCACCCCCGTGCTCATCGCACGTCCAACCGGTCGCCGCGGCACACGCCCCACGAGCGGAACGCCCCCGCCTCGGCCTCGAGCGCCACCCGGGCCCGCCACCGCGGCCAGGTCACGCGGCCGGGCCGCAGCGTGACCACCCGCGCCACCTCGAGCGACCCGTCCCGGCGCGGCACGCAGAACGCCACGTCGATGGGGAACCGCATCCCGAAGGTGTGCACCGACCGGGCCCGGAGGCGCAGCACGCCGTCCGGCTGGTCGCGGCCGAGGAGGCCACGACGACGGGCGCGCCGGCCCGCGGCGGTCTCCAGGCTGGCCAGCACCTCCCCGTCATGCACCAGCCACGGCACGGCCGTTCACCCGCTCACACGTTGAACCGGAACTCGACCACGTCGCCGTCGACGACCTCGTAGTCCTTGCCCTCCACCCGCAGCTTCCCGGCCTCACGGGCTTTCGACCAGGAGCCGATCTCGAGCAGCTCGTCGCACGAGATGACCTCGGCGCGGATGAAACCGCGCTCGAAGTCCGTGTGGATCACCCCGGCGGCCTGCGGGGCCCGCGAGCCCGCCCGGAAGGTCCACGCCCGCGACTCCTTCTCCCCCGTGGTGAGGAAGGTCCGGAGCCCGAGCAACCGGTAGGCGGTGTGCAGGAACGCGGGCAGCGCGCCCTCGCCGAGCCCGAGCGCCTCGAGCATCTCCGCCCGCGACTCCTCGTCGAGCAGCGCGGCCTCGGCCTCGAGCTGGATGCACAGGCCGAGCACCAGGCCGGGGTCGCCCCCGAACGCGGTGCGGACCGGCGCGAGCACCGGCTCGGGGTCCTCGAGCTGCTCCTCGTCGAGGTTCACCAGCACCATCGCCGGCTTCGCCGTGAGCAGGAAGAACGGCCGCAGCAGCTCACGCTGCTCCGGGGTGATGCCGCTGCGGTAGAGCGGGGTGCCCGCCTGCAGCACCTCGATCGCCGCGTCCATCGCGGCGACCTCGTCCGCGAGCGAGCTGTCGGCCCGGGCCGCCTTGCGCTTCTTGTCGGCCTGCTTCTCGAGCGACTCGAGGTCCGCGTAGACCAGCTCCACCTCCAGGGTGGCGAGCTGCTCGACCGGGTCGGCGGAGCCGGGCACGTCGGTGTCCTCGAAGGCCCGCAGCACGAACACGATCGCCTCGACCTCGCGGATGTGGGCCAGGAACCGGTTGCCGAGGCCCTCGCCCTGCGCGGCACCCTCCACGAGGCCGGCGATGTCGACGAACTGCACCGCCGCGGGCACCACGCTGCGGCTGTTGCTCATGGCGGCGAGGGCGTCGAGGCGCGGGTCGGGCACCTTGGCCACGCCCACGTTCGGGTCCACGGTCGCGAAGGCGTACGGGGCGGCGAGGGCCCCGCCGCCGGCGAGTGCGTTGTAGAGGGAGGACTTGCCGGCGTTGGGCAGGCCCACGAAGCCGAAGCGTTCCACGCTGCTCCTGTGCTCGGGTCGGGCCGCGTGACCGGCCGTCCGGCCGTCGCGGTGGGCCCGACAGTACCGGCCCGGACCCCACCGGCCTCCTCCCCACCCCCGCACCGCCACTGCCCCGCCACTGCCCCGCCGCTGCCCCGCCGCTGCCCCGCCGCTGCCCCGCCCGGAGTGCCTCGACACCGGACAGGTCGTCGGACATGATGTCCGGAATCCCGACGGAGGTGGACACATGCAGGTGGAGCTGAGCGACGAGCGCGGCCGGATCTTCTGCGACCCGCAGGCGTGGACCGACATGGACGCCTGGCACGAGCAGGCCACGGAGCTCCGCCGCACCGAGCCGATCCTCCGCGTCGAGGGCGTGGGGCTGTCCCCCCTGTACGTCCTGACCCGCCACGCGGACGTGTTCGACGTCTCGCGCCGCAGCGACGTGTTCTTCAACACCCAGCACTCGGTGCTGATGCCGGACGGCCAGCTCGAGATGCTCCAGGGCATGGGCATCAACCCGAAGACGCTCATCCACATGGACGGCAAGGAGCACAACGACTACCGACACGTCACCAACGACTGGTTCAAGCCGGCGGCGGTGCGCACCCGCCAGGACGACATCGACGCCATTGCGGATGAATACGTGCAGAAGCTCGCCGACCTCGGCGGTGAGTGCGACTTCGCCCAGGACATCGCGGTGCCCTACACGTTGCGCGTGATCATGAGCATCTTCGGCGTGCCGCCGTCGGACGAGCGCCTCATGCTCGAGCTGACCCAGGGCATCTTCGGCGCCGCGGACCCCGAGTACCTCGACCTCGGCGCGTTCAGCGACCCGTTCGAGTACCTCACCAGCACCATCGGGCGCTTCGACGACTACTTCGCCCACCTGACCGCCGACCGCCAGGCCAACCCCACCGACGACCTCGCCAGCGTCATCGCGAACGGCCAGGTGGACGGCTGCCCCCTCGAGCGCCACGCCTCGCTCTGGTACTACATCATCGTCGCCACGGCGGGGCACGACACCACGAGCTACGCGCTCTCCGGTGGCGTCAACGAGCTGATCCGCCGGCCCGACCAGGTGCAGGCCCTGCGCGAGGACCCGTCGCTCGCCGACAACGCGGCGCTCGAGTCGATCCGCTGGGCCTCGCCCGTGCGCAGCTTCCTCCGGTACGCACAGCGCGACACCGAGGTCGGGGGGCAGCCGATCGCCGAGGGCGAGCGCGTCCTCCTGTCCTACCCGGCGGCCAACCGCGACGAGAGCGTGTTCGAGCGGGCCGACGAGTTCGACATCACCCGCCCCGACGCCGGCGACCTGATCTCGTTCGGCGTGGGCGTGCACTACTGCCTCGGCTCGCAGTTCGCCCGCCGGGAGGTGCGCACCTTCCTGCCGAAGCTGTTCGACGCCGTCGCCGAGATCGAGCCCGCGGGCGACACCGAGTACACGGCGTCCACATTCGTGAGCGGCGTGAAGCACCTGCCCGTCCGCTACCGGATGAAGTGAGCGGGACGGGAGCGGACCCGTGCCGTCGGTGACCCGGCGCCCCCCGGGCGGCGCCACCCGCCGGGAGGCGGTGGAGCAGCGGGTGCTGCGCGCGGTCGAGCAGCTGCTCGACGACGGGCGCTCGTTCGTGGAGCTCAGCGTGCAGGAGGTGGCCGACGCCGCCGGCGTGGCCCGCTCCACCTTCTACGTCCACTTCGCGGACAAGTCGGAGCTGCTGGTGCGCCTCGCCGAGGCCTCCACCGCCGACATGCTCGGCGAGGGCGAGCGCTGGGTCACCGGCGACCACGCCGGTGGCCGGGCCGAGCTGCGCGACGTGTGCCGGCGCATCATCGCCCACTACCGGGAGCACCAGCCGCTGCTGCGGGCGGTCGGGGCGGCCACCACCTACGACCCGGTCATGGCCCGCTGGTGGGTGACCCGCGTGGAGCGCTTCATCGACCTGTGCGAGGCGCGGGTGCGCGAGCTCGCCGTCGAGCACGGCCGCGACCCGGCCGGGGCCCGGGCGACCGCGGCGATGGTCGGCTGGTCGATCGAACGCACCGTCAGCATGTCGGTGCTGCTGGAGTCGCCCGACGGCGACGACGAACTGGCCGACGTCCTGGCCCGCGGCGTCTGGCTCCTGCTGTACGGCCCGGCCTGACCACCCCGCCGGGTCCCGTGGGTAGGGTGCGGCCGATGGCGGCCGACGACCAGACCGCGACCCGTCGGGCGGACGACGCCCTGCGCCGCGCCACCTACTACCTGGACCGGGACCTCGCGCCGTCGGGCAAGGTGCGGGCCTTCACCCGGGCCCGCGAGATCGTGGCGGAGCTCGGCGACACCGAGCTCGACCGGCGGGTCCGCACCGGCACCCTGACCGACCTCGACGGCATCGGCCCCTCGACCGGCTCGGTGATCACGGACGCCGTGCGCGGTACGCCGTCGGCCTACCTGGAACGGCTCGAGGCCGACACCCGGATCGAGGTGGGCGACGGCGCACCGGTACGGGCGGCACTCCGGGGCGACCTGCACAGCCACACCCGCTGGTCCGACGGCGCGGAGGAGGTGGCGGTGATGGCCCGCACCGCGAGCGACCTCGGCCACGAGTACCTCGCGGTCACCGACCACTCGGCCCGGCTGACCGTCGCCCACGGGCTCGACGAGGAGCGCCTCGCCCGCCAACTCGACGAGATCGCCATGCTGAACGAGGAGCTGGCCCCGTTCCGGATCCTCACCGGGATGGAGGTGGACATCCTGGAGGACGGCCGGCTCGACCTGTCGTCGGAGATGCTCACCCGCCTCGACGTGGTGGTGGCCTCCGTGCACTCGAAGCTGTCCATGGACGCACGCGAGATGACCCGGCGCATGGTCATGGCCGTCGCGGACCCGAACGTCGACGTGCTCGGGCACTGCACGGGCCGCAAGATCACGGGCCGGGGCCGGCCGCCGTCGCACTTCGACGCCGAGGTGGTGTTCGCCGCGTGCGCCCGGTTCGACACCGCGGTGGAGATCAACTGCCGGCCGGAGCGGCGCGACCCGCCCGGTGAACTGCTGGACCTGGCCCTGGAGTGGGGCTGTCACGTCTCGATCGACACCGATGCGCACGCCCCGGGGCAGCTGGAGTGGCAGCCGTGGGGCTGTGACCTCGCGGTGGAGCACGGCATCGACCCGGCCCGCATCGTCAACACCTGGACCGCGGACGAGCTGCTGGCGTGGGCCGCCGCGCACCCGACCGCCTGAGCCCCGCGGCCGGCGCGTCGCCCCTGTCCGGACCCGGCTGGAGCCGGGGCATCGCCGTCCGGTAGCGTCGTAGCCCTATGTCGAAGCGCACCCAGAAGAAGAAGAACAACGCGCGTCGCAAGAAGGCGAACCACGGGCGCAAGCCCAACGCGGGGCGCAACTCCTGATCGACGTGCCCGCCCCCGTGGCGGGCGGGCCGCCCACCGGGCGGCCGCATCCACCCCCCTGACGGCCCACCGCCCGCCACGGCCGGGATGGGCCGGGCTCATCCCGGTGTTGGCCGACGGGCATGCCCACCCCCGATCGTTCCCGTCCCCGGATCGTGTGGTTCCGTCGCGACCTGCGACTCGAGGACCAGCCCGCCTGGGCCGCCGCCACGCGTAGCGGCGCGCCGGTCCTGGCCCTGCACGTGCTGGACCCGGTCGCGCTCCGCGGGGCCGGGCCGTTCCGGGCCGACCTGCACCTCGGCCACCTCGCCGCGCTCGACGCGGACCTCCGCGCCCGGGGCGGGGGGCTGCTCATCCGTCACGGCAACCCCGCCGAGGTGGTGCCGTCGGTCGCCGCGGCGGTCGACGCCGACGGGGTGGAGCTCGGCCTCGACGTGGGCCCGTACGCACGCCGGCGCGACCGTGTGGTGATCGATGCCCTGCGGGCGGACGGCCGCCACGTCGGCACGCACTGGGGCAACCTCGTGCAGGCCCCCGGCGCGGTGATCTCCCCGTCGAGCGGCCGCGCCCACCGGGTGTTCACCCCGTTCCACAAGGTCTGGGCCGCCACGACGTCCGAACCCTGGCCGGAGGAGGTCGACGCCCCGCTCGTGGACCCCGACCACCTGCCGGGTGCCGCCGCCGAACCGCTCCCCCGGCCCGGGGCCATGCCGGTGATGGAACCGGGCGCCGATGCCGCCGCGGCCCGTCTGGCCGACTGGCTCGAGCGCGTCGACGACTACCCCGGCCGCCGCGACCTCCCGGCCGCCGACGACGGAACGTCGCACCTCTCGGCCGACCTGCGGTGGGGCACGCTCTCGCCCCGCCGGGTCGCCGAGGTGGTGGGCACGGGAACCGAGGGCCGCGCCGCGTTCGTCCGCCAGCTGGCCTGGCGCGACTGGTACGCCCACCTCCTGTGGGAGGAGCCCCGGCTCGCACGCCACGCCCTCAAACCCGAGATGGACCGCGTCGCGTGGCGCGACGACCCCGCCGGCCTCGCCGCGTGGGCCGAGGGCCGCACCGGGTACCCCATCGTGGACGCCGGGATGCGACAGCTCGCGGCGACCGGGTGGATGCACAACCGGGTGCGGATGATCACCGCGAGCTTCCTGGTGAAGGACCTGCTGGTCGACTGGCGCCTCGGCGAGGCCCACTTCCGCCGCCTGCTGGTGGACTACGAGCCGAGCCAGAACGTGGGCAACTGGCAGTGGGTGGCGGGCACCGGGCCCGACGCGGCGCCCTACTTCCGCATCTTCAACCCGGTGGCCCAGAGCCGGAAGTTCGACCCCGACGGCGACTACATCCGCCGATGGGTCCCGGAGCTGGCCCCGCTCGACCGCCGGGCCGTGCACGCGCCCTGGGAGGAGGGCCCGCTCGAGCTCGCCACGGCCGGCGTGGTGCTCGGCGACACCTACCCGCACCCGCTCGTGGACCACGCGGCGGCACGGGAGCGCACGCTCGCGGCCTACGCCACCGCCCGCGACACCTGAGCGCGACACCTGAGCGCGGCGCTCCGCGTCACGGCGGTACCGTCCGGCCGTGACCGACCGACCCCGTCAGCTGCGCGCCCTCGCGGTCGCCGACGACCCGGGCGCCTGGCGCACCGCGGGGTTCGCCGTCGACGGGGAGGGCCGTGTCCGCCTCGGCGCCACCACACTGCTCCTCGGTGGCACCGGGCGGGGCGTGACGGGGTGGGCGCTCGACGGCGTCGCCGCGGCGGTGGACGGCATCGCGGTGCCCGACGGCTTCGAGGTGCCACCCGCGACGACCGGGCCGGTCGGGGCGCACCCGAACGGCATCACCGCGATCGACCACGTGGTGGTGGCCACCGACGACGCGACCCGCACGGTGGGCGCGCTCGAGGCCGCCGGGCTCGAGCTGCGGCGCACCCGGGAGCTCGGCGGCGGCGCCACCCAGTCGTTCCTGTGGGCCGGTGACGTCATCCTCGAGGTGGTGTCGCCGCCCCCCGGCGGCGCCGGTCCCGGCGGCACACGCGGCACCGCCGGCGCATGGATCTGGGGCCTGTCGCTGGTGGCTCCGGACCTCGACGCCACGGCGGCCGTGCTCGGCGACCTGCTCGGCGCGCCGCGCCCGGCGGTGCAGGCCGGCCGCCGGATCGCCACGCTCCGCACGCGGGAGGCCGGCATCTCGCTCCCGATCGCCGTGATGTCGCCGCACCACTCCACGTTCTCCTGAGCCCCGGTACCCCTGAGGGGCACGATCGCTCAGGAGAATGGGCCGGAGCCCGGTCCCCGGGGTGACCGTCCGGGTTACCCGCCGGTAACCTCCGGACATGGCCGACTACCGCGCACCCGTCAAGGATGCCCTGTTCACCCTCCGCCACATCGGTCAGCTCGAGGAGCTGTCGAAGACGGAGCGCTACGCCCACGCCGACTACGAGACGGTCGCGTCGGTGCTCGAGGAGCAGGGCCGCTTCATGCAGGAGGTGTTCGGCCCCACCAATGCCATCGGCGACCGCGAGGGCCTGAGGTGGAGCCCCGAGGGGGTGTCCGTGCCCGAGCCGCTGAGGGCCGCGTACGCCAAGTTCGTGGAGGCCGGCTGGCAGGGCCTCAACGCCGAGGTGGAGTACGGCGGCGCAGGGTTCCCCGAGTCGGTCTTCTCCGTGGCCGCGGAGTTCGAGACGGCGGCCAACGGCGCGCTGACCATGGCCCCCGGCCTCACCACCGGTGCGATCGAGTGCCTCCAGGAGTGGGGCTCGGAGGAGCAGAAGGAGGTGTACCTCCGGAAGCTCGTGACCGGTGAGTGGACCGGCACCATGAACCTCACCGAGCCGCAGGCCGGTTCCGACGTGGGCCTCTGCACCACGAAGGCCGTGCCGCAGGGCGACGGCACCTATCTGGTCACCGGCACGAAGATCTACATCTCGTTCGGCGAGCACGACATGACCGACAACATCGTGCACCTCGTCCTGGCCCGGACCCCCGACGCCCCGGCCGGCACCAAGGGGATCTCGCTGTTCATCGTGCCCAAGTTCCTCGTGGAGGAGGACGGTTCGATCGATCGCCGCAACGACGTGAAGTGCGTGTCGATCGAGCACAAGATGGGCATCCACGCCTCCCCCACCTGCGTCATGAGCTACGGCGACGACGGCGGGGCGATCGGCTACCTCGTCGGCGAGGAGAACCAGGGCCTGCGCGCCATGTTCACGATGATGAACTCGGCGCGCATCGCCGTGGGCATCCAGGGCGTGGCCCTCGGCGACGCCGCCTACCAGAAGGCCCTCGTGTACGCCCAGGAGCGGCGCCAGGGCCGCGAGGTGGGCGGCGACTCGAAGGAGCCGGCGCTGATCATCGCCCACCCCGACGTGCGGCGGATGCTCCTCTTCATGCGCTCCCACATCGAGGCGATGCGCTCGCTCATCGTCTACAACGCGGTGGCGATCGACTTCTCCCGGGCCCTCGAGGGCGACGAGGCCGAGCAGTGGCGCGAGATCGCCGAGCTGCTCACCCCGGTCACGAAGGCGTGGTGCACCGACGTGGGCATGGAGGTCACCTCCACCGCGCTGCAGGTGTTCGGCGGGATGGGCTACGTGGAGGAGACCGGCGTGGCCCAGCACTTCCGTGACATGCGCATCGCCCCGATCTACGAGGGCACCAACGGCATCCAGGCGATGGACCTCGTCGGCCGCAAGCTGCCGATGCGCATGGGCGGCGTGGTGGGTGACCACTTCGCCCGCATCCGTGCGCTCGACGCCGAGCTCGCCGCGGCGGGTGAGGAGTTCGCCTCGGTGCGAACCGAGCTCGCCGCGTCGGTGGACGCGCTGGAGGAGGCCACGAACTGGCTCATGACCAATGGGCTGGCCGACCCCAAGCAGGCGCTCGCGGGTGCCACCCCGTACCTCGCCATGTTCGGGATCGTGACCGGCGGCTGGCTGCTCGCCCGCCTCGCCCTCGCCGCGAAGGGCGAGCTCGACGCCGGGTCCTCCGACACCGCGTACCTGACGGCGAAGGTCACCGAGGCCCGCTACTACGCCGAGCAGCACCTCCCCCGCGCCGCCGGCCTGGTCGGTGCGGTCACAGCGGGTGCCGGCGACCTCTTCGCGGTGGACGCCGAGTCCCTCGCCTCGGTCTGAGGCGTGCTCGACCACGTCTTCACCGACGCCATCGGTGCCCTCCGCGACGCCCTCGAGCAGGCGCTGCTCGAGCGACAGGCCTTCGAGGAGCGCTTCCAGTCCGACGTGCTGCTCGGCGACCTCACCTGGGAGACCTCCTACGGCCTCCCCGGGGAGGGCCTCCCGCCACGGGTGCGCGCGGACCTGACCCTCGAGTGGCCGACCTGGTCCCAGGCCGCGTACCGCTCCTGGTACATCGAGGAGGAACTCCCCGAGCTGCCGCGCATCGACATCGAGGTGGTCCTCCGCATCCAGCGGCTCGTCTCGCCGCCCGACCCGCGGACCGTGCTCGACGCGCTGCCGCCGGAGAGCCCCGCGATCGGTGGTGAGCGGCTGCACCGGTCCGGGCCCACGGTGGAGGCGGTGTCCAACGAGGACCTGACCGAGACCGAGCACGCGATCGAGATCTCCTACGAGGGCAGCTACGAGCTCGACGAGGCCACGCTGGCCGACGGCTCGGCGCTCGACACCCACTTCAGCGCCATGGGCGGGTGGATCTCCTCCACACTGGTCCGGTTGGGCGACCTGAACTTCGAGTTCCTGCCACCGCTCGAGAAGGAGGACGAGTCATGAGCGATCCCGTGGTGCTGGTGGAGCGGTCCGACGACGGGTACGCGGTGGTGACGCTGCACCGACCCGAGGCACGGAACGCGCTGAACGCCGAACTACGGGGCGAGCTGTACCGCGTCCTGCGGGAACTCGACGGCGACGGGGCCGTGGCCGCGGTCGTCCTCACCGGTGCCGACCCCGCGTTCTGCGCCGGGCTCGATCTCAAGGAGCTCGCCGCCTCCCCCGAGTCGCTCCGCGGCGGCTTCGACGACTCGGCCGACCTCCGCCGCCCGATCCCCACGATGACCAAGCCGGTGATCGGGGCGATCAACGGCGTGGCGGTCACCGGCGGCTTCGAGCTCGCGCTCGCGTGCGACTTCCTCGTGGCCTCGGAGCACGCCCGCTTCGCCGACACCCACGCCCGGGTCGGGATCATGCCGGGCTGGGGGCTGTCGGTCCTGCTGCCCCAGGCTGTGGGCGTGCGCCGGGCCCGTGAGCTGTCGGCCACCGGCAACTTCCTCGACGCGACCACGGCGCTCGCGTGGGGCCTGGTCAACCACGTGGTGGCGCACGACCGGCTGCTGCCCTTCGCCCGCAAGCTCGCGACCGACATCGCCGGTAACGACCGGGCCGCGGTGCGCCAGCTGATGGCCACCTACACCGAGGGCTCGCTGGTGACCGCCGGTGAGGCGCTCGAGATCGAGCTGCGCCACAGCCGGGCGTGGCTCGCCAACCGCGCCGGCGACGACCTCGACGCGCGGCGTCGCGCCGTCACGGAGCGGGGCCG
>JBMOJH010000034.1:0-31494 GCA_049316905.1 Microthrixaceae bacterium | reverse complement strand
AGGACAAGGAGCTCGCGGATCTCTGCGTGAAGGCCTACAACGACTGGCAGTTCGACGAGTGGTGCGCCGGCTCCGACGGTCGCCTCATCCCGCTCGCGATCGTCCAGCTGTGGGACCCGGAGCTCGCGGCCGCCGAGGTGCGCCGCAACGCCGAGCGCGGCGGCCGGGCGATCACGTTCTCGGAGATCCCCCCGTACCTGGGCCTCCCGTCGGTGCACGACGCGAATGGCCACTGGGACCCGCTGTTCCGGGCCTGCGCGGAGACCGGCACGGTGGTCAACATGCACATCGGCTCCAGCTCGAAGATGCCGTCCACCTCGGCCGACGCGCCCGCGGCCGTGGGCTCCACGCTCACGTTCAACAACGCGATGGCGTCGATGACCGACTTCCTCTTCTCCGGCGTGCTCCACCGGTTCCCCGAGCTGAAGCTCTCCTACTCGGAGGGCCAGATCGGCTGGATCCCCTACATCATCGAGCGGGCCGACAAGGTCTGGGAGGAGAACCGGGGCTGGGGTGGCATCGGCGACAAGGTGCCCGAGCCGCCGAGCACCTACTACTTCCGCCAGATCTACGGCTGCTTCTTCGACGACAACTACGGCCTGGCCAACATCGAGGCCGTGGGCGTGGACAACGTCTGCTTCGAGACGGACTACCCGCACTCCGACTCCACCTGGCCGCACTCCAAGGAGGTGGCCCTCAAGCAGATGGGCAACCTGCCGGCCGACGTGCAGCGGAAGCTGGTGCGGGGCAACGCCATCCGGCTCCTCGGCCTCGACTACCTCGAGCCCTGACGCTCCCGGCGGTGGACCTGACGGGGCGTCAGGTTCTTCGTTAGCGTCCCGACCCATGCCGGACCGCACCTACTCGCTGATCATCGGCGGCGACACCGTCGAGCCCGAGGGTCGCTACGCGATCGTCAACCCCGCCACCGAGGAAGTGGTCGCCGAGGCCCCCGAGGCGTCGGTGGCCCAGGCCGAGGCGGCCGTGCAGGCCGCGGCCGACGCCCTCCCGGCCTGGTCGCGCACCACGCCGGAGGAGCGCGCGGAGCTGCTCGACCGGGCGGCCGACCTGATCGACGCCGCGGCCGACGAGCTGGTTCCCCTGGTGCAGGCCGAGACCGGCGCCACCTACCGCACCACCAAGACCATCCAGGTGCCCCAGTCGGCGGCCCGGCTGCGGCGCTACGCCAAGGGCGCGCTCGAGGCCACGCTCGACCCGCTGCCCCCGGCGGTGATGCCGTCGACCGTGCTCGCGCCGGGCGGCGTGATCAACGCCGCGGCGAACCGGGTGCCCGTGGGCGTGGTGAGCTGCATCACCTCGTACAACTTCCCGATGGTGAACATGAGCGGGAAGATCGGCCCCGCGCTGGCCATGGGCAACACCGTGGTGGTGAAGCCGGCCCCGCAGGACCCGCTCGCGGTGATTCGCATGGTCGAGCTGCTGAACGAGGCGGGCTTCCCGCCCGGCGTGGTGAACGTGGTGGGCGGCACCGGGATCCCGGCCTCCGAGGCGATCGTGGCGCATGCGGCCACCGACATGATCTCCTTCACCGGCTCCACCGCGGTGGGTCGTCGCATCGGCGAGGTGGCCGGTGGCCAGATGAAGCGGCTGCTCCTCGAACTCGGCGGCAAGGGCGCCTGCATCGTGTTCGACGACGCGGACCTGAAGGCCGCCATCGGTGGCATCGCCTCGGTGTGGGGCTTCCACTCCGGCCAGATCTGCACGGCGCCGACCCGCGTGATCGTGCACCGCTCCGTGCACGACCAGCTGGTCGAGGGCCTGAAGGGTGCCGCGGCGTTCATGAAGGTGGGCCCGCCCACCGAGAAGGACACCGTGGTGGGTCCGGTCATCACCGACGTCCACCGGGGCCGGATCGAGGGCTACATCGCGGCCGGTCTGGCCGAGGGCGCCGAGGCCGCGGTCGGCGGCGGCCGGCCCGACGGCTTCGACACCGGGTTCTACGTGGAGCCGACCCTGCTCATCGGCTGCGACAACACCATGACGCCCGTGCGCGAGGAGATCTTCGGCCCGGTCGTGGTGGTGGTCCCCTTCGACGAGGAGGACGAGGCGGTCGCGATCGCGAACGACAGCGACTTCGGCCTCTACTCCTACGTGTTCAGCCGCGACACCGCCCGGGCCTGGAACGTGGGTCGCCAGCTCCGCTCCGGCGTGGTGGGCATCAACACGCTGCAGCGGAACCACGAGGCGCCCTTCGGCGGGTTCAAGCAGTCCGGCGTGGGTCGCGACGGCGGCAGCTACGGCCTGCACGCCTACTCCGAGACCCAGGCGCTGATCTGGCCCAGCTGAGCCCGCCGGGCCTCAGCAGAGGAAGCCGCCGGTGACCGAGACCTTCGCGGATCGACCGGCGTTGCCCGCCATGTCGTACGCGGTGGCGGTCGCGACGATGTTGGTCACGGGCTTGTCCATCGGGACCGCTGCGCCATAGGCGCCCGTGCCGGCGCCCGCCATGGGCGTGCCGCCCGAGGTGGCGCCGGTCCACGTGAGCACGACCTTGGCGATCCCGCCCGGGTCGACCGCCGTGGCCGTGAACTTGGCCACGCCGGGCCACACCACGCACGCGGGGCCGGTCAGTGTCACCTTCGGGCCCACCGTGTCGGCCGGGACGGTTGTGCTGGAGGCCGGCGGGGGCGGGGGCTGGGGCGGGGGTTTCGGCACCGGGACGGTGGTCACCGCCGCGGGTCCCGCTGTCGATCCGGCGGGCGGGACGGCCGGAGCCACCGGGCCGGTGGGCACCGTGGTGACGGTCGACGCCGTCACGCCACCCGTGTCAGCGGACCGGGGAGCACCGTCGCCGGAGGAGCCGACCTCCCCGTCGCCGGTCGTGCCGTCCCCCGTCGCACGGTCGACCGCGTCCTCGGTCGCCCGATCGGCGGGCGCGTCGCGGTCGGTCGCCGCCCGGCCGGCACCGGTCGCGGCGGAGTCGGTCGCGATCCGGTGCCCGCCGGCGAGGACCGTGCGCGTGCCGTCACCGAGGCCGCCGGCTCCGAGGACGAGCACCGCCATGACCACGAGCACGGCCACCGTGGCGCCGGTGCTGTGCCGCAGACGGCGCCGCGGCCCGGGCGGGAAGCCGTCGGAGCGCCACCGGCCCCGCCCCCGGTCGCCGGCGGTCGCCGCACCGCCCTGGGCGGTGGCCTCGAGGAACCGGGTCCGTGCCGAGATCGGCGCGGCGAGCACCGCGGACTGGGCGGCCACCGACATCGCGGCGCCCGAGAGCACGGCCTTCGGGACCCGGCGGCCGATCCGGCCGCACGTCTCGCAGCGGTCCACGTGACGGGCGAACCGCTTGCGCCACAACACGTCCCAGCGGCCGTCCCACCGGTCGGCCACCTCGTCGAGGCCGTCGCAGAGGTGCCGGGCCGAGCGGGCCACGAGCAGGGCCGACACCGAGCGCCCGAGTCGTTCCCGCATGCGGTGCACCAGCTGGTAGCCGTTCGCCTCGGTCACGCCGAGGGCTGCGGCGATGTCGGCTCCCTCGAGACCCTGCACGAGGTGGAGCTCCAGGACCGTGCGGTCGCGTTCGTCGAGACCGCTCGACGCGTCCTGGAGCAGGTCGGCCAGGGCGGTCGCGTCCACCCGGTCGAGATGGGCCTCGGGGTCGCCGTGCGCGTCGCCCGGTCCACCCGCGGCCCCGGTGGCGGCGCCGTCGCGCAGGTCGAGGGTCGCGGCCCCGGCGCCCTCGGTCATCCGGTCGAGCGAGGTCACGCGGCGCCGGTTGCGGGTGCGCCGGTAGACCAGGCGCCGGGCGATGGCGAGCAGCCACGGCCGGAGCCGGGAGGGGTCGCGCAGCTGGTCCATGCGCTGCAGCGCGGTGAGGAACACGTCCGAGGTCACGTCCGCCGCCTCCTCGCGGTCGCCGAGCAGGTGGGCGCACAGGGTGAACACGTGGTCGGCGTGGCGGTCGTACAGGTCGGCCATGGCGGCGGTGTCGCCGCCACGTACCTGCAGCACCAGTTCGGCGTCGTCGGTCAGCGTGTCCACGTTGGGTCCCATCGGCCCGGGCGGGCCCGGAGGCCCTTCCAGTCAATCGGCGGTGACCGCCGGATCCACCGGGGCGGGTGGTTCCGGCGGCCACCGGGTGGGTGGTGCGGGTAGGGGTGTCGGTGGGTGGTGCGGGTAGGGGTGTCGGTGGGTGGTGCGGGTAGGGGTGGGTAGGTGGATGAGGCAGTGAGTGAGACGGTGGGGAGTCGTCAGGCGTTCGGGGCCTCGGTGGCCGGGCCCGACGGGTTGCGGCGGCGGAGCGTGGTCACCAGAAGGAGCCCGCCGCCGGCGAGGAGCGCCGCGGCGCCCAGGGCGAGCAGCCACGCGTTGCCGCCGGTGAAGGCGAGCACCCCGGTGCGTCCCGGGGCCGTGGCCGGACGGTCGGTCCGGGCGGAGGCGACCTCGGCGACGACGGTGGTCGTCGGGGCCGTGACCGGTGCGGTGGTGGTGCTCACCGGGGTGTCGGCGGGGGCGACGGTCGTGGTCGTGCTGGTGCTGGTGGTCACCGGCACGTCGCCGGGCTGGTCCTCCGGCACGTCGTTCGCGAGCGGCCGGTCGCCGAGAGGGGTCGGGTCCACGCCCGGGGCGAGGGGCACCTCGCCGCTGTCGCCCTCGCCGTCGTCGTACCCCGCACCGTCGGCCGGGGTGTCGTCGCCCACCACCGGGGGGATCTCGGGGATGGTGACGTCGCTCCAGTCCGGCACGACGATCCTGGGCGGCAGCGTCGGGGTGGTGGGGTCGATGACCCACTCCGACGGGCCGGGGATCGTGGGTGTCGGTGGGATGGGGATGCGGGCGGAGGCCGGCGTGGCGCCCGCCACGGCGGCCACCGCCGTGGCCAGCAGGAGCGAGGCGACGAGGGCGGCCATGGCGGCCCGGCTCCCGGTGGCGGTGCGAGCCGGGGAGTGGGTGCGCCGGTGCGAGAGGTCCACCAGGTCCGGGACGGGGTCGGGGCCGTGGTGGGAGTGGATCGAGCGGGTGGGATGGGTGGTGCTGGTGGAGTGGGTGGAGCGGGTGGTCATCGTGGCCTCCTGTGGTGGGCGGCCCGTTGCCGCCCTCACCCGTCCAGAGCCCCCGGCCCGGCCCGTCTGACACTTTTCGCGGCGGGCCGCTCTCGGCGGTCCGGCCCGTCGTGCCGGACCCGCCCGACGGATAGAATTGTTGCGGGGAGAAAGGGATGCTGTGGGAAGGAACCGCACCCGGCCGGTGTCGGCACGCCCGGCGTCGGCACGCGCCGTGGTGGGCGCCGCGGCGGTCGCGGTGCTCTGGTGCCTGGCCGCCACCGTCACGGCCTGCGGCGAGGGCGGGCCCACGGCGGGGCGGGCGTCCTCGTCGACCACGACGACCTCCACCGTGGCGGCGCTCACCGACCGGGTGGTGGACAGCGGCGATCCCGTCGCCGACGCCGCGCTCGAGGGCGTTGCGGCCCGGGTGGAGGAACTGCGTGGGCTGAGGTTCCGGCGTCCGGTCACGGCCCGGGTGCTGCCCGAGCCGCAGTTCCTGGAGCGCCTCGACGCCACGATCGAACGGGACCGTGCGGAGGTGGCGGCGGCGGGCGACCTGCTGGTGCTCACCGGCGAGCTCCCGCCGGGTACCGACTTCGTCGCCGCGTCGCGGGCCGGTGAACTCGCGGACGTGCTCGGCTTCTACGACCCCGCCACCCGTGAGTTGGTGGTGGGGGGCGACCCGGCCTCGCCGTTCGCCCGGGCGGTGGCGGCCCACGAACTCACCCACGCCCTCGACGACCAGTGGGCCGAGGGCGTGGAACCGGTCGACGAGGACGCCCGCGTGGCGCTCGCCGCCACGGCGGAGGGGAGTGCGGATCGGGTGCTGGAGGCCTACCTCGCCGGGATGGACGTGCGCGAACGGGCCGCGGCGCGGGCCGGGGAGGTCGGGACCGACCGCGGGATCGACCTGTCCGGCGTACCCCCCGAGATGTGGGAGGGGCTGGAGGACCTCTACTCGCTGGGCGACGCGTTCGTGGCCCGCGTCGTTCGGCGTGGCGGCCGGAGCGCTCTCGACGGCGTCCAGCGACGCGCGGACCTCGCCACCGCAGAGGTGCTCCACGGCCCGCCGGCGCCCGGAGGGCTCGCCCCCGTGCCGGCGCCGGCCGCGGACGGCCCCGTGCTCGCCGCCGGCGTGCTGGGTGAACTCGGCCTCCTGGGGATGCTGAACAGCGCGGTGGAACCCGCAGCGGCCCGCTCGGCGGCGGCCGTGTGGCGGGGCGACTGGTGGGTGCGTTGGGCCACGCCTGGTGGAGGCCAGTGCCTGCGCCTCGACGTGCGTCCGGCCGCCGTCGGCGCCGATGGCGCGATCGCGACCCTGCAGCGCTGGGCCGCCGCGGGCCCGGGCCGAACGGTCGCGCGGCGCGACGACCTGGTGCGGGTGGAGTCCTGTCGTTGATCGGCCGCGGGCCTTTCGCCCAGCCTGTTTGCGGAGGAAACTACATCCGAAAGCGGTGCACGGACCCCGGTCCCCGACCGGGGTCGGCGCACCCGGATCAAGGAGGGACGTCATGACCGACCTCACCCCCACCTCCGGGACCACTCCGGTCCCCCCGGCGGCCCCACCCGCCGCACCGCAAACCGCACCGCCCACCGGCGTACCGCTGTTGCCTCCGGGTCCGGCGGCCCCGCCCGCCCGGTCGCGCCGTCGCTGGCCGGTGGCCGTTGCCGTGGTCGGTGCCCTGCTCGTGGGCGGCGGCATCGGCTATGCGGCCGGGACGCCCCAGCGGATGTCGCTGCAGGACGACAAGGCAGCGCTCCAGAAGGATCTGACCTCGGCGAAGAAGGACCTGGCCTCCGCGAAGAAGGACGTCGCCTCGGCCAAGGCCGCCTCGACGGCGAAGGACGTCTGCGTGACCGCGGCCACCGACGCCGGCGACTACATCGCCCAGGTCGACAACTGGTTCGTCGACTTCGGGGCCTACATGGATGCGCAGGTCGGTTCGGCGGCGGAGGCCCAGCTCGACACCCACCTCACCGACCAGGAGCAGAAGATGCAGCAGCAGTACGACCGGGTGGAGTCCGAGCTCAAGGACTGCACGGCAGCGCTGAAGGGCTGACCGTCACCACCCGCCCCGTTGGAACCTGTTCCAACGGCCTGTTCTAGTGTCGGGACCTGCCACCAGGGCTCCCCGAGGGTCCTGCGAGGGCCCGACGGAAGGACTGGCTGTGAAGGGAATCGTCTGGGACGGCAACGAGGCCGCGCTGCGTGACGACGTGGAGGTCCGCGACCTCCGCGCCGGTGAGGTCCGGGTGCGGTTGGCCGCGGCCGGCCTCTGCCACTCCGACGTGTCGGTGCTCGACGGCACGATCATGTTCCCCACCCCCGCCGTGCTCGGCCACGAGGGCGCGGGCGTCGTGGAGGCGGTGGCCGACGACGTCACCTCCGTGAAGGTCGGTGACCACGTGGTGCTGACCACCCTCGGCAACTGCGGCACGTGCGCGGCCTGCTCGCGCGGCAAGCCCACGTTCTGTCGGACCAGCATCGGCAAGCTCTCCCGCACCTTCACCGTCGGCGGCGAGAAGGCCTTCCAGTTCGCGAACACGTCGGTGTTCGTGGAGTCCACCGTGGTCAAGGCCACCTCGGCGATCGCGATCCCGGACGACGTCCCGCTCACCAGCGCGTGCCTCATCGGCTGCGGGGTGCTCACCGGGGTGGGCGCGGTGTTCAACCGGGCCCGGGTCAGTCACGGCGAGTCGGCCGTGGTGATCGGCGTCGGCGGCATCGGCCTCAACGTCATCCAGGGCCTCGCCCTCAGCGACGGGCTGCCGATCATCGCCGTCGACACCAACCCGGCGAAGGAGGCGGTGGCCCGTCAGTTCGGCGCGACCCACTTCATCACCGCCGGTCCCGACGTGGACCTCGTCGAGGCGGTGAAGGAGATCAGCCCGTTCGGCGTGGACTGGGTGTTCGAGTGCGTGGGCTCCACGCAGCTCATCCGCACCTCCACCGACCTGCTCGACTTCGGCGGCTCGGTCGTGATGCTCGGCGTGCCGAAGATGGGCACCGAGGCCAGCTTCGTGGTCAACACCATGTACAACGACAAGTCGCTCATGGGCTGCCGCTACGGCTCCGCCCGGCCGGCCCACGACATCCCGCTCATGATCGACCTCTACCGGGCCGGTCGGCTCAAGCTCGACGAGTTGGTGACCGCCACGTACCCGATCGAGGCGTTCGACACGGCGCTGGGCGAGCTGCACGAGGGCAAGCTGGCCCGCGGCGTGCTCACCCTGAACGGCTGAGGGCGTCGTGTCGCTTCCCGCCGACCTGGTGGAGATGGAGCAGCGGGTCTCCAACTGGGGCCGCTGGGGCGATGACGACCAGCTCGGCTGCGGCAACCTCCTCACGCCCGAGGCGACGCGCCGCGGGGTCGACTCGGTGCGTTCCGGCCGGCGGATCGGCCTGGCGGTGGACCTGAAGGCCGACGGCATCCAGGTGGGCCAGCCCGCCCGCCGCTACAACCCGATCCTCACCGTCACCTCCCTCAACGAGCGGGACAAGTTCGCCCCGGGGATCTGGGAGGGCACCGACGACGTGGTGTTCATGTCCACCTGCGCGGGGACCCACATGGACGCCCTCTGCCACGTGTCCTACGGCGGGAAGCTCTACAACGGCTACCCGACCTCGGCGGTCACCGCGCAGTACGGGGCCTCCGTCCTCGGCGCCGAGCGGCTGCCGCAGGTGGTCACGCGCGGCGTGCTGCTCGACGTGGCCCGAGTCCTCGGGGTGGAGTGCATCGACCAGCTCGACCCGGGCTATGCGATCACCTCCGACGACCTCGACGCGGCAGCCGAGCTCGCCCGGGTGGAGGTGCTGCCCGGCGACGTGGTGCTCGTGCGCACCGGGATGATGGGCCACTACCACCGGGGCGACCGGATGCGGTACGCCGTCGGGAACGCGCACTCGCTGCCCGGCTTGAGCGTGCACACCATCGAGTGGATGCACCGCCACGACGTGGCCGGTGCCTTCACCGACACGTACGCGTACGAGGCCTTCCCCCCGACGCAGCCCGACTGGTCCGACTGCCTCGCGGTGCACCTGCTGCAGATCCGCGACATGGGCATGCTCCAGGGCCAGAACTGGGACCTCGAGGAACTCGCCGAGGCGTGCGCCGAGGAGGGCCGCGGCGACGTGCTGCTCCTCGCCGCCCCGGAGCCGCTCGCAGGGGCGAGCTCCACGCCGGTGGCTCCCGTCGCCGTCCTGTGACCGGGGGTCGCGGTGGCGGATGACGGCGAGCCGCGGACGTTCTCGATCTGGCTGTTCCTCGCCGCGTTCGTGGTGATCGGCGCGCTGGGGCTCGCGGCCCTGCTCCTGCTCGGCGGGCCGAGCACCCCCACGGTGCAGCTCCCCACCCGCCAGACGACCACGTCGTCCACCGTGCCGTCGCCCACCGTGGCCGGCGGCGGGCCCGTACCCACCGTTCCCGGTGGCGCACCGGCGCCGGAGGGGGTGCAGTCGGTCGTGGTGGACGGCGACGCCACGTCCTACGCGTTCACGGTGCCGGAGGACCTCACCCGCGTGGCGGTGCGGGCGGTGGTGGCCCCGGCCGAGGCCGTGCCCACTCCCGACGGACGGTCGCTCACGGTCACCGTGCGCTGCGGGGCGGCCACCGGCGAGGTGCTGGCCCAGCTCACCGTCACCGAGGGCGACACCACCGTCGGCGTCCTACCGGTGGTGCTGGCACCGACCGGGGCGCCCGCCTGCGCCCCGGAGGCCGCGCCGAGGGTCGCGACCGTCCCGCTCGCCGAGCCGCTCGCCGCCCGCACGGTCGTGGTCGCCCCGGCGGGCACGGAGGTCCCCATCCCGGCCACCCGCTGAGCCCCCCTATGCTGACGGCCCGTCAGGTCCGGTCCGCACCGCGCGGGCCGGAGGAGTTCGGAAGGGGGCCGGCATGCTGCAGGGCAGGACGCTCTGGGAGCTGATGGAGAAGCGGGTGGACGCCACCCCCGACGCGCTGATGGCCGTCGACGAGGACATGCGCACCCTGACCTTCGCCGAGTACTGGGCGGAGGCCGAGCGGGCCGCCGCGGGCCTGGCCCAGCTCGGGGTGGGCGCCGGCGACGTGGTGGCGTGGCAGCTGCCCACGTGGATCGAGTCGCTCGTGCTCGTGGCCGCGCTGAGCCGCCTCGACGCGGTGCAGAACCCGATCCTGCCGATCTTCCGCGAGCGGGAGGTGGGCTTCATGACCCGCCAGGCCGACGCGAAGCTGATCGTGGTGCCGTCGTCGTGGCGCGGCTTCGACTTCGAGGCGATGGCCACGGACCTGGCCCGCGACACGCCGTCGATGCGCGTGCTCGTGGCCGACCGCGCCCTGCCCCAGGGCGACCCGTCGACGCTGCCGCCGCTGCCCGAGCCGCTCGACGCGGACGAGCAGCCCGTCCGCTGGCTCTTCTACACCTCGGGCACCACGGCGGATCCCAAGGGCGCGCAGCACACCGACGCGTCGATCGCCGCGGTTGCGTGGGGGATGGCACAGCGACTCGCGCTGATCCCCGAGGACCGCAATGCGCTGGTGTTCCCGTTCACGCACATCGGCGGGATCACCTGGCTGTTCTCCGGCCTGCAGTCGGGCTGCTCCAACATCCTCATGGAGGGCTTCCACCCCGAGGAGACCCCGGAGGTGCTGTCCCGCGAGGGCGTGACGCTCGCCGGGTCGGGCACCGCCTTCCATCAGGCGTACCTCGCCTACCAGCGCAAGCACCTCGAGCCGGCGTTCCCGTACGTGCGCGGCTTCCCCGGCGGCGGCGCACCGAAGCCCCCGGCGCTCGTGACCGAGATGCGCGAGGTGTTCGACGCCCCCGTGCTCAGCGGGTACGGGCTCACCGAGGCCCCGATCCTCACGATGGCCGACGTGTCGGACTCCGACGAGGAGCTGATGCACACCGAGGGCAAGCCGATGCCGGGCGTGGAGCTGAAGATCGTGGCCCTCGACGGCACCGTCGCGCCGGCCGGCGAGGAGGGCGAGATCCGGGCGAAGGCCCCGCAGGTGATGAAGGGGTACCTCGACTCGTCGCTGGACGCGGACGCGTTCGACGACGAGGGCTACTTCCGCACCGGCGACCTCGGCCGCCTCGATGACAAGGGCAACATCGTCATCACCGGGCGGCTCAAGGACGTGATCATCCGCAAGGGCGAGAACGTGTCGGCCAAGGAGGTCGAGGACCTCCTCTACACGCACCCGAAGGTGGGCGACGTGGCGGTCATCGGCCTGCCGGACGCGGCCTCCGGTGAGCGCGTGTGCGCCGTGGTCCAGACCGCGGAGGGCGCGGAGGCCATCTCGTTCGACGAGATGACGGGGCACCTCACCGAGCAGGGCCTCATCACCCGCAAGCTGCCCGAGCAGCTCGAGTTCGTGGACGTGATCCCCCGGAACCCGTCGGGCAAGATCCTCAAGCACGTGCTCCGGGACCAGTACTCGGAGTGACGGGGGCGATCCTCGCCGTCTCCGCCGGCGACTCCGCCACCGCCGCGGCGATTGCCGCGTTCGTGGCAGTGTTCCTCGCCGAGCTGCCCGACAAGACGATGATGGCGACCCTGGTGCTCACCACCAGGTTCCGCCGGCCGTTCGCGGTCTGGTGCGGCGTGGCCGCCGCGTTCGCCGTGCACGTCACGCTGGCCGTGCTGCTCGGCAAGCTGATCTCCCGCCTGCCCACGCGGCCGGTCAGCGCCGCGGTGGCGGTCCTGTTCGCGGTGGGCGCCGTGATGCTGTGGCGAGCGGACGACGAGGAGGACGACGAGGACGTGGGCGAGGCCCACGGCTTCGGTGGGATCGCCCTGCGCAGCTTCGGGCTGATCCTGGTGGCGGAGTTCGGCGATCTCACCCAGCTCACCACCGCGGGTCTGGCCGCGAGCACCGGCCAGGCGCTCGCGGTCGCCCTGGGTGCCGTGCTCGCGCTGTGGACCGTGGCGGCCATCGGCGCGACAGCGGGCCAGCAGCTGCTGCGGTGGCTGCCGGTCCACCTGGTGCGACGGGTTGCTGCGGTGATCTTCGGCCTGCTCGCGATCTGGAGCGCGGTCGAAGCGGTCCGGGGATGAGCGCCGGCCCGGGGATGCGAGGAGCAACGCGATGACGCAGCACGCGGGAACGGCCGGCGGGTTCGACCTCCGGCCGATGGCGGGCGCGGACCTCGCGGGTGTCCTGGAGTTGAACCAGGCCAGCACCCCGGAGGTCGGCGACCTCGACGCGGGCCGGTTGGCGGCGCTGGTCGACGTGGCGGAGCTCGCGCTGGTGGCGGTCCCCCGGAACGCGGTGGGCGCGCCCGGCGGCGCGGTCCGGTCACGCGTCGGGGACGGCCCCGCGGGGTTCGTGATCGCGCTGGGCCCGGGCCGCGACTACGGGTCGCCGAACTACCGGTTCTTCGACGCGGGGCCGGCGGACTTCCTCTACGTGGACCGCATCGCGGTGGCCCCGTGGGCGCACCGGTCGGGCCTGGGGCGCGCGCTCTACGGCGAGGTGGTGGCGGCGGCCCGGGCGCTCGGCCGCAGTCGCGTCACCTGCGAGGTGAACGTGCAACCGCCGAACCCGGGGTCGCAGGCGTTCCACGCGGCGCTCGGCTTCGTGGAGGTCGGCCGGCAGTGGACCTACGGCGACACCGTCGAGGTCCAGCTCCTGCAACTCGACGTCCCGTAACCCCCAGCTCTGTGATGCTGCTGACGACTCATGGGTCGTCAGCAGCATCACAGAGCGGGGTGGGTCAGGAGGCGGGGCGGGTCAGGAGGCGGGGTGGGTCAGGGGGTGGAGCTGGTGAAGCGGGTGATCGCGTCGGTGGGGCCTGCCAGCAGGAGCACGCACCCGTCGCCGAGCACCGTGTCGGGGGTGACCTCGCCGAAGCCGCCCTCGGGCGTCTGGATCCCCACGACGGTGACGCCGTGGTCCTCGCGCAGGCGGGCCTCGGCGAGCCGCTTGCCCACGTCGCGGGCGGGTACGGGCGTCTCGACCATCACGAAGCCCTCGTCCACCTCGAAGTACTCGAGCACGTTGCCCGCCAGGCGGTGCGCCACGCGTCGGCCCATGTCGCGCTCCGGGAACACCACGCGGGTGGCGCCCACCCGCTCGAGGATCCGGGCGTGCTGCTCGGTCACCGCCTTCGCCCAGACCTGCGGCACGCCCACGTCCGCGAGGTTGGCCGTCGCCAGGATCGACGACTGCATGTCGTCGCCGATCGCCACCACGGCCTGCTGCACCTGGGGCACGCCGAGCTGGTGCAGCACGGCCTGCTCGGTGGCGTCGGCCTGGACCACGTAGGTCAGTGAGCCGGACGCGGTCTGTACCAGTTCGGCGCTGGTGTCCATGCCCAGCACCTCCTCGCCGAGGGCCTGGAGCTGCTGGGCCACGGCCAGGCCGAAGCGGCCGAGTCCCACCACCACCACGGTCCCGGCCCGGAGTCGTCGATCAGCCAATGAGGGGTCCTTCCTCGGGGAATCGGAAACGGGCGGGGCGGTCCCGCAGCACGAGCGCCGCGCCGAGCGTGATGGGCCCCACGCGCCCCACGAGCATGAGCACCATCAGGATCACCTGGTCCGCCCCCGGCAGGGTGGGCGTGATGCCGGTGCTCAGGCCCACGGTGCCGAACGCGGACACGGCCTCGAACACGGCGTCGCCGAGCGGCACCTTCGCGGAGATCAGCATGACGGCCGCCGCGCCGAGCACCAGCGTCATCGCGAGCGCCGCGACGGTGATCGCCTGGCGCTGGGTGGTGCCGGGGATCCGGCGTCGGAAGCCGGTGACGTCGCGATTGCCGCGGACCTCGCTCCACACCACCAGGGCGAGGACCGCGAACGTGCCCACCTTGATGCCGCCGCTCGTGCCCGCCGAGCCCGCGCCCACGAACATGAGCGCGGTCGTGCTGAGGAGCGACTCCGGCTCCATGGCCCCCACGTCGATGCTGTTGAACCCGGCCGTGCGCGGCGTGACCGAGGCGAACGCCCCGTTGAGCACCTTCTGGCCCACCGGCATCGGGCCGAGCGTGCCGGGGTTGCGCCACTCGAAGGCGGTCAGGACCAGGAAGCCCACGACCAGCAGCGCCGCGGTGGCGGTGAGCGTGAGCTTCGAGTGCAGCGTCAGGCCCCGCCACCGGGCGCGGGTGCGCGTGAGGTCCACGATCACCGGGAACCCGAGCCCGCCGATCACGATGGCCGTCATGATCGGGACGAGGATGAGCCAGTCGCCGTTGAAGCCGATCAGGTTGTCGGTGTAGAGCGCGAAGCCGGCGTTGTTGAACGCCATGACCGAGTGGAACACGCCCTGCCACAGCGACTCGCCGAGGCCGAGGTCGCGCACCTGGTGGAACCGGACCGCCAGCCACAGCGCCACGCCGATCTGGACCACCGCGGTGACCACCGCGAGCCCGGCGAGCACGCTGCGCACGTCGCCGAGGCTCAGCGCGCCGCGTTCCGCGTTGGTGGCGAGCTGGCGCCGCAGGCCGAGACGCCGGGAGACGATCATCACGATGAGCGAGGCGATCGTCATGAAGCCCAGGCCACCGAACTCCACCAGGAGCAGGATCATCGCCTGACCGAACGGGGACCAGTGGGTGGCGGTGTCGACCACCGCGAGCCCCGTCACGCAGACGGCGGAGGTGGCGGTGAAGGCCGCGGTGAGCACGCCGGTGGAGCGCCCGGGGGCCGTGGACACGGGCAGGAGCAGCAGCACGGTGCCGACCGTGATCGCCAACAGGAACCACAGCACCACGTAGCGGGCGGGGTGGTCGATGAGGCGCCGGCGTCCGGAGGGCGTGGCGAGCACCTCCGGACGCTATTCGCCCCGGGCGCCGCTGCCGGGGCAGGGCGGGCCATCGCCGGGGGTACGGGTCGGCATCGGTAGCATTCCGGGGCCGCAGGTCGGTTCCGTGCACGCCGCGCCGGACGGAAGGAAGGCCATCGCCATGCTCCACAAGCCGCAACGTTGGGGTGCCGAGTTCATCGGCACGTTCGTCCTCGTCCTGGGCGGATGTGGCTCGGCCATCTTCGCCGCCAAGGCGCTCGAGGGCGCGAAGAACCAGGTGGGGATCGGCGGTGCGCAGGTCGGCGTGGCCGGCATCGTGAACTCCGGCATCGGCTACCTCGGCGTGTCCTTCGCCTTCGGCCTCACCGTGGTGTGCGGTGCCTACGCCCTCGGGCACGTGTCGGGCGGCCACTTCAACCCGGCCGTCTCGGTGGGCCTGGCCACGGCGAAGCGTTTCGAGTGGAAAGAGGTGCCGGCCTACGTGGTGTTCCAGTGCCTCGGCTCCATCGCCGCGGTGGGCGTCCTGTGGGCCGTCCAGGCCGGCCGGCCCGGCGGCTTCAGCATCACGCAGGGGGCCTTCGCCTCCAACGCGTACGGCCAGGAGAACGGCAGGATCTTCTACGACCTGCCCGCGGCGGCCATCGCCGAGGTGGTGCTCACCGCACTGTTCATCATCGTGATCCTCGGCGTGACCACCAAGGCGGCCTCGAAGGCGCAGGCCGCGTTGGGCATCGGCCTGATGCTGACCCTCATCCACCTGATCTCGATCCCGATCACCAACACGAGCGTGAACCCGGCCCGCTCCCTCGGCCCGGCCCTCTTCGAGCGCGGCACCGCACTGCAGCAGCTCTGGCTGTTCATCGTGGCCCCGCTCGTGGGCGGTGTCCTCGGTGCCGTGGTCTGGAAGCTCGCCACCGGTGGCGACGCGATGCAGACCGGCGAGGTCGAGGCCGAGGGCGTCGAGGAGTCCTGAGTCCGCCGGGGCCCCGCTCGGCGCGCCCCGCAGATTTCCCGGTCGGTGGGCACGGCCCGTACGATCTGACGACCCGTCAGATCCGGCGGGCCGGCGCACACGGCGCCACCACACGACACCGCACTGCTGCACGACACAGCACCACCACACGGGGGAACGGACTCATGGGCATGCTCGACGGCAAGGTCGCCATCGTCACGGGTGCCGGCCACGGCATCGGCCGGGGCCACGCGCTGGAGCTGGCCAAGCAGGGCGCCACCGTGGTGGTGAACGACCTCGGTGGCTCGGTCACCGGCGAGGGCGCCGGCCGCGATGCCGACCTCACGGTCGACATCATCAAGGGCCGGGGCGGGAACGCCACGGCGAACTACGCGGACGTGTCCGACGTGGAGCAGGCCGAGGCCATGGTCGCCCAGGCGGTGGAGGAGCACGGCCGCCTCGACATCCTCGTGAACAACGCCGGCATCGTCCGCGACGGCAGCATCTTCAACATGTCCGTCGAGGACTTCGACGCCGTGATCAAGGTGCACCTGCGCGGCACCTGGCTGCCCTGCAAGTTCGCAGCGGTGCACTGGCGGGCGCTCAACAAGTCCACCGGCGAGAAGGTGAACGGGCGCATCATCAACACGGTCTCGGGCGCCGGGCTCACCGGCAACTTCGGTCAGAGCAACTACGCCCCGGCCAAGGCGGCGATCGCCAGCCTCACGCAGACGCTCAGCCTCGAGCTCTACAAGCTGGGCGTCACCGTGAACGCGGTGGGTCCGGCCGCGGCCACGCGCATCACCGCCACCATGCCGAACGCCCCGGCGGTGATCGAGCCCGACGAGATCCCCGACGACGAGTGGAACCGCATGGACCCGGCGGTGTCGTCGCCGCTCGTGGCCTGGCTCGCGTCCGACGAGGCCGACCACGTGACCGGCCAGATCATCCGGGCGGTGGCGGAGAACATCATCCTGATGAAGGGCTGGGCCGACGGCCCGACCATCAACAACAAGGGCAACCGCTGGGACACCACGAAGCTGGGCCAGCAGCTCGCCACCGACGTGTTCTTCACCCGGGCCCCGGGCCTGCGCTACTGACCGTCAGGACGGGTTCGCGGCCGAGGAACTCGCCGTACTCGGCGGCGCGTCGCTCCAGGCCCTTCCGCGTGGCCGCCGAGCGCACCACCGCGGGCGTGTCGTCGAAGAGCTCGATCGTCATCGCCACGGTCGTCCCGGTGAGCTTCCGCGACCACCGGCCCACGATCTCGCCGTCGACCACCACCAGCGGCCGGAACATGCCGTTGCGTCCGGGCACCACGGCCTCGAAGTGCTCGGGGGTGACGATCGCGTCGCGGTGGCGGTAGCCGAGCAGGTACTCGTCGAACGGCGGGAGGAGCAACGGCTCGGCCAGGGCCGCGTCGATCTCGTCCCGGGTGGCGTGACCCCCTCCGGCGCCCACGAGGAAGGTCGTGCCCCCCAGCTCGACCTGCTCCAGCGTGTCGCCCGCCCCGGCGATCGCGGCGCGCACGTCGGCCATCGAGAGGTTCGCCCACCAGCCGAGGCACTGCGGGGTGGCCGGCCCGCGGGCGTCGAAGTACCGCGTCGCCAGCTCAGCGAGCGCCTCGTCGCGGGTGAGGTCGCGGCGTGTCGGGAGGTACTCGTCCGCGAGCGCGAAGGAGTCCACGCGTCCGCCGTGGTCGGCGAACACGATCGTCATGACCTCGGTGTGGTGGCGCAGCACGTGCCCGGCCTGCTGGCCGTCGAGCTCGAAGCCCGCTGCGGCACAGGCAGCGACCAGATCGGGGCGTGTGGCCACGCGCCCGCCCCCGAGCTGGGCGCGCAGCACGTCGCCCACGCCCTCGACCATCTCCTCGGTCACCCCGAGCTGCGGCCGCCGCTTCACGGCCGCGGCGTTGGAGCGGGCCGCGGCGAGCCCGGTGAGCCAGCGGAGGTCCTCGGGGGCGGTCACCTGCAGCGTGCCCCGCGAGGGGCGGTTGCGCACCACCTCCGCTGCGTCGAGCGCCGCCACCACGGTCGCCTCCGACGGTCGCTCCGAGGCCCGCACCGACAGGGCGAACAGCACGCCGAGCGGGTCCTGGGCCTGCAGGGCGAGCATGCCGCGGGCCACGTCCGGCGCCGTCGCCCACGGCCGCGCGCCGGGTACGAGGCCCTGGTTCCGCAGCCGCAGGGCCCGGATCCGGCGGGTGGTGTCGTCGGTGTCGCCCACCGCGCCGAACCTACCCGGCGCCCCGGTCCGCGGTGTGGTGTCGGTGGTGCCGCGTAGGATTCCGCCGTGCCTCGAGCGACCGGCTCCGGGGGCCCGTCCGGTCCCCGCCGGCGGCGGCCCACCGCCACCTCCAACTTCGGTGTGTCCCGCCGTGAGTCCCACGACTCGTCGGAGTTCTACGCCCGCTTCCAGGCGCCCGAGGTGGACTTGGCCGAGGCGCCCGCCGGCGTCGACGAGGTCGACCGAGCGATCGACGACGTCATCTGCGGCGACAGCCGCCACATGGCCAAGGTGCCGGACCGCTCCGTGGCCCTCGTGGTCACCTCCCCGCCCTACTTCGCGGGCAAGGAGTACGAGGAGGCGCTCGGCGAGGGCCACGTCCCCGGCAGCTACCTCGACTATCTCGAGATGCTCACCGAGGTGTTCGCCGAGTGCGCCCGCACCCTGGAACCCGGGGGCCGTATCGCGGTGAACGTCGCCAACCTCGGCCGTCGCCCCTACCGGTCCCTCTCGGCCGACATCACCACGATCCTCCAGGACCGGCTGCGCCTGCTCCTGCGCGGCGAGGTGATCTGGCAGAAGCAGCGCGGTGCCGCGGGGAACTGCGCGTGGGGGTCGTTCCAGCGGCCGGGCAACCCGGTGCTGCGCGACGTCACCGAGCGCGTCGTCATTGCGTCGAAGGGCCGCTTCGACCGGGCCCTCACCGCCCGCCAGCGCGAACGGGCGGGGCTCCCGTCCGAGGTGTCGATCACCCGCGACGAGTTCATGGACGCCACGCTCGACGTCTGGGAGCTCCCGGCCGAGTCGGCCACCCGGGTCGGGCATCCCGCGCCCTTCCCCGTCTCGCTGCCCGAACGGCTCATCCACCTCCACACCTACGTGGGTGACCTGGTGCTCGACCCGTTCATGGGCTCCGGCTCCACCGGCGTGGCCGCCGTGCGCACCGGCCGCCACTTCGTGGGCTACGACACCGACCCCGACTACGTGGAGCGCGCCCGCGAGCGCATCGCCTCGGAGGCGGCCGACCTCGGCGTCGACGGGGCGTCACCTGCGCTCGACCTGACCCGGACGCAGGACGACGGGATCGGCCACGCCGGGGCCCTCGCCCGCGGCTGGTCGGCCAAGGAGGTGGCGCGGGCCGCGCTGGCGGAGGCCCGGTGGACAGCGATCCGTGAGGACGTGAAGGGCCCCGGCGGTGTCGTGGTCGACCTCGTGGCCCAGGGCGCGCGGAAGCGGACCGTGCGGTTCCTCGTGTGCGGTGGGTTCGCCGCGGGGCGCGGCGGGCTGCGGCGCGCGGACGTGCTCTGGAAGGCGCTGTCCGCCGCGTCGGTGCTGCACCGGGCCGAGCCCGCCGCTCCGGTGGTGCTGCTCACCACCGGCCTGCCCGTGCCGGGCACTCCGCCCGCAGCCTCCCTCGCCGCCCTGCGCGGCCCCGGCGCGCCGGTGCTCGACGTGGTGGACCTGTCGGCCCCGGACGCCGCGGAACGCCTCGGCGCACTGCGGTCCGGCCGCCCCGCCTGAGTCACCGAACCGCCGGGCCGCTGGCCGGCTGAGCCGAACGGGTGCTCAGCCCCGGGGGATCTCGCCGGCCTCGTCCTCGACCACCAGCCAGAGCTCGGCCGCCACCACCGCCAGCGGGTCGAGGGTGCCCGACGAGGCCTCCACCGCCTCGGCGACCCGGGGCGCCAGCTCGTCCAGACGGGCCTCGAGCTCCGCCACGTCCACGCCGCGGAGCAACATCTCCGCCGCGGCCCGCCGCAGCCGGTCGAGGTCGAACAGGAGGCTCTGGCGGTGACGCTGGCTCCAGGTGTCCTCGGCGGGCAGATCCGCCCCGAGGACGGCCCGTGTCAGGTGATCCAGGCCGAAACGCCGGCCGGCGTCGAGGTACGCGGCGGCCGCGTCCTCCGGCGCCCGGTCGCAGCGGTGGGCCACCTGCGCGAGCCCGGGCGCGAGGGCGAGCTGGCGGAGCCGGTCGGCGCGGGCCGCGGGGTCCTCGCCGGGTCGCGTGGCGTCGGGCCCCTCGGAGCCGTCGGGTCGGCGGCGGGCCAGCACCCGGGCCGCAGCCCGGTTGCGCTCGATCTCCTCCCAGCGCCAGTGACGGGCCACGCCGCGGCGCAGGTAGTCGCCGGCCAGGAGGTCGATCACCTGCCGGGCGGGGTCCCAGAGCACGTCGCGGTCGGCGAGGGGCGCGTCGTCGATGGCCGCCCACCACCGGCCGATGCGGGCGGTCTCCCGGGCCATCCAGTACGCGGCGAGCACGTCGGCCTCCTCCTCGCCGGAGGAGCGCGCCGCCTCCTGCACCCAGGTCATGCCCATACGGTCGACCACCTCGTTGGCCAGCCGGGCGGCCACCAGCTGGCGGGCCAACGGGTGGGCGTCGACCGCCGCGGCGAAGCGGTCCGCGAGCAGCGGGGGGAAGTAGTCCACCAGGAGCGAGCGGAGGGGCTCGCGGTCGGGCAGCGGCCCGGCGAGCGCTAGGTCCGCGAGCCGCTGCTTGGTGGCGGCGAGCAGCACCGCGAGCTCGGGGCGGACCAGACCGGTGCCGCGCTCGCGGCGGTGGCGAACCTCCGCCCCCGACGGCAGCCCGTGCACGGTGCGGTTGACCGCCCCGTCGGCCTCGAGCGCGAAGAGCAGCGCGAGGAACGGTTCGAGCGCGGCCCGGCTCGTGGCGGCCTCACGGGTGAGGGCGCGGTTCTGGCGCGCGACGTTCGCGAGCACGGCAGCGACGACGTCGTCGGCCACCCCGGCGAGGAGCTGGTTGCGCTCGGCCCGGTCCAGCTCGCCGGCACGCACCGGCGCGGCGAGGAGGACCTTCAGGTTCACCTCGTGGTCGGAGGAGTCGACGCCGGCGGAGTTGTCGACCGCATCGTTGTTGATCAGCCCGCCTGCGAGCGCGAACTCGACCCGGCCCCGGGGCGTGACGCCGAGGTTCGCGCCCTCGGCCACGACCCGGACCCGCAGGTCCCGGCCGGTCACCCGCACCTCGTCGTTCGTCGGGTCGCCCACGGCGCCGTCGGACTCCTCCGAGCCGCGCACGAAGGTGCCGATGCCGCCGAAGTAGAGGAGGTCCGCGGGGATGCGCAGCACGGCGCGCACGAGGTCGGGCAGGTCGAGCTCCTCGGGGGCGGCGCCGTCGGGTCCCGGCGGGAGGTCGAGCAGCTCCCGCACCTCCGGCGTGAGCGCCACCCGCTTCGCGCTCCGCGGCACCACCATCGCCCCGGGGCCGAACGACGCGGGGTCCACGTCGGCCCACGACGAGCCGGGGAGCTCGAAGAGGCGCTGCCGCTCCCGGCGCGATCGCTCGGGGTCGGGCCGCGGGTCCAGGAACACGTGGCGGTGGTCGAACGCGGCCACCAGCAGGGTGGTGGGGCTGAGCAGCATCCCGTTCCCGAACACGTCGCCGGACATGTCGCCCACGCCCACGGTGCGGACCGGGTCGCGCATCACGTCGATCCCGAGGCCGGCGAAGTGCTCGGTGACCGACACCCAGGCGCCGCGGGCGGTCACGCCGAGCGCCTTGTGGTCGTAGCCGTCGGAGCCGCCGGAGGCGAAGGCGTCATCGAGCCAGAAGCCGCGGTCGCGGGCGAACGAGTTGGCCAGGTCGGAGAACGTGGCGGTGCCGCGGTCGGCCGCCACCACCAGGTAGGTGTCGGGGCCGTCGGCGGGCCGCACCCCGGGCGGGTGCACGGGCGTGCCGTCCTCGAGGTCGTCGACCACGTCGAGGAGCGCGTTCACGAACACCGAATAGGCCCGCCGGACCTCGTGGGCCACGCGGGCCGGGTCCTCGGGCCGGTGGCGCAGCACGAACCCGCCCTTCGCCCCGGTGGGGACGATCAGCGCGTTCTTGAGGCGCTGGGCCTCCATCAACTGCAGCACCTCGGTGCGCACATCACCCTCCCGGTCCGACCAGCGCAGGCCGCCGCGGGCCACAGGGCCCGCCCGCAGGTGGACGCCCTCCACGGGCCCGCCCGACACCCACAGCTCGCGCCAGGTCCGCCCGCCCGCCCCGCGGGGGAGCCGGGCCCCGTCGAGGTCGAGCACCACGGCCGGCGCCCGGTGGCGGGCCCAGACGTTCGTGCGCACCACCGCGTCGAGCACCGAGAGCAGGTCGCGGCAGAGCCGCTCGTGGTCGAGGCGCGCCACGCCGTCGCACGCGGCGAGCACGCGGTCGCGCACGGCCTCGTCCCATCCGGCCGGTTCCGCCGCATCGCGACCGGTGGGCCCGAACCGGCTCTCGAACCAGTCCCAGAGCGCCCGTGCCACCGGCGGGTTGTCCGCCACCGCCTCGGCCACCGTGTGGGGATGCAGGCCCGGCGACAGCTGCGAGAGGTACCGCACCGCGGCGCGCAGCACCGAGACCTGCCCCCGGTCGAGTCCCGCCGCGAGCACCAGTTCGTTCAGCCGGTCCACCCCCGACTCGCCGGACCAGCACGCCAGCACCGCGGCCTCGAGCCGCCCGGCCTCCTCCGGTGCGATCAGCGTGCCGGCCGGGCCGGACCCGGTCCCCGGCCCCACCGCCGGCCCGGGACGCCGGGCCACGCGGAGGTCCATCACCGATGCCAGCACCGTCGGGGCGACCCCGTCGGCGCCGGGGCCGGGCAGGCCCGCCACCGGCACCGGCGGCCCGTCGATGCCGAAGGTCATCTCCTCGGCGACCACGAGGCCCAGGCTCTCGAGCACCGGCACGAAGCCGGACAGCTCGAGCGCCGGCCCGCCGACCGTCACCCGGATGTGGTGCCACGGGCCCTCGCCGTCGGGCCGCACCCGCAGGGACACGCCGCCCGTGCCGTCGAGCCGCTCGAGCTGTTCCACGTCGCCCGCGGCCACGTCCGGCGGTGTCGCCTGGCGGTACGGCTCCGGCAGGCGCGGGAGCCAGCGGCGGGCCACCGAGGTGCCGGGCGGTCCGAGCCGGCCGGTGAGCGCCACGGTCAGGCGCTCGCTCCACGACCGGCACTGCTCCGCCACCCGCTCGCGTAGCCGCTTCGTCGTCGCGGACCCGGGCGCGACCCCCTCCGTGGCGGCGGCGAACGACCACATCGTGAGCCCGGCCGCACCCCGACCCGGTGCGGTCTCGACGGTCGTCGGTCCCAGGAGCTCGACGAGGACCGCCTCCACCTCCGCGGCGAGCTCCGGCCGCGCCGACTCCGGCGGAGTCCCCACGAGCACGGTGCACATGGCCGCGTCCGGCTCCACCAGGACGCGCACCGCGGCGCGTCCGGTCTGTTCGGCCCGGGCGAGCTCCACGAGCGCGTCGCGGAGCCACTCGTCGTCGGCCAGCAGCAGCAGGTCCCACGGCAGGCCGTCGAACAGCGCCCGGAGGACCGTCTCGTCGTGGGAACCGGCGGCCACCTGCTCCCGGGCCAGCACCCGTCGGAGCTTGGCCCGCACCCAGGGTGTGCCCGACGGTCGCTCGTTGCGGCCCTCCAGCGTGGTGAGGCCCAGCAGGCGCACCCGGCCGGTCGACTCGCCGGCGTCGTCGAGCTCCGCGACCACCACCTCGGCGAGCCGCTCGGCCCGCGCCACCCGGCTCGTCCGCCCGGAGCGCCGCACCTCGACCGGTCGACCGCCCGCGCGTCCGCCGTGGAGGCCCGCTGCGTCCGCACCGGGGTCGCCGGCCTCCGTGACGGCGGCATCCCGGTCGCCTGCCCCGAGGCCGATGCCGAGGTGGCCGTCGGCGGGTTCGTGCTCCACCCCCAGCAGCAGGAAGTTGCCCGACAGCAGCCACCGGCAGAACGCGGCGGCCTCACCGCAGTCCGCCGCGGGGAACCGGAGCGGACCGACCTCCTCGAGCCGGTCGGCCAACTCCTCCACGCGGACCCGCATGGCGTCGTGGTCCCGACGTACGCGGAGGAGGTCGTCCAACGCATCGCGCACGCGGTCGGCGAGGTCCCGGCACGCCGGGCCGTCGAGCGCCTCGGCGACCTCCACGTGGATCAGCGACTCCCGGGCCGTTCCCTCGGGCGGGCCGGCGGCCTCGACCCGGCCGGAGGGGTCCCGGCGGACGCCGAGCACCGGGTGCGTGAAGCGCCGCACGTCGTAGCCCGCTGCGTACACGGTCGCCAGGACGGTCGAGAACAGCAGAGGTCCGTCGTCGGCCGCGACCACCACGGCCGTGCGGCCTCCCTCGGGCCCGAACAGCGAGGCCGGCAGCGGTGCCACTCGCACCGCGATGGCTCCACGCTCCCGCCCGGCGAGCAGCTCGACCGCGTCCAGCAGGGTCGGCGCCACCGCGGCCGGGTCGGTCATGGCCACCTCGGCGGGCGCCACGCGCTGCAGGAGCGCCATCGCCACCGCCGCGGTGAGTTCCTCGTCCGGGCGCCCGCGGGCGCGTGCGAGAGCGACCGCGGAGCGTGTCACCTCGTCCGGCGCGGGGTGCTCCTCGCTCGGCTGGACCATGAACCGCTCCCACGGTGGGCCCGATGCCGCACCGCTCCCCGTTCTATCGGAGCATCCGCCGTTGCGGCGCCCCGGGTGCCGACCGGCCCCGCGGCGGTGGCGCGGCCGGCACGGCGGTAGCGCGTCCGGCACGTCGGTGGCGCGTCCGGCACGGCGGTGGCACGTCGGGCACGGCGACCGGCGGTACGGTCGGCGCCGGTGACCGATCACGCCCGCGCCGGCGGCGCCCCGACCGACGACATCCTGGCCGACCGTCGCCCGGTCCCGATGCACGCCCGCTACCCGACCGTCGCGGCCACGCCCGACCTGGTGGTCCTGCACCGCAGCACCGGCGTGCGGGGGAAGGTGCGGACCTTCACCGGCGACCTGGTGCGCGTGCGCGACGCCCGGGGCGGCGAGCACACGTTCCGCAACGAACCCGGCGCCTTCGCGGTGCAGGGCGAGACGGTGGTGCTGGTCCGTCCCGCCGCGATCCGCTCCGCGCCCTCGGTGCGGGTGTCGGCGGCCGGTGCGCTGGTGTCGACCGACGCCCCGGCCCGGGTGGCCCGCGCCGCCCGGCTCTGGGTGGAGGGCGACCACGATGCCCGGCTGGTCGAGCGGGTGTGGGGCGACGAGCTGCGGGAGCTCGCCGTGGTGGTCGAGCCGATGGGCGGCGCGGATGACCTCGCGGCCCGGGTGGCCGCGTTCGGGCCGACCGACGAGCGGCGCCTCGCGGTGCTCCTGGATCACCTGGTCGAGGGGTCGAAGGAGACTCGGCTCGCCCGTGCCGTCGAGGGCGGGCCGGTGCTGGTGGTCGGCCATCCCTACGTGGACGTCTGGCAGTGCGTCCGGGCCCGGTCGCTCGGGATCGACGCCTGGCCGGAGGTGCCGCGCGGCGAGGACTGGAAGGCGGGGGTGTGCCGTCGCCTCGGCTGGGACGGTCCACGCGACGGGTGGGCCAGGGTGCTGGCGGCGGTGGACTCCTACGCGGACCTCGACAGCGCGCTCGTGGGCGCCGTGGAACGGGCCCTCGACCACCTCGCGGGTGACGCGTGAGCGGCGACACGGCGCCCACGGTGGCCGACGTGCTGGCCGCCCGCCTGCGCGAGCTCGGCGTGCGCCGCACCTGGGGGCTGCCGCTCGCGGACCTGGACCACGTGCCGGTCGACGACGCGGACCTCGCGGTGCTGCTCGCGGACGCCGACGGCCGGCTCGGCGAGGTCGACGGTGGTGGCCGCCTCGGCGCCGCGCTGCTCCACGGCGGCATCCTCCACCTGTCGTCCGCGCCGGGCGGTGTGGCGCCGCTGCAGACGGTCGGTTCCGTCGAGGAGCTCCTCGACGCGCTCGCGGAGCCGGCAGGGATCGTGCTGCCCGCGACCACCGCGCTGCACCTGGACCTCGCCCTCGACGAACCGGTCGCGCCCGACGTCCGGGCCACCGCGTCGGTCGAACGCGTGCCGGTGCTCACGCTGTCGCCGTCGCTCGCGGGCCTCCGCCTCGTGGTCCTGGCCGGCACCGGCGTGGTGCGGGCCCGCGCCGTGCCCGGCCTCCACGACCTGCGCAGCACCGCGGTGGCCACGGTCGTGCTCACCTGGGGCGCGCGGGGTGCGGAGCGCCGCGACAGCCCGTACCTCGGCGGGGTGGGCGGGCTGCAGACCCGTGACCTCGCCCTCGCCGGCCTCGACGACGCGGACGTGATCGTGCTCACCGGGGTGGACCCGGCGGAGCTTCCGGAGGGATCCCTCGAGGGTCGGGTGGTGCAGGAGGTGCCGCCGCGCCAGCTCGCCGCGCTGTGCGCCGGATGGCCCACGCCGCCGTCCGGGACCGTGCCCGACCGCGCCGGCGACGCGCCGGCGCTGGCGGTGCCGTTGCAGGCGCTGTTCGAGGACGACGCGGCACCCGTGACCGGGGCCCGCGCCGCGCTCCAGCTCGCGGGGGTCCTGCCGGACCGCGGCGTGTGCGTGGCCGATCCCGGACCCGCCGGGTTCTGGGTGGCGAGGTCGTTCCCCACGTCGATCCCCGGTTCGTCGTGCGTCCCCGCCACCGTGGAGCCCGGCTTCGCCGTGGCGGCCGCGCTGGTCGCGGCCATGGAGGACCGGCCGTGCGTCGCGGTCGTCGACGACCGGGGCGGGTCCGAGCCGCTCGATCCGGTGTCGGGGGCGCTGCTGGACCTCGCCCGGGCCACGGGCCGGTCCGTCGCGGTGCAGGCGTGGTCCCCGGACGGGCCCGCGGTCGACGCCGCGGCCCACGTGGAGCTGCTGCAGGAGGCGCTCGCCGGGGGTGGCGTGCGGGTGGACCGCGTCGGCGTGCGGACCGAGGTGCCCGACGAGCTCGTGGACCTCGCAGGGCCGCCCGTGGCGTCGTTCGGGGTGCCCGCCAACTAGAACCTGTTCCCGTGGCGACCCAGGATCTCACCGAAGCGCAGCGCGAACGCCGCCTGCGGATCCTCGCTGCGGCAGAGGCGCTCGCCGTCGAGGGTGGCTGGGACGGCGTGCAGATGCGGGAGGTCGCCACCCGGGCCGACGTCGCCCTTGGCACCCTCTACCGGTACTTCCCGTCCAAGGAGCACCTGCTCCTCTCGGTCATGCTGGACCAGGTCAACGCGCTCGCGGAGCGGCTGGCCGTTCGCCCGCCGGAGGGCGACGACCCGGTGGAACGGGTGGTGGACGTGCTCCGCCGGGCGAACCGGGCGCTGCAGCGCGAACCACAGGTGACCGTCGCGATGATCCGGGCGCTGGTCAGCGGCAACCACGACGTGGCGCCGGTGGTGGCCGCGATCCGTGACGTGATGCGCCGCATCATCGCCGACGCGCTCGGGCCGGCCCGCGTGCACGGCCACGATGCCCGCGACGTGCTGGCGATCGACGTGCTCTCCGACGTGTGGCTCGCCGCCCTGGTCAGCTGGATCGGCGGCGCCGAGCCGGCCACCGTGGTCGAGCGGCTCGAGGCCGCCACCCGCATGCTGTTCGGCTGAGCGGCCGGCCACCGCCCCGGCCCGGGCCCTGCCTCACCGGTCCGTGCGCCGCAACCGCAGGTGCTGGAACGCGGGCGTGGCCGATGCGGTGCCGCCGCTCACGGGGACCGCGAGGCCCGAGCGATCGATCCGGAAGCGGTCGACGGTGGTCCCCATGGCGGCGGTCGCGGCGGTGCCGGCGAGCCGCTGCTCGGCCCCGCCGAGGTCGCCGGCCGCGAGCAGTTCGGCGGAGCGCCGGAGGTCGGCGGCGAGCCGGGGCGCGGTGCGCGGGTCAACCCAGGTGCGACCCACCGTGCGCTCGTCGCCCGAGGTGGTCTCGATCGCCACCTCCACCGGACGCGCGCCGGCGGAGCGGCCGGTGGGGACCTCCAGCCGGGCGGTCAGCTCCGCCCGCGCCGCGGGCGCCCGCATCCCCACGGCGGCCGCGAGGCGGCGCCCCAGGAGCAGGTCGCCCGACTCGGTCCACTGCACCACGGCGGAGGGGCCCGCGGGCCCGTCCGCCCGACCGGCGAGCAGCGACATCGACCCGGTGGCGGCGACCGACGGGCCGTTGGCGGTGCCAGCGACCACCGACGCGGTCACCCCGACGCCGACGAGCCGTTCGGTGCGGTCGGGTCGAGGGCCCGGCAGCGGGACCCATCCCTGCTGCAGCCCGGCGGCGGCGAGCAGGAGGGGGAGATGGTGCTCGTCGATGGTCCAGGTCCGGGACCCGACGGTCTCGGCCCGGACCCCCGCCGTGACGGACCCGCCCGACACCGTCCCGGCGCTCGGCGTGGTCACCCCGACCGAACGCCCGGCGCCGCCCTGGACGCCGGCGGCCCGGGTGTCGGCCACCGTGACCCGCAGCCGTCCGCGGCCCAGGTGCTCGATCGTGACGGTCGCCCCGAGCCCCGCGCCGGCGAGCAGGTAGGAGCCGTCGGCCCGAGCGCCGAGCACCTCGATCCGTCGCGGCAGGTGGGGAGGCCGCGCCGAACCGGGGAGGGTCCGTGCGGCCGCGCCGCTGGCCGCGCCCGCGGCCCGCCGTTGCTCGGCCGCGTGCCGGTCCAGTTCCCGCGCGGCGCGCCGGCACGAGTCGGCCGCGTGGCGCAGGTCCGGCCCGAGGCGGCGGTGCCAGCGCGCCCGGAAGGCCTCGGCGTCGGGACCGTGCCAGTGCGCCCTCCGCAGGCCGGCCGCCACGCCGCCCCCCACCACCGAGAGCCGCTCGGCCGCGGTCCGCATTCCGCGGGCCAGTCGTTCGAGCTCCTCCGGGTCGGCCCCCAGCCGCCCGATCCCCGCCGACGGTGCCACGCCGGCCGACGGTACGGACCGTCGGCCGCGCCGTCACCGGGGAGCGCGACCCGCTAGTCGAGCCCGAGCACCCTCGTCGCGTTCTGGCGCAGGAACTTCGGCCACACCTCGTCCTTCAGGGGCACGTCGGGCAGCTCCCGCATGATCCGCTCGTAGGTCAGGCCGGCGGGGAAGTACCCGGCGTAGATCACCTTGTCGGCGCCGCGGGTGTTGGCGTAGTCGATGATCGCCCTCGGGTAGTGCTTCGGGGCGAACGCCGAGGTGGAGTAGTAGAGGTTCGGCCACTTGAGCATGAGCTTCACGGCGAGGGCCTCCCACGGCTCGGCGCCGTGGCGCATCACGACCTTGAGCTCCGGGAAGAACCAGCAGATCTCGTCGAGGTACTCCACCTTCTGGGGTTCCATCGGCAGTCGCGGCCCGGGCACCCCGACGGTGATGAAGATCGGCAGGTCGAGTTCCACCGCCAGCGCGTAGATCGGGTAGTACGGCGCCGCGTTGATCGCCGTGCGGTACCCGGCGGGGAACGTGCTCAACGCCACCAGGCCGTACTCCTCGTGGAAGGAGCGGATCCGCCGGATCTCGTCCATCCCGCGCCGGGGGTCCACCTCGAGCGCGGCGAGGAAGCGGTCCGGGTGCTCCTTCACGGCCCGTCGCGGTTCGTCGCGCGTCTCGTTGCCCACGTTCGTCATGGCCCGCTCCACCCCGAAGCGGTCCATCGTGTAGAGCGTCACGCCGACCGGGTCGACGCCCTCCTCGATCTCGGAGGGGATGTCCTTGAACATGTACTGCGCCGGCATCTTGAAGCTGCCCGACTCCTCGTCGCGCAGTTCCGGGGCGAGGAACTTGTAGACCTCCCGGCGGTCGGTGCTCGGGAACCCGATCATGGTGTCGATGATCGGCACGTCGGTGGGCATGGCCATGTGCTGCACTGTAGGACGCACGCACAGGGCTCGGAACGGGAGCGATCGATGGGATGGTGGCAGCGGCTCCTCGGCGGCGGTCCGCGCACCTCGGGTGCCCCGCCGTCGGCCAACGGGGCGTCCTCGTTCCACCTCCGCTGGGACCTGCCGGACCTGACCGCGGCGGGCCGCGAGGCGGTGGGTGCGGAGGTGACGCTGGAGGTGCTCCACGCGCCGGCGGTGGACCGCCTGTACTTCTGGGCCCTGCAGGCGGACGTGGCCGACGGGTCGGGTCGGTCGGCGGGCGGCGCCCACCTGGGCCTGCAGTGGCACCCGGAGCATCCGGGGCGCACCGCGGTGAACTGGGGCGGCTACGACGCGGGCGGTCGGGTGCTCGACGGGTCCGCCTCCGCGCTGCGGTCGGCCACGGGCAACCCCCACACCCGCGACCTGCGCTGGAACGCGGGCACCCCCTACGTGCTGCGCATCGAGCGGCACCCGGACGCGCCTGCGCCGCCCGGGTGCACGGCGTGGCGCGGCACCGTCACGGGCCCCGACGGCGACGTCGTCGTACGGGACCTGTACCCGGAGGGCGACCGGCTGGCGGGCGTGATCATGTGGTCCGAGGTGTTCGCCCGATGCGACGATCCCCCGGTGTCGGTGCGGTGGTCGCGGCCCGCCGTGCTCCTCGGCGACGGCTCGGCGCTCCGGCCCGCGGTGTGCGCCACCTCATACCAGTCCCACATCGACGGCGGGTGCGCGAACACCGACCAGTTCGCGGACGCGACGGGCCTCGTCCAGGCGACCAACCGGTCCCGCGCCACCCCTCCCGGCGCGCTGCTGCGTGTGCCAGCATGAGCGCGGAGAGGAAGGAAGGGGATGGCATCACGTCGGGGACGTGACCCGCGCGAGCGGATCATCGAGGCGGCCTGGGCCGCGGTGGACGAGGCCGGTCCCGAGCAGTTGCTCGGCGGCGTCTCCCTGCGTGACGTGGCCAAGCGACTCGGTGTGTCGCCGTCCACGGTCACGTACCACTTCAGTGGTCCCGCGGAGCTGGGCCGTGCCATGGCCGATGCGCTGTTCTCCACCGAGTGGCAGCTCCCCCACGACCGCGCGGCCGCGGCGCTGCTGGCGGATCTGCCGTTCGGGGAGGCGGTCCGGGCCGCGGCGCAGGCCAACTGGGACGAGCTCACCGAGGAGTGGTCGGTGGTGTACGAGCGGCGCCTGATGCGGCTGTTCGCCGCAACGGGTGATCACGAGGGCGGGCGCGAGGCCACGGCGCGCCTCCGCGACATCTACTTCGCGCTGGTCGAGGAGGCGAACGTCGTCCTGTTCGACGAGGTGCTGGAGCGGCACGGCCGTCGCTGGATCGAACCCTTCACCTCCGGTGAGGTGGCGCGGGTCGCCAGCGCGGTGCTCGAACAGCTCCTCCAGCAGTGGATCGTCGACCCCGACTCGGTTCGGCCCGACCTCGGGGTGGACGCCGTGGTCGCGATGATCAGCGGCCTCACGGTGGACGGCGACCACCACCGCGGGGTCGAGGAGGTGCAGGCCTCGCTCGACGCGGGCTCCGGCAGCGACCCGGGCGACGGCGACGGGGCCGGCGAACTGGCCGGGGTGCCCGCTGCCCGTGCCGCGGCCGCGGCGGCCGCGGCGCTGTTCATCCACGGCGTGGCCGGTGTGACCCTGACCGACGTGGCCCACGCGTGCGGTCGGCCCGTGGCGGAGCTGACGGCCCGGTTCGGCACTCCCGACCGGGTGGCCGCGGTCGCCTTCGCCCGGCACCTCGACGACGTGGAGGAAGCGGGGACCCGCCGTCGGGCCGAGGACCCGGTGCTCGGCCTGCTCGACCTGTTGTGCGAGCTGGTCCGTCGGGCCCGCGTGGATCCCGGGTGCGCGCGGGCGCTGCTGTGCGAGCGGATCGTCGGCTGCTCGGGGGAGGACCTGCGGACGCTGGTGCCGCTCGACCGGATCGTCGAACACTCCGTCCGCGCCGCGCTGCCCGAGGTGGCGGAGCCCGCGCTCGCGAGCGCGTTGGTGGCCGACC
>JBMOJH010000033.1:0-31578 GCA_049316905.1 Microthrixaceae bacterium | reverse complement strand
CTGTCGGCCGAGGAACTCGGCTACACGAAGGAGATGGCCGGCCTCGAGGGGGACCGGGAGGTGGAACGGGTGAACCCCGAACTCACCGACGGCGCCTACCACGGGCCGTCCCGCGGCCACCTCCAGCCCCGGTGGGCCGAGCACGTCGGAATGCCCCGGGGCTACGGCTACGGCGCGTCGATGGGGGCGTGGGTGCTCGACTACGTCGCCGGTTGGGCCGGCGAGTGGGGCATGGTGACCCACTCCGAGGCGCAGTACCGCAACCCGGCGTTCACCGGCGACGCCACCTTCCTGAACGGGGTGGTGGCCGAGACGTGGGTGGACCGCCGGGGCCGTCACCTGGTGCGGGTGGAGATCGACATGACCAACCAGGACGACGCCGTGCTGGCCCGGGCGAAGGTGGAGGTGGCCCTCCCCGACGAGGCCGCCCTGGCCGCCGGCCTGGTGAACGACGGACAGGAACGAGGATCGATCCGATGACCGGGCACCGCATCTTCTCGACGGCGCCGCTGCGCGGCGAGGGACTGGAGCACCTCCGGGCGTTGGGTGAGGTGGTGGTCGACCCCTGGATCGACCACGAGCCGCTGCGTCTCTACGACAGCGCCGCCCTGGCCGAGCGGGCCGCTGCGGAGGGGGCCACGGTGCTCATCTGCGAGGCCGACTCGTGCAAGGGCCCGGTGTTCGACCTCCCGTTGGCGGCCATCGGGTCCACCCGTGGCGACCCGACCAACGTCGACCTCGCCGGTGCCACCGCCGCGGGCATCCCGGTCCTTCGGGCCCCTGGCCGCAACGCCGACGGGGTGGCCGAACTGGCCGTGGCGCTCGCATTGGCCGCCACCCGGGGCGTCGTGGCCGCCGACCGCGACGTCCGGGAGGGTGAGGTGTACCGGGGCGGCTCCATCCCCTACCAGCGCTTCCGCGGGTGGCAGCTCGCCGGCCGGACCGCCGGCATCGTCGGCTACGGCGCAGTGGGCCGGGCCGCGGCCTGGCGCTTCGAGGGGCTGGGCATGCGGGTGATCAGCTCGGACCCGTTCGCCGCCGACGCCACCCACGACCTCGACGACCTCCTCGCCGAGGCGGACCTGGTGTCGATGCACGCCGCGGTCACCCCTGACACCGTCGGGCTGATCTCCGCCGAACGGCTCGCGCTCATGCGGCCCGGGTCGGTCTACGTCAACACCGCCCGGGCCGCCCTGCACGACCTCGACGCCCTCACCGCGGCGCTGGCCGACGGGCGCCTCGCCGCTGCGGGGCTCGACCACTTCGAGGGCGAGAACCTCGCCGTGGACCACCCGCTCGTCGGCATGGCGAACGTGGTGCTGACCCCCCACATCGGCGGCGCCACCTACGACACCGAGGCCAACCACACCGCGCTGATGGCCTCGGGCCTCGAGGCCCTGCTGCGTGGCGAGACCCCGTCCAACCTCGCCAACCCGGAGGTCATGTCCCGTGACTGAGACCACGTCACCCACCACCAGCTCGCCCACGACCACACCGGAGGCGGTGCTCGCCGCAGCGAAGACGATGCTCGAGCGCGGCCTCGTGGAGGGGACCTCGGGCAACATCTCGGGTCGCCTGGAGGGCGACCTGGTGTGCCTCACGCCCTCCTCGGTTGCCTACGACACGATGACCCTGGAGGATCTCGTGGTGGTCGACCTCGAGGGGGAGGTGGTGTCGGGCACCCGCTCGCCGACCACCGAGAAGGACCTCCACCTGTCGGTGCTGCGCCGCTATCCGGAGCTGGGTTCGGTGATCCACACCCACGCGGTCTACGCCACGATGTTCGCCCTGGCCCACGAACCGATCCCTGCGGTGATCGAGGAGGTCGTGGTGTACGTGGGCGGCGACGTGCCGTGCTGCGATTACAAGGGCACCGGGTCCCGCGACCTCGGCGAGGAGGTGGCGGCGCACCTGGCGGACCGCGGTGCGGCGCTGCTGGCCAACCACGGCCTCGTCACCTGTGCCGCCACGCCGGAGAAGGCGTTGCACCACGCCGGTCTCGTCGAGCGGACCGCCACGATCATCTGGGGGGCGCGGTCGATGGGGGCCACGATCCACCCGCTGCCGGACAAGGTGAACCGCGACATGGCCGGCGTGTACCGCTACGTGCGGGAGAACCCGTGACCTCCGGGGACCCGGCGTGGCGCGCCGCGGTGGCCGAGGCGCTCGACGCCGCGGTGCCCGGCTCGGTGGAGCTCGGCGCGCTCGACTACGTGGAGCGGTTGCTCGGTGCGTTCGACCACGACCCGCCACGGATCTGGGCGGCGCCGGGCAGCTGGGACGGTCCGGGGGGTGAGCGGCCGGTCGGCGCACCGGCATGGCTCGAGCTCGGGCCGTGGGAGCGTCAGGCCTGGAAGCAGCGCATCGCCGGATGGCACGAGGTCTACGACCGGGTGGCCTCCGGTCGCCCCTCCGACGACGACCTCCGCGTGGTCCACGTGCACGCCTGCGAGGGCACCTACGGCGATCCGGCCTACGGGGGCAACCGCGGCGGCGGCGGCTGGGCGCGCATCGGGTTCCCCGAGCCGCTGCACCCACCGGCCCGGGAGGTGACCGGGTGAGCGCCTGGGACTGCGACGCCGTGGTCATCGGGTCGGGGCCGGGCGGCTCCACCGCGGCAGAGGTGCTCTGCGCCGCCGGCTGGTCGGTGGTGGTGCTCGAGAAGGGCCGCAACCACCTGATCGACACCGAGCCGCCACACGATCCGCTGCGGCACTTCGCGAACGACGAGCTCGCTGCGCACCGCCGTCACCTCCTCGGGCCCGACCCGCTGCTCGAGCCCCGCAGCTACCGGCGTACGACCGCAGACGGCGACCGCCTGGTCGTGGGGGAGGTCAACAACCTCCCCTCCACGGTGGGCGGCGGCGGCGTGCACGCCGACGCGAAACTCCCGCGGTTCCGCGAGGAGGACTTCCGGCTCCGCAGCGAGCGCGGGCCGGTCGACGACGCGTCGGTGCAGGACTGGCCGCTCAGCTACGACGACCTCGAGCCGCACTACGCGGTGGTCGAACGGCTCTTCGGTGTCGCCGGCGAGGCCGGCGCCAACCCGTTCGCCGCCCCCCGCAGCGCGCCCTACCCGCTGCCGCCGGGTGACGACATGCCGATGGCCGTGGTCACCTCGGCGGCCGCCACCCGGGCGGGCCTGCACCCGTACAGGGCACCCACCGGCGTCAACAGCGTCCCGAACGACGGGCGGCCGGCCTGCACCGACTGCGGTTTCTGCGGCGGCTACGGGTGCCCGGTGCAGGCCAAGAGCGACCCGGTCAGCGCGCTCCAGCGGGCGCTGCGGTCCGGGAACTGCGACCTGCGGCCCGAGTCGTACGCCACCGAACTCGTGCTCGACGCCACCGGCCGTCGGGCCACCGGCGTGCGCTACCTCGACCTCCGGGAGCACCCCGAACCGGCGAGGCGGGAGGTCCGGGCCCGCCATGCAGTGATCCTCGCCGGCGGGGCCTTCGAGACGCCCCGGTTCCTGCTCCGCCAGGGCCTCGGCGGCGACCTGGTCGGGCGCTTCCTCACGTACCACTACCAGACGTTCACCGTGGGCATGTTCCCGCTCGACCGGTTCCCGGACGGCACGGGCGGCGAGCGGGGCCGCAGCGTCACGCACCTCCACGACGACCTGATGATCGACACGCCGGAGCTGCGCAGGGCGGCCGCCGAGGCGGACCTGCCGTGGGTGCGCGGCGGGGTGGTGGAGCACGGCGCCGGACAGATGCCGGTGGAGGAGGCGGTCACCTACGGTGCGGGCCCGCACCACGTCGACTCGATGCGCGACAGTGCGCTGCGCCGGAGGATGTGGGTGTTCACCATGCAGGGCGAGGACCTCCCCCAGGCCTCCAACCGGGTGGACCTCGACCCGTCGGTCCGTGACGTGTGGGGTCTCCCCGCGGGACGGGTGACCTACGCACCGCACCGCCACGAACTGGTGGCCTCGGCGTTCGCCGGTCCCCTCCACGAGGCGGTCCTGACCGACGCGGGGGCCGAGGTGGCCTTCAGCGCCACCTCCCCACCGCAGGGCGACCTCGGCGTGCACCTCACCACCAACCCCCTCGGGGTGGCGCCGGCGTCGCGCCACGTCATGGGGACGGCCCGCATGGGGACCGACCCGGCCACGTCGGTGGTGTCGCCCGAGCAACGGCTGTGGGGTGTCGACAACGTCCTCGTGTGCGACTCGTCGGTGTTCGTCACCTCCGCCGGGTACAACCCGACGCTGACCCTGGCGGCCCTGGCCCACCGGGCCGCGGGCCTCCTGGCGGGAGCTCAGCCGTCGGCCCGTCCCATCGCGGCCGAGGTCAGGCGCCGGAACGACGCGTAGCGACGCGTCGCCGCGTCGTGTGCCGTCGGGTCGGGCGTGACCCGGTGCGACGTGCGGGCCCAGCGGGCCGCGTCGGTCATCGACCGCTCCAGCCCGGCGGTGCAGCGGGCCATGAACGCCGCGCCGAGCGCAGCCCCCTCGGCGACGGCGACCACGTCGACCGGCAGGCCGGTGCTGTCGGCGAGGGCCTGCATCCACGCCCCGGAGCGGGTGCCCCCGCCGGTGGCGACGATGCGTCGTGGGCGGGCCCCGACGGCCGCGGCGAGATCCAGCTGGTGGCGGACCACGAACCCCGTGGCCTCGTAGGCCGCCCGGAGGAGGTGGGCCTGCTCGTGCTGCAGCGAGGCGCCGTGGAGCTCCGTCCGCAGGTTGCGGCGGTGCAGCGGCACCCGTTCACCCCGCGGGTACGGAAGCCACACCGGGAGGTCGTCGGTGGGTGCCGGTTCGTGATCGGCTCCGACCGGGACGCCGAGCCAGCGGTGTACCTGGTCGACGAACAGCCCGCCCGCGTTGCTCGGACCGCCGATCAGGACCTTGCCCGGTGCCGTGTGGGGCACGGTCCACAGGCCGGGGACGGTGGACCACTCGTCGATGACGGCCCAGGTGATGAGCGTGGTCCCGCAGATCACCAGCACGTCGCCGGTGGCATCCGCGCCGGCCACCACCTGCTCGCCGAGCGCGTCGATCGTGCCCCCACCCACGAGGGCGCCTGCGGCGGGCAGTCCCTCGAGCACCCTGCCGGCGGCCGAGGTGCCGGGCACCACGACCGGGAGGGCGTCGACGGCCACGCCGGCCCCGGCAGCGAGGGACGCGTCCCACCCCTCGAGGTCGAAGAGCGGGACCGCGGTCATCGCCGTGGTGGAGTCGATGGCACCCAGCCCGCACAGAGCGTGGTTGGCCACCGCCTGTGCCGGCCAGTACCCGGCGGCGCCGGGTGCGTGCGCGGCCAGCCACCGCAGGAACTCGAGCAGCTCACCGGAGTCGCCCGCCTCGTCGGGGCGGTCGAGCTCCGTGACGCCGCGGTGGTCGCCGTACAGGAGGCCGGGGGAGCAGCCGTGGCCCGAGCGGTCGACCGCGCCGAGCGACGGCACCATCGCCGAGACGTTCACCGCCGCCACGTCGTGGCCGGCCGCCACACCCGTGAGCGCGTCGAGCACGCCCCGGCGCCACGCCGTGTCGATGTCGTGCTCGAACGCCCCGGGGGAGGTCCGGCCCAGCGGGTGGGGGATCCGCGTGCGCGACAGCACCGTGCCGTCCTCGTCGGCCGCGACCGCCTTCACCGAGGTGGTGCCGATGTCGACGCCCACGGTCACCGTGCGAGAACCTGACATGGGTGTCAGAATAGGCCCGGACCGAGCGGGAGAGTTCGATGCGAGCACTGGTGTACGGCACCGCGACCCAGCCCTTCGAGCCACCGGAGGGCGCCCCGGAGTTGGTCCGGAACCTCGCCGCCACCCCGTGTGCGCTCCAGGAGATCCCCGACGCCCGGCCCCTCCGGCCGGACTGGTACGTCGTGCGGCCCCTGCTCACCGGCATCTGCGGGTCCGACGCCAAGCAGATCCTCATGGACTTCGAGGGTGACACCGACAGCGCCATGAGCGGGTTCGTGTCGTTCCCCCAGGTGCTGGGCCACGAGGTGGTGGGCGTCGTGGAGGAGGCCGGACCCGAGGCCGAGGGGTTCGAGGTGGGGGACCGCGTCGTGCTGAACCCGTGGCTGTCGTGCGCCTCGCGGGGGATCTCCCCGGTGTGCCCCGCATGCGGGCACGGTGACTTCAGCCTCTGCTGGAACTTCACCTCCGACGCCTTCGCCAAGGGGATCCACACCGGCACCTCGGCCGATGCGACCGGCGGGTACGCGGAACTCCTGCCCGCCCACTCGTCGATGCTGTTCGCGGTCCCGGAGGGTCTCGACGACCGTCGTGCCGTGCTGGCCGACCCGTTCGCGGTGTCGCTGCACTCGGTCACCCGGCACCCGCCGCCACCCGGCGGGCGTGTGCTGGTCTGGGGTGCGGGCGCACTCGGTTGCGCGGCCGTGGCGGTACTCAGGGCCCTCCATCCCGACGTGGAGATCGGTGTGGTGGCCCGTTTCGACGCCCAGGCCGACCTGGTGGACGAGCTCGGGGCGCACGCAGTATTCCGTCCGGCACCGACGGCGGAGATGGTCGAGACCCTGGCTGCGTGGTCGGGTGGTGTGCTGATCCCGACGATGGAGGGCCTCGACGGCATCCCGATGTGCCATCCGGGTTTCATCGACGTGGCCTACGACACCATTGCGAAGCCGGAGACCTTCGAGGTGGAGGTACGGGTGCTGGCGGCCCGGGGGACCCTGGTGAAGAGCGGGGTTCATCCGCCGGCCCGTTGGGAGTGGAGCCCGCTCTACTTCAAGGAGATCTCGATGGTGGGATCGAACGCCTTCGGGATCGAGGAGGTTCGGGGCGAGCGGCGCCACGGGATCGAGCACTACCTGCGCCTGGCGGCTTCGGGGGAGGTCGACCTCCTGCCGATGCTCACCCACGTCGTGCCGTTGAGCGAGTGGCAGCGCGCCTTCACGCTGGTCGGCGACCAGGCCGTGAGCGGCGCGATCAAGGTGGCGATCGACCCGGCTGGTTGAGCAGCCGGGGAACGCTCAGCCGGGGGTGGACCGGGGGAGCAGGGGCACCACGTCCTGCATCCACGCGGTGAGGGAGTCGTGGCCCGGTGCGTCGCGGAACCAGAGGATGAACTCGGCGCAGCCGGCCTCCACGAACGCGGCGGCCTTCTCCGCCACCTGTTCCACGGTGCCGACGAGGTTGTCGGCGACGTACTCGTCGGGGTCCACGCGGCCCCAGAGGTGGCCGCCGTCGGCCGACCCGAGCCAGCGGCGCAGGTCGTCCTCGGACTCCACCACGAGGCAGTCGGGTCCGTGGGTGCGCACCACCGATGCGGGGTCCCGCCCGATCTCCTCGCAGTACCGGGCGAGCAGGCCGGACTTGCGGACGAAGGCCTCGAGCCCCACCTGCCAGTTGGTCGCGTCCGCGTGGCGCGCCGCGATGCGCAGCGTCACCTTCTCCCCGCCGCCGCCCACGAGTAACGGCGGCCGCGGCGTGCGCAGCGGCTGCGGTTCGCAATAGGCGCCGTCGAGTTGTACGAAGCGTCCGGCGAAGTCCACCGTCTCCTCGCTCCAGAGCCGGGGGATGACCTCGAGGGCCTCGTCGAGGTGCGCAAGACGGTCGCGGTCGGACGGGTACGTCCACCCGTAGGCCTCGTACTCCCGCTCGAACCAGCCGGCGCCGAGGCCGAGGATGAGCCGTCCGCCCGACATCACGTCGATGCCGGCCGCCTCCTTGGCGAGCAGCCCGACGTTGCGGTAGCCGACGCAGGTGACGAGCTGGCCCAGCTCCACCCGCTCGGTGCGTTGCGAGAGCGCGGCGAGCGTGGTGAAGGCCTCGAAGGTGTGGGTGCGTTCCCGGCGCGGCACGGTCTCGACGTGGTCGTAGACCCACACGTGGTCGTAGCCGAGCTCCTCGGCCCGTTGGGCGAAGTCGACGCTGGTCGACCAGGCCGTGGCGGCGTCGACGCCGAGGTACTCGAGCTTCCAGCCCTGGGGGACGAAGGCGCCGTGGCGCACCGGGTGGCCGGCCATCTCAGGTGAACTCCCAGTACTGGACCTCGACCATCATCGGCAGGAGGAACCCCACGTAGAAGGCGTGGATCCGCACGACGTCGAAGTCGTCGACGTTCGGTTCGATCACGTCGACCCGGTCATCGGTCGCGGCCCGGGCGGCCACCCGCTCCCAGGCGGCATCGAGGTCGTCCTTCGAGGAGACCGACATCCCGAAGTGGTCCAACCGTGGACACCGCATCGGTTCGTCCTCGGCGTGCAGGAACACGAACTGGTCCCAGTGGCCCACCGCCAGCACCATCTTGCGCCGATCGACGGTCTCGGTGGGCAGCTCCGACCAGCCGAAACACTCGCCGTAGAACGACGTGATCCCGTCGCGGCCCGCGGCATCGAGCAGGTCGGGTGGGACCGACACGGCCACGTGGTTGAGCCGGGGGATCCCGGCGGGGAAGAGGGTGTCGTTCATGGTCGGTCTCCTGTGCCGGACTCGTCCGCGTCACTCAATCCGTGCCGTTCGGCCGGATCATCACCTTGCCGGCGTGCTCGCCGCGGGCGAGGAGCGCTGCTGCGGTGGCCACACCGTCGAGGCCGTACTCCGCGTCGTCGATCAGCACGTCGACCGGCAGGGCGCCGGACCCGAGCAACTCGAGCGCCCGGTCGAACCCGTCGCGGTCGTAGATGTAGGCCCCGCACACGGTCAGCTCGAGCACGATCGTCCGGTTGGGGTCGAACCGCGGGGGGTCGATCCCGGTGCCGACCATCACGAGCCGGCCGCCCCGCCCGAGCTGGAAGAAGGCCGACTCCATGGCGGCGCGCCGACCCGACGACTCGAAGGCGACGTGGAACGGGTGCTCCGCGAGGACGTCCACCTGGCTCATGTCGAAGGTGGGCAGATCCTCCGGCAGGAGCACGTCGGCCACGCCGAGTCGACGGGCCAGGTCCTGTCGGGCCGGCGCCGGCTCCACCACCACCACACGGTGGCCGCGGGCCACGAGCACCGCAGCGATCAACGCCCCGATCGGACCGGCACCGAAGACGACGGCATCGTCGCCGTCACCCATCTCGGCCCGTGTGATGGCGTGGAGTGCCACGGCCAGTGGTTCGGCCAGTGCGGCGGACCGCCGGTCGAGCCCGGCCGGGACGTGGAGCACCAGGTTGCGGTCGCGGACGACGTGGGTGGCGAACGCGCCGTCGAAGTGGCCGGTCATCCGGCCCTGCGACTCGCACTGGGAGGGGCGACCCTCCCGGCACGGACGGCAGGCGCCGCACATCGGGTCGGGCCCGCCGAGCACGGCGTCGCCCGGGGCCATGTCGTCCACCCCGGCGCCGACGGCCACCACGGTGCCCGACCATTCGTGGCCCAGGACGTCACCCGGGTGGCCCCACCCCTCGACGATGAGGTGGAGGTCGCTCCCGCAGACCCCGCAGTAGTCGACCTCGACCACCACCTGCCGGTCGTCGGCCGGCGGCAGGTCGCGCTGTTCCAGTTCCACCTGTCCCTGTCGCCGGTAGACGGCGGCGGGGATCCGTGACGGGACCTTCATGAGCCACCTCCGATGAGGTCGTCCGCGTTGTCGACCCGGCCGGGAACTCCGGCCGGCAGCAGTACCTCGGTCGACTCGTCGCCGAGCCCGGCCGGTGTGCCGTCGTACGTGACCTCGCCCTGGCGCAGGACCACCACGCGGTCGGCGAGCGACAGGGCGTGGTCGAGGTGCTGCTCGACCACCAGCAGCGCAGTCCCTGCGTCGCGCACCTGGGCCAGCACCCGGTACACGTCGGCGGTCACGATCGGCGCCAGGCCGAGCGACAGCTCGTCGGCGATGAGCAGGCGCGGCCGCAGCACGAGGACGCGGGCGAGGGTGAGCATGCGCTGCTCGCCGCCCGAGAGCGTTCCCGCCACCTGGTTCCGGCGTTCGCCGAGGCGGGGGAACAGTCCGAACGCCTCGTCGAGCCCGGCACGGACGCCCGGGCCCGACGCCGCACCGCGGAAGGCCAGCTGCAGGTTCTCGGCGACGGTGAGCGTGGCGAACACGGCCCTGCCCTCGGGCGCGTGGGCGATGCCCGCCCGTGCGAACGTGTGGGCGGGCTCGCCGGTGAGGTCCCTTCCGTCCACCAGCACGGCGCCGGCGGTCGGAGGGAGCAGGCCGGAGGCGGCCCGGGCCACGGTGGACTTGCCCGACCCGTTGGGCCCGACCAGCGCCACCGCGGAGCCGGCCGGCACCTCGAAGCTGACGTCGAACAGGGCCCTGAACGGGCCGTAGGCGGCGTCGACGTGGTCGAGGGCCAGCACGGGCGCGCTCACGAGTTGTCCCCCAGGTAGGCGACGCGGACCCGCTCGTCGTCGAGCACGTCCTCGGTCGGCCCGTCGGCGATGAGTTGCCCGTAGTCGAGCACGTAGGTGCGCGCCGCCAGGCGTCGGACCATGGGCACGTCGTGCTCGATCAGGACGATGGCCGTGCCGTGCTCCCGGCTCACCGTCTCGAGTGTGGCGCTCATCTCCGACGTCTCGTGGCGGTCGAGGCCGGAGGAGGGCTCGTCGAGGAACAGCAGCGCCGGGTCGCACATCAGGGCCCGGGCCAGCTCCACGAGGCGGCCCTTCCCGAGTGACAGGGACTCCGCCGGCCGGTCGGCCCACTCGGTGAGACCGACGAGCTCGAGCACGATCCCGCAGCGCTCGAGTTCCTCCGCGGTCGGCCGGGACCCCCGGAACAGGTCGGACCACAGCCCTCCCCGCCGGGTGCGGGCCCGGTCGGCCACGATCAGGTGGTCGAGCACGGTCATGCCGCCGAACAGTTCGATGCGCTGGAACGTCCGGGCCATGCCGAGCCGAGCTCGTGCCGACGGTCGCAGCCGTTCGAGGCTCCGCCCCTTGAACCTGACCGACCCCCGGTCGGGCCGGAGGACCCCGGACAGGCAGTTGAACAGCGTCGACTTGCCCGCACCGTTCGGGCCGATCACCGCGACGAACTCGCCGTCGGCCACCTGCATCGACACGTCGGAGAGGGCCACGATCCCCGAGAACCGCTTGGACACGGCCTCGGCCTCGAGCAGGAGTGTGCTCATCCGGGGCTCCCGCTGCCGGCCGTCGGCCCGGAGGTCGTCGCGAGCGACGCCGTGTCACCGAACTGCGGCTGGGCCGCGGGAGCGGGTTCGGCAGCCGTCCCGCTCCGTCCATCGGTGCCACCCCCGCGCCGCCGGTCCACCCACCGGACGATCGCGTTGACCGACGCCGAGGTCTGGGCCTCGATGCTGCCCTCGGGGTGCTTCGCGTAGGTGATGGCTCCGATGCCGAACAGGATGAACGCCACCGACTGGGCCCAGCTGGGTTGGATCGCCCCGAGGGTCGAGGCGACCCAGGAGGGTGCATCGGGGTTGGACTCCAGCCAGTTCCCGGGGAAGGTGAACAGTCGGGTGAGGAGCGCAGGGAACAGGAAGAAGAAGAGTCCCGAGAGCACCGCGGCCTGGATGCTGCGGGCCCCGGCCGACACGAGCAGCGCCACCCAGACGAGTCCGATCAGGTACGGGAAGCTGCTCTGGTAGTTGGCCTGGCCCACGTAGGTGGCCATCAGGCCGCCGCCGAACCCGGCGATGGCGGCCGCCACGGTGAAGGCCACCACGCGGCTCCTCCTGCCGCTGATCCCGATCGACGCAGCGGCCACGTCGGAGGTCTGCAGCGCTTGGAGGAACCTCCCCGTGGTGCCGCCGCGGAGGCGGATCACCACGGCGGCGACGGCCGCCGAGCACAGCACCGCGAACAGCAGGAACCAGCGGTCGTCCGCAAGGTCGATCGGGCCGATCAACGGTCGGGGGACCGAGAGCGGCACGGCCCCGCCGCTCACCCACGACAACGGCACGAAGATCGACTCGAACATCAACGCGAAGGCCAGTGTCGCCAGCGCGAGGTAGACGCCGTCGAGCCGGACGACGGGGACGGCCAGGGCGGCGCCCACCGCGGCGGCGATGACGGCGCCGACCACGATCGCGCCCAGGACGGACATGCCGGTGGCCGTGACCAGCTGTGCGGTCCCGAAGGCCCCGATCGCTGCCAGCGCGGCCTGGCACAGCGACAACATGCCGCCCATGCCCACCACCACGATCAGCGACATCATGATGATGCCGAGGATGATCCCGCTGATCACGAGTCCGAGCCAGTAGCCGTCGAGCACGAACCAGCAGGCTGCGAGTCCGAGGACCACGACGGTGGCGCCGAAGGCGCGGGTGCCCACCGTCATCCAGTGGGGGCGGACGAGCGCCACCGGTGCCGGCGGCGGCGCCTCCACGGTGGCGAGGGGGTCGGTGACCTCGCGCGTGGAGCGGAGCCCGGGCCGGAACAGCAGGAGGAGGAACAGCACCAGAAAGGGGAGCGCCGGACGCAGGCCCGTCGCCAGGATGCTGTCGGTGGGGAGCGAACCGGCGAGCACCGCCTGCAGCACCCCGAGGAGCAACCCGCCCGCGAAGGTGAGGGGGATGCTGGTGAGGCCGCCGAACACCGTGGCAGCGAGCGCGGCGACCAGCAGCGTGAACAGGTCGAGCGGGTTGAGCGAAGCGAACAGCGGTGCGAGCAGGACGCCGGCGAGCCCGGCGAGGAGGCTGGACAGCATCCAGGAGGTCATCGACACCCGCTCGCTGTCGACCCCGTTGAGTTCGGCCATTCGTGGGCTCTCCACGACCGCCCTCATGCGCAGGCCGAGCGACGAGAAGCGGAACAGCAGGACCAGTGCCACCACCACTGCGACAGTGGCGACGATGGTCGCGACCTGGCCGGCGTCGAGCACGATCGACCCGTTCCGCGGCCACAGCCATTCGTCGGTGCGCATGACGTACCAGAGCGGTGGCGGGTTCTTCCGGGACTCGTCGCCGAGCACGAGTTTGACCACTTCGGGGATGGCGATGAGCAGCCCGAGGGAGGTCACGAGTTTCGCCATCGACCCCGCGGTACGCAGGTACCGGAAGAGCACCCGCTCGAGGAGCAGGCCGATCGCCGGCCCGACCACCACGATGGCGAGCAGCGCGGCCCACAGCAGGGGCCAGTCATGGTCCTTGCGGACCACGTAGAACACGGCGGCCGACGCGTACGCCTGCGCGCCGAACGCGAGGTTGAAGACCCCGGAGGTCTTGTACGTCAGGACCAGGCCGACCGCCAGCAGCGCGAACACGCAGCCGGTCGGGATGCCGCGTACGGCGTTCTCGAGAAGGGTCTCCACGACGCAGTGGCCGGTCGCGCCCGTCGGCCGCTACTGGCGGACGGTCCCGAGCGTGCCGGAGGACACGTCGAAGCAGACGAACGGCGTGCCGCCGGGTCCCTCCACCGGCTGGAACTTGCTCCCGACCACCTTCAGGGTGGCCGAGCAGGAGATGTTGCTCCGTTTGGTGTGGCTCTCGGTCCAGTTCACCCCGGAGAGGAGACCGTCGGCGGTCCAGTCGGTCTCGGCGTTGATGGCATCGATGACCTTCTGGCGGGTGAAGTCGGGGCCGGCCTTGCGCAGGCCCTCCACGAACTGGGCGGCGTTGAGCCAACCGACCAGACTGTTCTCGCCGACGTTCCCCCCGGCCTTGGCGATCCAGGTCCGGTAGTCCTTCATGCCCTGCGAGGGGTTCTTGCTCTCGAGCGGCAGGAACGAGGTGTACAGGTAGCTGCCCTCGAACAGGTCGCCGTACTCGTCGAGCAACTCCTGGTCGTAGGCGTTGGGGAGGTACTGGATGGCCTTGACGTCCTGCTTCTTCAGCTCCTTGGCCAGGCCGACGACGCCGTTCGTGTCGATGCAGGTCACGACCATGTCCACCCCGGCGTCCTTCATCTTGGCCACCTGCACGGAGAAGTCGGTGGTGCCGTACGAGAGTGACGAGTCCTTGAACACCACCTCGGCGCCCGCCTCCTTGCCGTACTTGGCGAACGACTTGTCGTACCCCTCGACGCACTGGCTCGACTGGGGCACGGCGTAGCCGAGGAGGCCCACCTTCTTCCTCCCCGCCTGCTTCGCGATGTACGGGACGGCGGGCTGTTCGCACCCGAGGCAGAGATAGGAACCGGCCTGGCCGAACAGGTTCGCCTTCGGGTTCTCCGGTGTGCCCTGCCACTCCGGGTTGATCGTCCATCCGAAGGCGGGCACGCCGGCGGCGACGAGCTGGTCCGCCCCGGTGAACAGCAGCGTCGCCACCGGGAGCACTGCGAACACGTTGTCCTGCTCGAGTAGGCCGCGGACCTCGTCCTTGTTGCTCGCCACCTTGTCGTCGCGTTCGCTCACGAGTTTCAGTTGGCGGCCGTCCACGCCGCCCTCGGAGTTGACCTTGTCGAAGTACGCCTTCACGCCCTCGAAGGCGGTGTCGTACTTGCCGCCCAGCGGGTTGGTCACCGATGCCACGCCACCCACCCGGATCTCGGTGTCGGTGACCCCGGGCTGGGTGGAGGGCTTCGCGGAACCAGTGGTCGTGGCGGTGGTGGAGGTCCCCCCGGCGGACTTCCCGGAACTGGAGTTCCCGCAGGCGGGAAGCAGGGCGACCGCGGCGAGCAGCGCGACGGCGGCGACGGCCGGGGTGCGGCGTCGGCGTACCCCGGACGTGTCCCGGCCGGTTGCGCCAGGGTCCTTCGTGGGAGTGGAGCTGGCCGTGGGTCGTGTCACCGTCGATCTCCCCCCGGAGTGAGTGGACGAAGTGCGCCCGAAAAGGTGACGCAACTGTTCGATACCGGGGCACGATAGCCGCGGAAGCACGGTGGCGTCGGTCACGTGGGCGTGGTGTCCGTGATCCGGCACGCGCCGCGCCGGGGCTGGATCGTCGCCAGGTTCGCGCCCCACGGCCGGGAGAACGGGTCGGCCGGTGGTGCCGCTCCGCCCAGCGCCGCGATCGACCCGCCGACCGCCTCGTGGCGGATCATCTCGTGGCAGTACGAGCTCTGGCCGTCGGCTTCCCACTCCTCCTCGAGCTCGAGGAGGAGTGCCGGTGGGCGTGGGGTCGAGCCGGGACCGGGGTGACGCGCCCGCGGACGGGTGGCCGGCGGTGCGCAGGCCCACGGTCCCGTCGCCGCTCCCGGTCTGGAGCCGCCGGTACGGCATCCTGAAATCGCAGACGACGTCGTCCGTGTACAGGCCCTCCGGTGGGGTGGTGGTCATCCCCGAGGCGTGACGCTCGATGTCACGACGTGACCGCCGCGGGCGCGGCGCCCGTGCGGGGGATCGGCCTGCCTCAGGGCAGCACTGGGCGGGCCGCGGCCCTCGCCGCCGGGCTCGCCAGGTGGAGGATCCGGCCCAGTCCACGGGCGAAGTCCCGCTCGTCGGGTTCCATCCGGTCGATCTGTTCGACGGTGTCCGCGGCCCAGAGGGTGGCGATGTCGCCGGCGAGGCGCCGGCCGAGGGTCAGGACCTCACCGGAATCGCGCTCCACGGCCGTGAACGGCTCCTCGGCCCCGAGCGTGTCGCGTCGGATCGTGCACCAGGTGCGGGCGATGGCCTCCGCCTCGGCGCCGATCACCGATCGCACCTCGTCGGGATCGGCGGCCACGTCGGGCAGGAAGTACTCGGTGCCGTAGGCGGAGTGGAAGAGCCCGGCGTCGCACAGGGCCGGACGCTCGCCCCAGGCGACGAGCACGCGCCGGGTGCCGAGGAGGTGCGACAGGAACGGCACGTGCGAGTCGTGCTCCAGGTCCGCGTAGCCGAGGCGTCGGAGTAGGTCGAGACGGTCGCCCGTCGGTGGGGGAGGGGTCGGTGGCGGCGGCAGGTGCTGGCCCACGGCCCAGAAGGGTAGGGCGCGATCCTCCCCCCACCGGTACCGTGGTCGACGTGGGAAGGTCGCCGGGGGACGACCCGGAGAACGGCTGGGTCGCGTCGGAGGGCGCTCCGGACGCCTCGCGGGTGCTCGGCGAACTGGGTGACCTGGTCCTGGTCCTCGACGGGAACCTCCGGGTGGCCGGGGCGAACCGGACCGCATGCTCGGTGCTCGGTCGAACCGCCGGCGAACTCCTCGGTACGCCGGGCCTCGAACTGGTGCATCCTCAGGACGCGGACGTGGCGGCCGATCTGATCCTGCGTTTCGCCGCGGGCGCCGAGATGCACCGGCCCGGGATCCGCCTGCGTACCGATCCGCCCCTCGCCGCGGAGGTGGTGGCCCGCCGGATGGATGTCGACGGGAACCCGCACGTCATCATCGGGGCGCGGATCCAGCCGCTCGTGGACCACGACGTGCTGCTCGACGGGATGGGCCTCGGGGTCGTCATCTGCGACACCGAGGGCGTGGTCACCGAGGCCAACGAGACCGCCGCCCAGTTGCTCGGCGTGAGCGCCGAGCAGCTCCACGGCCCCCTCGAGGAGCTGCCGGTGCGGTTCCTCGCCGAGGGCGCCCACGGGCTCGTCGAGGTGGCCTGCCCCCTGTCCGCGGTCCTCGCGGGTGAGGCGTTGGTGCGGGAGCGGCTGGTCGTGGAGACGGGCGGGCGCCGCAGAGTGCTGCACGCCGAGGCCCGTCCGGTGGTGCTGCGCTACTCCGCACGTGCCGCGGCCCACCTCACTCTGCAGGACGTGACGGACCGTCACCACGCCGAACAGGAGCTGCTGCGCCGCGCGGCGCACGACGACCTGACCGGGTTGTGGAACCGCTCCAGCTTCATGGCCCGCGTGGACCGGGCGCTGGCGACCCGGGGCCCCGGAACCTCCGTGGGGCTGCTGTTCTGCGACCTCGACCGGTTCAAGTCGGTCAACGAGCGCTTCGGTCACGGCGAGGCCGACGCGCTGCTCATGGCCTTCGCCGCCCGCCTGCCCGACGCGCTGGGCGACGGCTGGGAGGTCGGCCGACTCGGGGGCGATGAGTTCGCCGCCGCGTGCGTGCTGCCGACCGACGGCGCCACTGCGATGGCCGAGCTCGACGAGCGGGCCGCGGGCCTGCGGTCCGTCGCCCGGGCGGTCGGTCTCGAGGTGCTGCACGTCGCGGTGACGGCGAGCGTGGGCGTCAGCCTGGCCGACGACGCGGACGGTGCCGCCGACGCGGCCCGGCTGGTGGAGGAGGCCGACGAGGCGCTGCGACGGGCGAAGCGGTCCGGTCGCGACCGCGCCCGGATCTTCGACACCGAGATGCGGGCCTGGCGGACGCAACAGACCATCCTGGCCGGCCTCGTGCGTGACCATCTCGAGGAGGGGACCCTCGGGATCGAGGTCCAGCCCATCGTGCGGGCGTGGGACGGGGCGGTCGTCGGTGGCGAGGCGCTCGCCCGGTTGCACGGCCCCGGCGGCATGTCGCTGCTCGCCTCGGAGTGGATGGAGGCCGCCACGCGGTCGGGCCTCGCCGCTGCGGTCGACGAGCAGGTGGCCCGGCTCGCCGCCGCGGTGTGCGGCCGGCTGGCCGCGACCGGCCGACCCGACGTCCCCACCGTGGGCATCAACCTGGCCGACGTGACGCTCGCCCGGCCGGACCTGGCGGCGTGGCTGTCGGAGCTGCTCGCGGCCGAGGGTGCACCGCCCGGCGGCCTTGTGCTCGAGATCGCGGAGACCGCCTTCCCCGTGATCCGTGACCGGTCCGTGGCCGCGCTGCGGGAGCTGCGCGCCACCGGGATGGGCATCGCGATCGACGACTTCGGCGTGGGCTACGCGTCGCTCGCCGAGGTGCGCGACCTGCCCGTCGACACCCTCAAGATCGACAGGACCTTCGTGACCGCCGAACCCGACACCGCGGGCGCGGCCATCCTCCGAGCCTCGGTCGAGATGGCGCGGGCCATGGGCTGTCGGACCGTGGCCGAGGGTGTGGAGTCGTCGGCCCAGATGGAGTGGCTGCGGGGGCTCGGCGTTGACGAGGTCCAGGGCTACTTCGTGGCCCGTCCCATGGCGCCGGGCGACTTCGAGGCGCTGGTGGCCGGCGGCTGACTCAGCCGTTCGACACCTCCCCGGTGACGACCCGACCGGCTGCGAGCGCGGCCCGGTTGGCGGCGCGGTCCTCGGGTGCGTAGCGGTAGTTGGCCATCAGGCCCCAGGACCGCTCCATCCCGAGCGGCGACGGGTCCGCGCCGGGGTTCAGCCGCCACAATCGGGCGCCGTTGCCGAGGTGGAACCGTGCCACCGCGTCCAGCGGGCGGCCGTCCTCGCGCAGCGACGTGAGGTAGCGGGCCGCAGCCCGTTCGACCGCGGCGTCGTTCGGCACGGTCCCGGCGGGCCCGTCGTCCATCCACCGGCGCAGGCCCGGCACGGGGGAGAGGGTCACGTAGGTGCGCAACGCCGGGAACTCACCGCCCAGCAGGTCGATCGACCGTTCCAGGAGGGTGGTGCCCCGGCCCAGTCCGTCGAGCGCCGGATCGGCGTTCCAGATCGAGTAGAAGACCGCCGTGTCCGCCGCCGCCGGGTCGAGGAGCGGGAGGCCCGCGCCCACCACCTGATCGAGCCGGGACGGGACGCCCCGGGTGAGCGCCACCCACACGACGTTCACCGGGCGGTCGGGCTCGTCGGCGGTGCTGAGGACGAACAGCCGCCGGTCCGGGGCCACCCGCCGGGCCAGGTCGTCGTGGTCCTCGGGCGGGTTGACGGGCTCGCGGGCGCCGAGGTCGGCCACGAGAGGGTCATCCGGGGCCAGCGGTCGAACGACGGGCGGCTCCGCCCACAGCTCCTCCCGCAGCCGCTCGGTGAGCTCGGCGAGTTCCGCCCCCGCGGCCGAGTCCGCGGCCGGGCGCGCCCGCAGCAGTTCGGCCCGACGCTCCAGCAGCGCACGGGCGGTGGCTCTCCCGGTCACGGCGTCATTCCACAACGGCCCCGACACGGGCGGCAACCCCGGCGGCGGTACCCTCCACCCCGTGCGCACCCACCTCCGCCTCGGCCGCCTGCTCGGGGTCCCCATCGGGTTGAACTGGGGTGTGCTGCTGGTGGCCGCGCTGCTCCTCTGGAGCCTGGCCGAGGTGTCGCTGCCCACGATCTCGCCCCGGCAGCCGTCGAGCGCCTACTGGTTCGCCGCCGTGGTCGGTGTGCTCGGGTTCCTGATCTCCCTCGTGGGCCACGAGCTCGGGCACAGCTACGTGGCGCGCCGCAACGGGGTCCACGTGGTCGAGATCACGCTGTGGCTCTTCGGCGGGGTGGCCAAGCTGGAGGGCGACGCGGATGACCCCGGGGCCGAGTTCCGGATCGCGGCCGCCGGTCCGGCCATGAGCGGCCTGATCGCCGCGGCCTTCGGTCTCCTGGCCTGGTGGTCGGCCGCGGCCGAGTCCTCGCGGGTGCTCGTGGCGCTGCTCATCTGGCTGAGCGCGATCAACGTCGTGCTCGCGGTGTCGAACCTTCTGCCCGCCTTCCCGCTCGACGGCGGCCGCATGCTCCGGGCCGTGATCTGGCGTCGCTCGAACCGGAAGCTCCCGGCCACCCGGACGGCGTCGCTGATCGGCCAGGTGCTCGCCGGGGTGATGGTGCTCGGCGGCATCGCCCTCGTGGTGTGGGTCTCGCTGTGGAACGGCCTGTGGCTCGTGGCGCTCGGCCTCTTCCTCTTCGTGGCGGCCCGTTCGGAGTGGTCCGCCAGCGCGCCCGCCCCGGAGCTGCTGCAGGTCCAGGTCCGCCAGCTCGGCCGCCGCCTGCCGCCGCCGCTCGCACCCGGCGCCTCGGTCGCCGAGCTCGAGCGCGTGCTCGCAGCGGACCGTCGTACGCCGCTGGTCCCCGTGACCGACGACCGGGGCTCGGTGGCGGCACTCGTCACCCGTGACGCGGTCCAGCGGGTGCCCCCGGCCCAGCGCCCGGTGGTGCCGATCCGTTCCCTCGCCGAGCCGCTGGTGTCGCTGCCCCGGGTCGGTCCGTCGGAGTCGCTCGAGACCGTGCTGGGTCGCCTCGGTCGGGGCCGCTCGTGGTGGGCGCTCGTGACCGACGGCGACGGTGTCGGCAGCGTGCTGTGCTCCGAGGACGTGGACGAGATCCTCGAGCGGGCCGGCGCCTGAGGGCCCGGTGGGCCGCCGGGCCCACCCATGGGTAGATGTGACCGGTCGGCCCCACGGCCATTCAGCGCGGCGGCCGCGACCGGTACGTTCCCCTGATGGGGCGGCGGGTCCGAGATGCGGCCACACCGGGTGGGGCGTAGCGTGCGGCCGATGTCACGCGGTGGGAGGGCTCGCCCCGGCACGGGTCTCCGGCGCACCGTCGCGGCCCTGCTGCGCCAGCGGCGCCGGCTCGTCCTGGCGACGGTGGCGATCGCTCTCGGCGTGGGGTACCTGGCCGGCGCGCTGACCCTGCTGGACCGGGTGGGTGCGGGACTCGACTCACTGGCCCGGTCCGGTGCCGAGAACGCCGACCTCGTCGTCGAGGGCGGGGTCGCCTACCAGTCGCCGATCGAGCAGGTCCGGCGCCTGGTGCCCGACACCATCACCCCCTCGCTGCGGCGCATCGACGGCATCCGCTCCGTCTCGCCGCGCATCGAGGACATCGCCGTGCTCATCGGTCCGGACGGCACGCCGGTGGTGGCACCGGGGCTCTCGGAGCAGCCGCTCGGGGCCAACTGGCCGAGCGATCCTGCGGTGGCCCCGTGGAAGTTCGTGGAGGGCGGCCCTCCCACGAGCGACCAGGAGGTCGTCATCGACCGCGCCTCGGCCCGCACCGCCGGCGTGGGTGTGGGTGACCGGATCGGCGTGGCCGGAAAGGGGAAGGTCGGCCAGTACCGGATCTCCGGTGTCCTGCAGCCGAACAGCGGGGCGCTGCCCGACGGCGCGAGCCTCGCGGTGTTCACCACCCAGGAGGCCCGTGCGGTCTTCGACCGGCCGCTCGACGACAACTCGATCGCGTTGCGCCTCGAGCCCGGCGCCGACGCCGAGGAGGTGCGCGGTGCGGTGCGCCGGGCCCTGCCCACCGGCATCGAGGTGGTCGACGGTCCCACGGCGGCCATCCACCGCCAGGAGGGCCTGACCCGCAGCTTCACGATCATCCGCAGCCTGATCATCGGCTTCGCAGGGCTCGCGCTGCTCGTCGGGATGGTGACGGTCGCCAACTCGTTGGCGCTCCTGTACGGCGAGCGTCGCCGCACGTTCGCGTCGCTACGGCTCGTGGGCGCGCGGCCGCGCCAGCTGCTCGCTGCCGCGCTCGTGGAGGCGGCGTTGCTCGCGGTGGCCGCGTCGCTCGTCGGCGCTCCGCTCGGTCTGCTCCTGGGGCGGCTCATCGAGATGGCGCTCGGCGCACTCGACACCGCAGTGCCCGTGGCCGGCTCCGTCGTGTCGTGGCGAGCGCTCGGCTGGGCCGTGGTCCTCGGCGTGGTCGCCACCGTGGTCGCCGCGGCGTGGCCGGCGGCCCGCGCCTGTCGGGTCTCGCCGGTCGAGGCCGTCACCGAGGCCGCCGCCCCCCGGAACCGACCGCTCGTGCGGTCGCTGGCCACCACCCTGGTCGTGGCCCTGCTCGCCGGGGCCGGCACGGCCATCCTTCTCGTCCAGGGCGGCTCGTCCTCCCGGGCGGTCGCCGCCGGCGGTGCCGTGGCAGCAGTGATCGCGGTGCTCGGACTGCTCCCCGTGGTGCTCGCCACCGCCGTCGCGACCGGGGTGCGCCTGGTGCCACTGCGACCGGCGACGCTCCGCCGCATCGCCGCCCGTGACGTCGGCCGGAACCGCACCCGCACCGCCGCCACCGCCGCGGCGCTCATCCTGGCCACCGCCGTGGTCGCCGGGCTCGCGGTGTTCCTGAGCTCGTTCGCCGCGTCGGTCGACGGGGAGGTGCGCCGCACCGTGGCCGCCGACCTCGTGGTCGACTCCGGCACCTTCACCCGCGGCGGCCTGCCCGCCGACCTGCTCGAGCGCCTGAAAGGTCTTCCCCAGGTGTCCGCCGTGAGCGGCTGGCAGGTCGGCCGCGCCACCTCCGGGTTCACGCCGATCCGCCTCACCGGCGTCGACACCGACGCGTTCGACGACGTGCTCCGGCCCCAATGGGTCGGCGCGGCGCCCACGCGCCTGGACGACACCTCGATCCTGCTGTCGGACCGCTCGGCGGCATCCCTCGGGGCGACGGTCGGCTCGATCGTGCCGGTGACGTTCACCTCCGGCGGGGTCGAGAGCCTGCGGGTGGACGGCATCTACTCCGGTGGTGGGGTGCTGCTCGGCGACGGGGTCGTCGACCGTGCCGTGATCGACCGACAGGTGCCCGCGACGACCGACATCGCCGGGCTGGTCACCCTGCGTTCCGACACTCCGGCGGCCCGGGCCGCGGTGCGTGACCTCGCGGCGTCCTACGGGATCGACAGCGTCCTGCGCCCGTCGGAGTTCGTGGACCGCCGCGCGGATCTGCTCCGCGGGTTCCAGCGCGTGATCGAGTGGATGCTGCTCTTCACCCTCGTCCAGGCCCTCGTCGGGGTGGTCAACACGCTGCTGCTCTCCGTCGGTGAACGCCGACGGGAGTTCGGCCTGCTCCGCGCGGCCGGTGCGTCGCGTCGGCAGGTGCTCCGACTCGTGCTCGCCGAGGGGGTGGCCCTCGCAGTGGTGGGCACCGTGGTGGGGCTCGCACTCGGCGTCGTCGGTGCCCGGCTCGGCCTCCGGGCGCTCGCCTCCTCCGGGATCGACAGCTTCGTGGTGCCCGTGACCACCCTGGTGGCGGTGGCGTTGGCCGCCGCGGCGCTGGGGATCGCGGCCTCGGTGGTCCCCGCCCGTTGGGCCTCGCGGGTGCCCGCCCTGGTGGCGGTCAGCGATGTAGGCGACCTCGAGGTCCGCCCACGCCGCACCCGCGAGCTGCGCCGCCGTCGCCGTGGCCGCCCCGCCTTCCACTTCGAGCCCGGCGTCGTGCCGGCCGCTGCTGCCGTGGCCACCGCTCCGGTGGCTGCCCCGGTCGTGGTCGTGCCCGCCGGGGGCGCTCCGCCGATCCCGCCGCCGATGCCCGACTGGGTGCTGCCGTTCCGCACCGGGACGCTGCTGCCGCCCCCGACCAACCCGGCCCCGCTGTTCGGTTCGGCCGCAGCGACGGTCGCCGCGGCCCCCGGGACGGTCACCGCCCCGGTCACCGCCCCGGTCACCGCCCCGGTCACCGCCCCGGTCACCGCCCCGGTCTCCGCCCCGGTCTCCGCCCCGGTCACCGCCCCGGTGCTGGCCCCGGCCGCCGCCCCGGCTCCGATGTTCGGGGCGGGCGCCCGGCCGATGTTCGGTTCGTCGACGCCGGCGGCCGAGCCCGCGGTCGAGCAGGTGGCCGAGCCCGCGCCGCTCCTTCCCGAGCCGGAGGCCGTGCCGGAGCCCGTGATCCTGTCGGCGCCCGCGATCGCTCCGGAACCGGTGATCGCCCCGGAGCCCGTGATCGCCCCGGAACCCGCGGTGATGGCGGAGCCGCCGCCGGCGGAGCCCACCGTGGTCCGCTCGGCGCCCGTCCTCGGCGCCGCGACGGGCCGTGCGGCCGACCCCTTCTCGGCGCCGGTCGACGCTCCCGAGCCCGAGGTCGCCGAGCCGGTCGTGCCCGCGCCGGTCGTCGTGGTGCCGGAGCCGGCAGCTCCCGTCGTCGAGGCCCCGGTCCCCGAGCCCGTGGTCGCCGAGCCCGTCCCCGTGCCGGAGCCTGTCGTGGCCGAGCCCGAGGTGGGGGAGCCGGAGCCGGTGGTCGCCGAGCCGGTCGCTGCACGGGTGGCCGATCCCGAGCTCGACCTGCCGGTGGTGACGCCGTCACGCCGGGGCAGGCGGACCAAGCCGGGACGGCCCACCACGGGCACCACCCGCCGCCGCCGGGATCGGGCAGCGGCGTCCGCCGCAGCGGACGGGTGGATCCGCTCCGGGGCGCCGGGCCGGCCCACCATGACGCCGGGTGGCGGCGGCCCGATCGGGCCCGGCGAGGACCGTCCCGACACGCCGGACGTGGGCGGCCCGCCCGACGATCATGGACTGGCCGCGGTGCTTCGGCGCTCGGACCGTCACGCGGTGGAACGCTCGGCCGGTGCGGTGGCGCTCCTCGGCGGGGCGCTCGCTCCGGGCGAGACGGTGCACGCAGCGGTGGCCGGTCTCGTCCGTGAACTGCCGGCGATGGTCGCGCTCACCGACCGTCGGCTGGTCGTCGTGGTCGACCGCCCGGGTTGGGCCTCGGTGATCTCGCTGAATCCGCGCCGCACCGGCGTTCGGGTGGAGCCGGCAGGGCCGGGTCGGGCGACGGTCCTGGTGATCGACGGTCGGCGACGCCTCGACATGACCGACGTGGTCGACCTCGACGAGGCGGCGCGCCTCGTCAGCGGTTCGGTCTGACGCTCCCGGTCGGGCTCACCCGCCCCGGCCGTGCCAGGGCAGCTGGGTCAGGTCGAAGCGCATCATCGCCGCGGTCTGCGAGGCCGTGGCCATCAGCGCGCCGTCCTCGCTCCACACGTGGGCGGTGCCGTGGCCGTAGTCGCCGTCGGCGAGGTGGGCGCGGAGGTCGAGGAGCACCCACTCGCAGGGTTCCACCGCACCGAGGCGGATCGTGTTGTCGAGGCTGATGCCACCGGCCACCACGCCGCAGCCCTCGGCCACGGCGAGGGGGACCATGTCGGCCATGAAGGCGACCGTGGCCCCGGTCACACCGGCCGGCCGTCGCGGCGGCGGACCCACATGCAGGACCGCCCGGGCCCTGCGTCCGGGTGACCCCGCAGCTCGGGCTCGCGGTATTCCGCCACGGCGTTGAAGCTGAGCCCCGCGGGGAGCGGTGGCGCGTCCACCCCGGCCCGCCGGAGCATCGCGGCGAACGGCCCGTCGCTGGGGCGGGAGTCGAGGGGCGGGCCGACCTCGGACCGATGCTCGAACGCGCCGGTGAGGCCGTCGTCGCGGCGGTGCCCGGTGGCGCCGAGCGAGGCGAACATGACCGCGCCGGACCCGTCGGTCCCGGTGACGCGGACCTGGTTGGTGCGGCGGCCCGGCGCGAGCACCTCGGCCTCGAGGCGGATGCGGGACCCGCCGGGCGCCGTGGCCACGAACTGCGTGGTCATCCACACGGCTGGCCGGTCGGACACGAGCTCCGCCGCGGTGATCGACGCGGCGATGGCGGTGCCCCCGTACAGCTGGCCGTCGAGACGGGTGAGGTGGGGCTCCACGACGAACCCGAACACGTCCCCGTCGCCGGCCCGCTCGAGGCCCAGGAACTCGGCGTCGGGACCCCCGGCGGCACTCACGCGCGGGAGAGCTCGACGGTGACCGGGTCGCCCAGCGCCGTGCCCGCGGCCTCGCCCTCGGGCCCGCCGAGCACGAGGCTCGTGGCCAGGACCTGCTCGGCCACCCACTCCTCGTGGGCGGCCACGGCCGCCATGACGGCGGTGGTCAGCCCGAGGCGCAACGAGATGCGGTCGGTCACCTCGAGCCCGGCGTCCTTGCGGGCCTGCTGCACGAGCCGTACCACGTCGCGGGCGGCCCCCTCGGCCTCCAGCTCGGCGGTGACCTCCACGTCGAGCTCCACCACGGCGTCGTTGCCCCGGAGCGGCGCCGCGGCGGCTCCGTCCCGCGGCTCGAGTGCCAGTTCGAACTCGCCCGGCGCGAGCACCTGGCCGGCCACCTCCACGGCGCCGTCGTCGAGCTCCACCCATTCGCCGGCCTTCGCGGCGCGGATCACGGCCTGCACGTCCTTGCCGAGGCGCGGCCCGAGCGTGCGGGCGTCCGGCCGCAGGAGGAAATCGCCCACCGCGGCCACGTCGTCGGACAGGACGACCTCCTTCACGTTCACCTCGTCGCGCACCAGGTGGGCGAACGGGGCGAGGCGGGCCACGTCCGCACCGGCGACGGTGAGCCGGCGCAGTGGGAGGCGGGCCCGCAGGCGGTGGTCCTCGCGGAGCCCCAGGGCCACGGAGCACACCTCGCGGACGCGGTCCATGGTGGCGACGAGCTCCGGGTCGGAGGGGAGCTGCGCCGCGTCGGGCCAGTCCTGGAGGTGCACCGAGTCGTCACCCGTGGGATCGCCGGTGAGGCCGAGGTGGAGCTCCTCCGCCAGGAACGGCAGCAGCGGGGCGACCACCTTCACGAGCGTGGTCAGCACCGTGTAGAGGGTGTCGAAGGCGTCCGCCCGGTCCTGCTCCTCGACACGGCCCGTGCCCCAGAACCGGTCACGGGAGCGGCGGATGTACCAGTTGTTGAGCGCGTCCAGGAAGGACTGGACCTCGGCGCACGACCCGGCGATGTCGTAGTCGTCCATCCGGGCGGTGACCGCGGCGACGAGCTGGTGGGTCTTGGCCAGCACGTAGCGGTCGAGCTCGCCGGTCGCGTCGGTGCGGGCCACCGCCCGGCGGCCCTCGGCGTTCGCGTACAGGGTGAAGAACGCGTAGGCGTTCCAGATCGGGTTGATGACGAGCCGGACGACGTCGCTGATCTCCGACGCGTCGGTGGCGATGCGCAGGTCGCCACCCCGCAGGATGGGTGACGCCATGAGGTACCAGCGCAGCGCGTCGGAGCCGAGGGTGTCCATCACCTCCTCGGGGTCGGGGTAGTTGCGCAGCTTCTTCGAGAGCTTGCGGCCCTCGTGGTCGAGCACCACGCCGTGGCAGATGACGTTGCGGAACGCGGGGCGGTCGAACAGCGCGCCCGACAGCACGTGCATGGTGTAGAACCAGCCCCTCGTCTGGGCGATGTACTCCACGATGAAGTCCGCGGGGGAGTGCTCGTCGAACTTCTCCCGGTTGTCGAACGGGTAGCGCATCTGGGCGAACGGCATCGAGCCGGACTCGAACCAGCAGTCGAACACCTCGGGGACGCGGCGCATCATCGAGCGTCCGGTCGGGTCGTCGGGGTTCGGCCGGACCAGCTCGTCGATGGCGGGCCGGTGCAGGTCGGTGGGCCGCACGCCGAAATCGCGCTCGATCTCGTCGAGCGAGCCGTACACGTCGGTGCGCGGGTGGGCGGGGTCGTCGGAGCGCCAGACCGGGAGGGGTGCGCCCCAGAACCGGTTGCGCGAGATGGACCAGTCCCGTGCGCCCTCGAGCCACCGGCCGAACTGGCCGTCGCGGACGTGGGAGGGGATCCAGTTGATCTCCTGGTTCAGCTCCACCAGGCGGTCCCGGATCGCGGTGACCTCGACGTACCAGGACGACACCGCCTTGTAGATGATCGGCGTGTCGGTGCGCCAGCAGTGCGGGTAGTTGTGGTCGTAGGTGTCGTGGCGCAGCACCACCCCGCGGCCCTTCAGGTCCGCGATCACGCGTGGGTTGGCGTCGAAGACGTTCTCCCCGGCGTAGTCGGGCACCTCATTGGTGAACCGGCCCGAGTCGTCCACCGGGCACACGAGCACGATGCCCGCGGCCTCGCAGACCCGCTGGTCGTCCTCGCCGAAGCCGGGCGCCATGTGCACGATGCCGGTGCCGTCGTCGTCGGTGACGAAGTCGTCGGAGAGCACCACGAACGAGTCGCGGTGGCCGGCGAAGTAGGGCATCAGCGGCTCGTAGTGGAGGCCGGCCAGATCGGCGCCGCGGAGCGTGCCCACGGCGACGGCGTCCTCGCCGAGCTCGCGTTCGTAGCGGCCGCGGGCACCTGCGCCGAGGACCACCCTCGTTCCGGCCCGGTCACCCGTGGCGACCTCGACCACCTCGTAGGCCAGCTCGGGGCCCACGCACAGGGCCAGGTTCGACGGCAGCGTCCACGGCGTGGTGGTCCACGCCCAGATCTCGGCCGGTCCGCCACCGAGCAACTCGCCCGCGCGCCCGGCGCGGGCGGGGTCGACCGTGAACGCGACGGTGATCGCCGGGTCCTGGCGGGGCCGGGTGGCGTCGTCGAGGCGGATCTCGAAGTTCGACAGCGGCGTCTCGGCGCCCCACGAGTACGGCATGACCCGATAGGCCTCGTACACGAGGCCCTGCTCCCAGAGCCGCTGGAACGCCCACAGGACCGACTCCATGTAGGAGAGGTCCATGGTCTTGTAGTCGTCCGCGAAGTCCACCCAGCGGGCCTGGCGGGTGACGTAGCGCTCCCACTCGTCGGTGTAGCGCAGCACCGAGGTGCGGCAGTGGTCGTTGAAGCGGGCGATGCCGTACTCGGTGATGGCCACCCGGCCGGCGATGCCGAGCTCCTTCTCCGACGCCATCTCGGCGGGCAGCCCGTGACAGTCCCAGCCGAACCGGCGCTCGACCCGGTTCCCCCGCATGGTCCGGTACCGGGGCACCACGTCCTTCACGTAGCCGGTGAGGAGGTGGCCGTAGTGGGGGAGGCCGTTGGCGAACGGCGGCCCGTCGTAGAACACGAACTCCGCGTCGCTCCCGTCGGGCGCCGTGGCCGGCCGCTCCTCCACCGACCGCTCGAAGGTCCGCTGGGCGGCCCACCGGTCGAGCAGCCGGCGCTCGAGTGCGGGCAGCTCGGGCCGCGAGGGCACCTCGGGGTAGGGCTGGTCGGCGGTGGTCGGCTGGTCGGTCATCGGGTCCACACGGTCGTGAGCGGGCGAGGGGGCAGCGTAGCGGCGGGCCGGGAGCGACCCGGAGGTGTTGCGCCGACCGTGCTGGCGCGGTCAGGCTCGTGCCCGGACCGGGGCGAGGTCCGAGGGGGCGACGTGCGAGTGGGCGATCCGGGTGTGGGCCGACGCATGAGGGCACTGGCGTTCGCGGTGGTGGCGGGCGTGGTGACGGCGGTCGCTGCGTGCTCGCCCACGCCGACGCTCCCGACCACCCCGACCTCGCGGTGCGCCTTTCCCTCGGCGGCGACGCAGGTGTCGACCGCGCTGGTGGGAGCTGATTCGTCGAATCCGCTCCTGGTCAGCGCCACGCTCAACGGGATCCAGAAGTGGAACGCCGCCGGCCACCGCGGCCCCACCTTCGTGGCGGCGGGACAACCGCTGCTGCTGCAGTTCCAGGCGTTCAACGACCCGAACAACTCGATCGTCGGTGCGCTGACCAACGGGCAGTTGTCGCAGGGCCCGGCCTGCGGGGCCACCGGCTGGTCGGGCACTCCCCGGATCTACATCAACGTGGGTGCCCTCTTCGTGAGCCGGGACCCCTTCGGGGTGGCGGTGCAGGTCGGGTCCCACGAGGTCGGTCACGCCCTGGGTCTGGCCCACACCACACCGAACCAGCCGCCACTCACGACGTGTCCGGGCAGCGTCATGTGGTGGAGCACCGACGTGTTCTACAAGTGCGGGCTGAACGGCCCGACCACGCTCGACGTGCAGGGCGTGAACGGGCTGTACGAGTGAGGGGGACCGTCATGCGTCATCAGCGGAGCCGCCGCTCGACGAAGGCCGGTGTGCTCGTCGCAGCGTTTGTCGTCCTGCTCGCCGGGTGCGCCGGTTCCCGTCACGGCGAGGGTGCACGTGCCGGGGTCGCCCCGATGGAGTCGGGCGGCGTGGTCGACGCGCTCGACGCCGCCATCGGCCTCGAGGCCCTGGCCGGCTGGCCCGCGGTGGTCCGGGTCTCGATCGACGCCGCCGGAGTGGATGCGTACTCCGCCGGCGGGCCGCTCAGCGGTTCGCAGGAGTTGTGCGACGCGACGGTCCTCGAGTCGATCACCGGCACCCTGTCGCCGGGGACCCCGCTCACCGTCACCTGCAGCGCACGTGGGGTGGCCGGAGGCCTCAGTGACACCGAGGCCGCGGTCGCCTACGGCCTGCCGCCCGTGCCCCCGGAGCCCGGGGCGCAGGTCGGCTACGCGTTGACGCCGCTCCCCGGCGCGCCGGGCCGGTTCGCCACGAGGCGGGTCGTCCTCGACGGTTCGCCTTCGATCGTCGGACCGGGAACGCCCACCACCGCGGTACCGCGGATCTCGGTGCAGTCCGCCGGACGCACGGAGTCGATGACGGTCGACGAGTTCCGGGCCCTCGCCTCCACCGTCGGCTGAGGGCACGCGGTCGGGCGGCCCTCAGCCGTCGCCGGCCTCGAGCTCGATGTCCCAGCGGTCGAGGCAGTCCGAGCAGCGGTAGGCCACCACGTCGCCCGCCCGGAACCCGACCGTCCCGTCCTCGTCCTCGAACGGGCGCGTGAGGAGGTGGCAGGTCCCGCCGCAGTCCACGCAGGTGATCGTCTCGGGCGGGACCAGCGGCCCGTGTTCGTGGTCGCTCACGGCGCGTCCCTCACGTACTCCCAGCGATCGCCCATCAGCAGGCGGTGGCGCGGGCCGGGTCGTTCGGGGTCGGGTTCGTCGTCCTCGTAGGACACGTCGCCGTGGTAGAGCGCGGCCCAACCGGAGCCGTCGGCGGTGATGGCCACCCGGGTGGCGAAGTGCTCCACCTCGTCCTCGCCGGGCGCGGCCGCGAGCACGTCACGGATGCTCGCGTGCGGGAGCAGCTGCACGAGCGTGATGTAGGTCGGCGGAGCCAGGCTCACCTCGCCGGCGTCGCGCAGCTCGATCGCGGTGGCGGGGCGCACCCACCGGTGATCGCGGATCTCGCCGTCGTCGATGACCACCTCCGCGGTCGCGTCGTGTGCGGGCGCCACGTAGAAGGCGGTGGTGAAGCGCTTGTCCTGGCGGGGAGGTGGGGTCCAGTGCGACCAGCGGCGCAGGGCGGGTTCCTCCACCACGATCCCGGCCTCCTCGGCCGCCTCGCGGACCGCGGCCCGGCGGGCCGCGGGCTCGGGGTCCCCGCCGTCCTCCGGTCGCCGGTCGTCGGGGTCGATGCGGCCGCCCGGGAACACCCACATTCCACCCGCGAAGCTCAGGCCCGCGTCGCGGCGCAGCATGAGCACCTCGGGCCCGTCCGGGGTGTCGCGGAGCACCACCACGGTGGCCGCGGGCACGGCGTCGGGGTCCCAGAGGGGGGCTCCGGGGGAGCCGGGTCGGGGTTCGGTCACCCGCCGGACGCTACTCGGCCGCTCCGCGCACCCCGCCGTGGCCGTGAGCGCGCCCCGCCGTTGCAGCGATCGCGCCCCGTGGGCGAAAAAACTCGCTCCGCGGTGCCTGAAAGCGTTGACAGCTCTGTAAGTACGCGGTTGTAATTACGCCCCTGTCCCCCCACATGTGGGGGGCGGCGCCTCCGGCGGCCACAAGATGTGGGTTCTCTCCCCACATCCGGGGTCTCCGGGAGTGACACCCGGCACCGGCATCGTCGCCGGTCAGCAGCCCAGCGAACACAGAACCCAGCGACGAGAAGGTGGAGGGGGTCCACGGTGGCCATTCAGGAGGACATGCGCCCGGTGCAGGTGGTCGGGGACCACTCCGACGAACCGGTGGTGACCGGTCCGGAACCGGCCGACACCTCGGACTCGCTCACCGGCTCGCCGATGCGGGTCCGCAAGCGTGACAACAGCTTCGAGCCGGTCGACCTCAACAAGATCGTGCGGGCCGTCGCCCGCTGCGCCGCCGGCCTCGACAACGTCGACCCGATGCGCGTGGCCACGCGCACCATCTCGGGTCTCGTCGACGGCGCCACGACCGAGGAGCTCGACGAGCTGTCGATCCGCACCTCGGCCGCCCTCATCGCGGAGGAGCCGAACTACTCCCGCCTCGCCGCCCGCCTCCTGTCGACCGTGATCGACAAGGAGGTGCAGAACCAGAACATCTACTCCTTCTCCCAGTCGGTGGCCGTCGGACACGAGCAGGGGATCATCGGTGACGAGACCGCTGCGATGGTGGCCACCCACGCCCGCAAGCTGAACGACGCGGTGCTCGCCGATCGCAACTGGCTGTACGAGTTCTTCGGCCTGCGCACCGTGTACGACCGCTACCTGCTGCGCCACCCCGTCAGCCGCCAGGTGGTGGAGACCCCGCAGTACTTCCTGCTGCGCGTCGCCTGCGGTCTGTCGACCTCCCCGGAGGAGGCGATCGAGTTCTACGAGCTGATCTCGAGCCTGGCCTACCTCCCCAGCTCGCCGACGCTGTTCAACTCCGGCACCACGCACCCGCAGATGTCGAGCTGCTACC
>JBMOJH010000032.1:0-31651 GCA_049316905.1 Microthrixaceae bacterium | reverse complement strand
AAGACCGGCGATGTCGTGGAGCCCGGGGGCGACCAGCTGGCCGAGTTCGAGACGGCGTGGCGGGGCTAGCCCGCGAGCGCCCGGTGGATCTCGTCACGGATCGCGACCTGCTCGGCCGGATCGCCGGACTCCTTGGCCGGCGCGATCGCCAACGCGAACTTGGGCCGGCCGGCGCGCCCGGTGATCCGCAGGCCCGGCACCTCCGCGCCGTCGAGCACCATCGTGATCGGCTCCACGGACACCTCGTCCTTGCCGAGCGCCTTCACCTCGCGGAGACCGAGCGCCATTGCGTGCACGTAGATGAATCCGTCCGGATACACGACGATCAGGCCGTCGTGGCGCTTCTTGATCGTGACCGGGTCACCGTCCGGGTGCTTCGTCTCATAGACGGCCGGCGCCGCGATCACGATCTCCGCGTTCGCGTAACGGCCGCTGATGTCGTCCGACGTCCCCTCGATGCTGACGAGATCGTTCTTCGATTGGTGCACGGCATCGGCACCCGACCCCGGATGGAGCCGCTCGGCGGTGGCCGCCAGCGCGGCCTCGATCTTCGGTCGGATGCTCACGGGGTCTCCTCCGAGCGGTCGCGTCGGACGGGAGCGTAGCGAACCAGGGCCGGACGACGTCCTCGCACCGTCGGATGGCCACCGACCGGGAGTGCCAGACTCAGATGATGGCTCCGGAACGGCTCATCACCGACCAACGCGGCGTCCGCTACGGCGAGGTCCTCGCCGTGTACGCACGCGGCGGCGGTCTGCAGGCGGAGGTCTGGGGCACCCAGATGCTCAACGACTGCCCCGCCGAGCTGTGGGGCCGGCTGGAGGCCGACTCGCTCGCCCGTGAGCTCGACGCCCTCATGGTGAAGCTCAACGGCCCGCGCCACTGGATGATCGACGGCCTCGGCCGCAAGGTGGCCCCGGTCGAGCCGGTCCTGCGCGACTTCGAGGGGCTCACCATGCGCCGTATCGCCGTGTTGGACCTCGGCGACCGACCGGCCGCGGTGCCCTACACCGAGCGGCACGTCGACCGCGGAGCGATCTTCTTCTTCGACGCCGACAAGCCGGTCCACGCGCTCGTGGACCCCGAGGGGACGGCCTACGTGATGCAGGCGTACTGCCTCGCCGTCGACCCCACCCTCACCGAGGCAGCGCTCGCGGGGCTCGGTGACCGGCTCGCCCTGCCGGACGGCTGGTCGTTCCGCACGCGGGTCCTCGACGAGGAGCTGGTGGTCGACACCACCGACACGGTGGCCACCGTCCTGCAGGACGAGCTCGAGAACACCTACACGTTGCCGGGCTGAGCGGCGTCGGTCATGCCGTCCGCCGGCGGGACCTCCCCGGTCGGAGGGGCCCCGGTCAGCGTCGCCAGTGCGAGAGCTCCCGACCCACCAACTCCTCCACGCGGGCCGTGGACGGCTCGAACCACGCGGCCAGTTCGCGCCGGAAGTCGGCCCCGAGGGGCGGGGCACTGCCGGGACGGCGGAGCCGGGCGCGTGCCCGGCCGAGGCGTCCGGCGACCGGGGCGGGCAGGACGCGCTTGAGCCCCGAGGTGGTGCCGCCGAGCGCCTGGCGCACCATCCGGGTGGTCGAACCGCGGAGCGCCGAGCCGTTGTAGGTCACCGACGTGTCGAAGTGGAACGACGGATCCACGTCGAGGAAGCGGCAGAGATCCGCCAGCACCTCGGCCGGCCGCTCCTGCAGGTCCTCGTGCAGGATGAGGTGCAGGCGGTCCCGACCCACGGCATCGAGGTAGCGGTCGATCTGCGGCCGGTACCGACCGAGGCGCAGAAGGTGGGTGCCGGAGGCGAACGGCGTGTCGGGGAGGCCCATCTCGCGCTCGGCTGCCGCCCGGAACTCGCTCCGAACCGACTCGGCCGCCCCGGTGTAGGTGAACAGGAAGTGGGAGTAGGCACGGTCGACGGGGTGCCGCAGCACCGCCACCAGGCGGGCGTCGGGCAACGATCCGGCGATGAGGGCAGGGCTGCGGTCGCAGTACAGGTAGAGGACCGACACCTCCCCCGTCCGCCGGCCCGGCGGGGCGCCGGCGAACAGGCGCGCGTAGGCATCGGGGTCCGACACGGACTTCGCGATGATGCCGGGGGCCTCGACGAGCGGACGGGACGGATCGCCGGGGCCGTCGAACAGGAAGAAGTTCGGCTCCTTCACCTGGCTCATCGCCACACCGGGGTGCTGGTCCAGGTAGTGGTGCAGCGACGTGGTGCCACAGCGGGGTGCACCGAGGACGACGAAATCGGGGTGCTGCAGGCGCCGCACCCCAAGATATTCGACGACCCGCCGCCGAGGTTCCAGTCCCGCGGCCCGGGAAGGGTCCGGGCCTCCGGTGGAGCCCGGATCCGCGCTGCGTACACTGCTCTGCGTGGCGGAGGACGGTGAGCGAGCGGGCGCGGCCGACGCGATGGTCGACCGGGAGCTCGTCCAGCCGCTGAGCGAGACGAGCGGCGTCCTCGCCCCCGACGGGCTCCTCCAGCAGGAACTCCTCAGCGAGGCCGCGGTGGACGTGGCGGAACGGGCCCCGGGGAGCGCCGGGGTCGAGCCGGGCCTCGGGACGAAGGTGCGCCGGGGGGCGGTGTGGTCGGCAGGCAGCGTCGTCGTGATGCGCTTCGCCAACATCGCCCTGATGGCGGTGGTGGCCCGCCTGGTGGCACCTGCGGAGTTCGGCCTGTTCACCGTCGCGCTCACGGTCCACGCGTTCGTCACCAGCGTGGCGGAGCTCGGGGTGGCGTCCGCCGTCGCGAGGTCCGACCTCGACATCGACCGGATCGCGCCGACGGTGGCGACCATCTCCATCGTCACGAGCTTCACACTCGGCGCGCTGATGTTCGGCTTCGCCCAGAACCTGGCCGACCTCATGGGTTCGCCCGACGCCGCCGCACCGCTGCGGGTGCTGTCGCTGACCGTCGTGATGATCGGGCCGTTCGCGGTGCCCGGCGCGCAGCTCCAGCGGGAGTTCCGCCAACAGCGCCTGTTCCTCGCCAGCGTGGTGTCGTTCGTGGTCTCCAGCGGGGTGCTCATGGTGCTCGCCCTCAACAGCGACGGCGCAATGGCGTTCGCGTGGTCGAGGGTGGTGGGCACGGCGATCACCGGCTGGTTCCTCGTCACCGGCGTGTCCAAGCACTACTGGCCCGGGTTCCGGCGCTCGGAGGTGTCGCCGCTGCTCCGCTTCGGCCTGCCGCTCGCCGGGGCCAACCTGCTCAGCCAACTCCTCCTCAACGTCGACTACGTGTTCGTCTCGCGCATCTCGGGCGCGGCGAAGCTCGGGCTGTACACCCTGGCGTTCAACATCGCGTCGTGGCCCACGGCGGTGATCGGCTCGATGCTCAACGGCGTGGTGCTCCCGGCCTTCTCGGCGGTGAAGCAGACCGACGGCGCGCTCGGACCCGCCATGCACAAGGCCACCCGGAGCGTCCTCGCCGTGGCCGCTCCGATCGGCTTCACCACCCTGGCACTCGCCACCCCGCTCGTGGCCACCGTGTACGGGGCGAAGTGGCTCGATGCCGCCCCGGTTCTGCAGATCCTGTCGCTCTACGGAGTGATCTTCGTGACCTGCGTCCTGTTCGCCAACATCATCATCGCCATGGGCCGGACCGGGGTCCTGATGATCGTGCAGGTGGTCGCACTGGCCGCGCTCGTGCCCACCATCGCCCTGGGGCTCCACCGCCTGGGCCTCGTGGGGGTGGGGGTGGCCCACATCGTCGTCATCTGTGCGGTCACCCTGCCGACCTACCTCGTGGCCGTGCGCCGGACGACGCGTGCCACGCCCCTCCTGCTGGCCCGTGCCGCGGGGCCACCGGTACTGGCCGCGGCCGTCGCCGCGCTCGCCGCGGCTGCGGTGTCGAGCCTCACGTCGGCGGCGCCGCTGCAGCTCGTCACCGGTGGCGTGGCCGCAGTGGCGGTCTACGGGCTGCTGATGCTGCCCTTCCTCGAGGAGCTGGCACCACCGGCGCTGCTCCGGGTCCCGGTGGCGGCGAGGCTCGTGCACCTCGGCAGCTCCGTGCGGTCCCGTCTGTCCGCCCCCTGACCTGTCCACACCCATCGTGACCTCCCACTCCCCCCTTCCCCGACCGTGACCGACCGGCGACCTCCCGTCCCCCGCGTCGGCCTGCTCTACCCGGCGGCCGATCCCACCGCACCGGAGAACTGGTCCGGCACACCGCACGGACTCACCAACGGCATGCGGGCCCTCGGGGTCGACGTGGTCCCCGTCGGCGCGCATCTCCCGAGGCCTGTGCGAGGCGGGCTCCGGTTGCTGTCACAGGTCGGAGGTGACCGCGGCGAGGAGGCCAACCGGACCGCGGTCCGCCGGCGACCCCGGGAGTGGGCCCTCCGCCGATCGCTGGCCGCGGCCGGCCGACTCGACGGGCTGCTCGCCATGGGTACCGATGTGTACGACCTCGCCCGGCTCCGACCACCCGTCCCCGTCGTCACCTACGACGACGCCACCCTCCAACAGATGTGGGACCACCCGGACTCCGAGATCCGCAACAGCGGGTTCCGGGACGAGCGGGTGCGCGAGTGGATCGAACTCCAGCGCCGCTCCAGCCGGGCGGCCGACAGGTGTTGTGTCAGCACCTCATGGGCCGGCCGCGCGTTCGTGGAGGGCTACGGCATCGCGCCGGAGCGGGTCACGACCGTGGGCATGGGCCACCGTCCGCGCCGGGGTGACGGGGAGCGGGACTGGTCACGACCGACCTTCCTGTTCGTGGGTGTGGACTGGGTGCGCAAGAACGGCGAGGCGGTGCTGCAGGCCTTCGAGGAGGTCCGCGCCGAGCGTCCCGAGGCGGTGCTCCACCTCGTCGGTGGCCATCCCACCGTCGACCGGCCGGGCGTGGTGGGCCACGGGTTCCTCGCGCGTGAGGTGCCGGCCCAGCAGGCGGAACTCGACTCGCTGTTCGCCACGGCCACCGCGTTCGTCCTGCCCAGTCGCTTCGACCCGTCACCCATCGCGTACCTGGAGGCCGCATCGGCCGGTCTGCCCGTGGTGGCCACCACCGAGGGCGGGGCCGGCGAACTGCTCGGCGACGCCGCACTCACGGTGCACCCCGACGACCACGCCGGGCTCGTGGCCGCGATGCGGACCCTCGCGGATCCCGCCACCGCCCGGACGATGGGACGCCACGGGGCGGAACGCACCGCCGAGGCCTCATGGACCCACGTCGCCCACCGCATCCTCGGGTCGGTGGGCATCGAGACACCGGAGCAGCCATGAACGAACGGCTCCACCGGGTCGGCGTCCTCGCCGGCCGGGCCCGGGACATGGGCCCGCGGGAACTCGCCCGGCGCGTCGCACGCCGCGCCTACCAGCGCCTCGGGGCGCAGGAACTCGAGTTCCCCCTCCTGGCCGACGACGTGGCCGACTCGGCGCGACTCGACCTCCCGGTACCGACCCGCCGCCCCGCTCGAGGTGCGCCGCTGCGGATCGCATGGATCAGCGAACCCCCGGCGAGGGGGTCGGGTGGCCACACCACGATGTTCCGGATGATCCAGGGCCTCGAGCGGGCGGGACACACCTGCGAGTTGCTCCTCTACGACCGCTACGGCGGGAACCTCGACCTGCAGCGGGAGGTCGTGCGTTCCGCTTGGCCCTTCGTCGACGCAGCGGTGCGGGGCATCGGCGACGGTCTCGACGGCTACGACGCCTGCGTGGCCACGGCGTGGTCCACAGCACACGTGCTCGCTCGCCGGTCGGCCGGGATCCCCTGCCGACGCCTCTACCTGGCCCAGGACTTCGAGCCGTTCTTCTACCCACGTGGCGACCGGTACGCGCTGGCGGAGGACACGTACCGGTTCGGCTTCCGGACCGTGACGATCGGACACATGGCCGCGGACCTGATCGCCCCCGTGGCCGGCGTACGGCCGACCGTGGCCGAATTCGGCTGCGACACGGACGTCTACCGCCTGACGGGGGCGGGCCCGCGGGATGCCGCGGTGCTGTACCTGAACCCCTCGAGCGAGCGGCGCGGGCTCCGGCTGGCCCTCCTCGCCATGGCCGAACTGCACCGACGCCACCCCGAGGTGGAGATCATCACCTTCGGCGACGACCGGGTGGACCTGCCCTTCCCGGCGACCCGACTCGGCGTGCAGACGCCCGAGTCCCTCGCCCGGATCTACAACCGGGCCATCACCGGTCTCGCGCTGTCGTTCACCAACATCTCCCTCATCGCCGAGGAGCTCCTCGCCTGCGGCGTGATCCCGGTCGTGAACGACCACCCCTACGCCCGCGCCGACCTCGCGCACCCCGACGTGCGCTGGGCACTGGCCACGCCGGGAGCGCTCGCCGACGCGCTGTGCGCCGCGATCGAGGCGCCGGACCGCGAGGAACGTGCCCGTGGCGCGGCCGCCGGTGTGCGTACCGGCCACTGGGCACCGGCGCAGGCCACGCTCGTGGCGGCCGTGGAGGACGAGGTCCACGGGCCGCCCGACTGAGATCCGCTCAGAGGCCGAGGCGGTGCCAGCGCTGCCAACGGATCCGACCGGCGAGGTCCCGGCGGGCCGCGAGGGCGCCGAGCTCCGCCCGCACCACCGGGCCGGACGGGCCGTTCCCGCTGCGCAGCCGGTACTCCCTCCAGCCCGGGAGGCGCCGGTAACGCGGCCAGACCGTGGCAGCGAACGTCACGTAGTCCTCCGGACCGGCGCCCGCGTCGTCCTGGCCGGCGCCGGACGCCACCAGTGCGCAGGCCAGGTCCAGGGACTCCCCCGCCATCACGCGACGGGCGAGTGCGTCGAGCCGACCCGGTGAGTCGAGGCGGGCGCGACTGGTCCGGAGGAACGAGGTGATGGCATCGAGCCGACCCTCGAGGTCGCGCAGCGGCGTGCCGAACTGCGTGCGCATCATGCTCTGCGGGTGCACCCGCCGGAACGCCTGGTCAGCACCGTTGACACGGCCGACGGACGCCTCCGCGGCGACCCGCAGCCACATCTCGAGGTCACCGGTGTGGGGGAGCTCCGGGCGGTACCACCCCACCTCCCTGTGCACCGAGGTCCGCACCACCGCCTCCGGCGAGTAGATGATGCTGAGGCCCCGCCGCAGCTGCGCCCGGATCCACCGCTCGCCGGCCCACACCGACCAGCTGCCGACCTCCGTGCGCGCCGGCGGAGGTGTGTCGCTGAACGACACCGGGTGCCCGTACACGAGGCCCACCTCTGGATGGGCCTCCATGAGGGCGGTCGCCCGCCCGAGCGCCCCGGGGGTGAGCTGGTCGTCGGCCGACAGCAGCACCACGTAGTCGCCCTCGGCCTGCGGAAGGCCCTCGTTGTAGGTGGCGATGTGGCCGCGATTCTCCAGATGGCGGATGACCCGCACCCGCGGGTACCGATCAGCGAGGGCCTCCGCCACATCGCCGCTGCCGTCGGGCGACGCGTCGTCGATCACGAGCACGTCGGCCACCACACCGGGTTGCTCCACGATGCTGCGGATGCAGTCCTCCAGGAAGTGGCCGTAGTTGTAGCAGGGCACCACCACCGACACCGTCGGCTCGCGACCGGGTGCCGGAGCCGTCACACGGTGCCGCACGCCCGGGCCCTCCCCACCGCTCGCTCCGTCCTCGCCGTGCCGCTCACTCGGTGAACCGTCCCTCGCGGATCCGCTCCGCCTCCATGAGCGAGACCTCCTCGGCGCCGCTCAGCACGACGTCGCCGTCCGGCACGAAGTCCAACGAGTGGTCGCGGTCCTGGTAGTCGACCGAATTGAGGATCACGCGCATCGCGTTGAGCCGAGCGGTGTGCTTGTCCTCGGAGCGGATGATCGTCCACGGCGCGTCGGCGGTGCTGGTCCGCTTGAGCATGTGGTACTTCTGCTCCGTGAAGTCGTCCCAGTGCTCCTGGGCCTGCATGTCGATCTCCGACAGCTTCCACTGGCGCAGCGGGTCGTCACGGCGACGTTCGAACCGCCGACGCTGCTCCTCCTTCGTGACGCTGAAGTAGAGCTTCACGAGCACCGTACCCTGGCGCACCAGGTCCTTCTCGAAGCCGACCACGCCCCGCATGAAGTTGCGGTACTCCTCGTGGGTGCAGAACCCGAAGACGGGTTCGACCATCGCCCGGTTGTACCAGGAGCGGTCGAACAGGACGATCTCGCCGCCGGTCGGGAACTGCGCCACGTACCGCTGGAAGTACCACTGGGTGCGCTGCTCCTCGGTGGGCTTGCCGAGGGCGACCACCCGGTAGTGCTTCTCGTTCATGTAGCGGGTGACCCGGCGGATGGTCCCGCCCTTTCCCGCCGCGTCGCGACCCTCGAACAGGACGATCATCCGCCGGTGCTGACGCTCGAGGTGGTCCTGGAGTTTCAGGAGCTCCACCTGGAACGGCTTGAGCTCGCGTTCCTGGCGGGCCTTGCGAACGGCGGAACGGTCCTTGCGTCGCAGCTCGGCGAGCTGGGTCCGCAGCTTCGCTCGCTCGGCGAGCAGCTCCTCGACCGACTCCGTGGTCGTCCCGTCCTGCTCCTGGGTCATCCCCGCCGCCCTCCCGTCCCTTCCGGCGCGCCGACCGGCGTCCGCGTCGTGCCCCGACCCTACCGAGCGCACGGCACGACCACGCAGGGGCGACCGACGCGGGGCCCGGCCGGGCGCGGCGGACCCTCAACGGCCGTCGTGGAGACCGGCCACCACCTCGGCGAGATGGAGCGGATCGGGGGCACGGTTGTTCACGAGCGACACCGAGTCCGAGATGCCCGCCAGGCGTTCGCGCACCAGGTCGGGGACCCGGTCGGGTTCGCCGACCACCGCCACGACCTGCAGGAAGTCGTCGTCGATCAGCGCGCCCATCTCGTCCCACCGACCGGCGCGGGCCATGCGACGCAGCTCGTCACAGGCGCCACCCATGCCGTGGAGCTCGAAGACCGGCTGGTAGGCGGGAGTGGTGCCGTAGAACGCGAGCTGGGTGCGGATGGCCTCCCGACTGCGGGCCATCTCCTCCTCGGTTCGGCCGGTGACGACGATGGTCACGCACACCACCTCCACCCCGGCCGGGTCGCGGCCCGATCGGGCCGCACCCCGGGCGACCGCCGGCAGGGTCAGCTCCTCGAGGGACCGGCGGGTGTTGACGGGGTGCACGAGGAGACCGTCGGCCACCTCGCCGGCCACCTCGGTCATGCGGGGCCCGACGGCGCCGAGCAGCACGGGCGGGGGTCCGTCGGGCAGCGGTCCGGGGTCGAAGGCCGGAACCATGCGGGTGTGGGTGTAGAAGTCGCCCGCGAAGTCGAGCGGTTCGCCGTCCTGCCAGGTCGACCAGATCGCCCGCAGCGCCAGGACGAACTCCCGCATCCGCTCGGCGGGCCTCGTCCACGGCATCGAGAACCGTTCCTCCACGTGCGGGCGGATCTGGGAACCGAGACCGAGGGTGAAACGGCCGCCGCTCAGCGCCTGGAGGTCCCAGGCGGCGTGGGCCACCACCATCGGGGTGCGGGCGAAGGCGATGGCCACCGCGGTACCGAGGCCGATCGAGGTGGTGGCACCGGCGGCGACGGCGAGCGGGAGGAACGGATCGTGGCGGGCCTCGAACGAGAACGCCCGGTCGTAGCCCAAGGACTCGAGCTCGGCGAAGAGCCCCCCGGCGGTGGCCAGGTCGTCGGTCGGGACGGTCATCGACACGCGCACGGCCTCAGGCAAGCAGACTGGGGAGGTGAAGACCATCGGGAACATCCTCTGGCTCGTCCTCGCCGGGTTCTGGCAGGCGATCGGCTACGTGCTGGCCGGCGCGCTCTGCTGCATCACCATCATCGGGATCCCCTTCGGGATCCAGGCCTTCAAACTGGCCGGCTTCGTCATCTGGCCGTTCGGCCGGGAGGTCGTGAGGGACTCGAGCGGCGGGGTGCTCGAGACGGTGTTCAACGTGATCTGGCTCGTGCTGGTCGGCTGGGCGCTGTTCGTGGCGTCCCTCGCCTCCGCGCTCGTTCTGTGCATCACCATCATCGGGATCCCCTTCGGGATCCAGTCGGTGAAGATCGGCGTGCTCGGCCTCTGGCCGTTCGGCCACACCTTCGCCAAGACCTGAGCCGCCGGGGCCCGCTTCCCGGATCTCCGGATCCTGGACGCCCGGATCGGGCGTTGCGGACCCCTATTTCGCTGGGGCCGTCAGACGGCGACGGCGAGGCGGTACTGCTCGGCGAGGTAGCGGGCCTCGTCGCGAACCTCGGCGGTCGGCCCCTCGATCTCGATCGTGAACCGCTCACCGGTTCGGGTCTCGGTCACCAGCTCCAGACGGGCCCGGCCCGTGACGGTGTCCTCGACGTGGATCTCGACGGCTTCGGACGTCCCCATGTGACTGCCCCCTTGTTCGGCGTGCTCGCGCGCTCTGCGCTGGGAACAGTCGATCCCACCACGCACCGTGATGCCATGGGCCGATCCGCACGACATGGCGGGAAGAAGTGCCCAGGGGGGCCGGGGTCACTCGTACATCTGGAACCGGGGCGGCCGACCGGCGAGGCGGTCATCGTTCTCCGGCCCCACGAGCCGCTCCCACAGCTCCACCGGGTGGGTGCTCACGTAGAAGCGATTGAGGTCGAACGACTGCGACACCGCGTTCCGGCCGCCCTCCATCGGGTCGAGTCCCCGGCTCATCGCGTCCTCGATCCCGATCCGGGCCATGGCCGTGCCCGGCGTGTCGGTGGCGTCCGGCAGCTCCGCGGGACGGTTCCGCACCGAGTCGCCGATGCTCGTCGCCACCATCGCCGGGCAGATGACCGACACCGACACGTGCGTGTTGCCCGACAACTGCAGGTCGTGGTGGAGGCTCTCCGCGATCCCCACCGCCGCGAACTTGGACACCACGTAGGGGGCCGACACGGGCGACGCCACCACGCCGGCCACCGACGCGGTCACCATGATCCGGGCCGGCACGCCGGCATCGACCATCCTCGGCACCACGGCCCGCACGCCGTTGACCACGCCGCGGACGTTCACGCCCATGACCCAGTCCCAGTCGTCGTCGGTGGTCTCCCACAGGTGGCCGCCGGCGAACACCCCCGCGTTCAGGCACGCCACCGACAGCGGCCCGAACCGCTCGACGGCCTCCCCCACCGCCCGGTCGAGCGCGCCGCGGTCGGTCACGTCCGCGGCCAGACCCGCCACCTCGACGCCCGGCACGGCCGCGGCGAGTTGCCGCACCGCGGCACCGAGCGCCGCCTCCTCGATGTCGACCAGCGCCACGCAGGCCGCGCCACGGGCGGCCAGCGCGTGGGCCAGTCCGAGGCCGATCCCGCTGGCGCCGCCGGTGACGAGCACGGCGGAACCGGGGAGCGACGGTGCCGGAGCCTGCTCGGTGGGCGGTTCGCCGGCCATCAGCCGATCCCCAGCAGGGTGCGGGCGAAGTCCACGCTGGCGGCGTCGGACGCGAAGTAGTGCTGCGTACCTGCGTGGAGATCACGGAAGCACCGTTGCATCGGGCCGTCGCGCAGGGCCTGCGTGCCGGCGAGGGAGTAGAGCTCGCGGGCGATCTCCACGGACTCCCGGTTGACGTGCACGCACGCCTGACGCAGCAGGTTCGCGGTCGCAGGGGTGATGAACTCGCCGCTCGCCGCACACTCGGCCTCGGCCCGGGCACACGCGTCGAGCGTCCAGGCCCACCCGGCGCGGTGACGCGACTCGAGCCGGGCCAGCGAGATGAGCACGTGGTCGGACTCCGCCAGACTCGACGCGGCGCCCATCCGCGTGGTGCCGGCGGCCACCGCGATGAACTCGTCGAGCATCCGGCGGCACACCCCGAGCGCCCAGGCCGCGTGCCCCGCCGCGGTGAGCGGGATCACGCCGAGCAGGTGCTTGGCCGAACCGCGGTGCACCGTCGGGGCGAAGAAGTCGAACGCCTGGTCCGCGGGCACCCGCACGTCGTGCACGCCGTAGTCGATGGACTGCGTGGCGCGCAGGCCGAGCACGTCCCACCCGCCGTGGGCCTCGATCTCCTTCGCCGGGAAGCACCCCATGAGGTAGGCGGCGTCGCCGCCGTCGGCCGGCGTGGCGAAGAACCCGGCGCCCGCGAGATCCGCGAGGAGGAGGCCGGAGCCGAAGCGGTACTCGCCGTCGACCACCCAGTCCGTACCCTCGGCCACCGCGGTGCCGTTCGGGGCGAACTGCCCGGCGACCAGCGGCAGGTGCCCGGCCGGTGCGGCGTCCATCACGCGGGCGATGCCGTCGTCGGGCAGGTAGGCGCCGAAGTAGGCGAGCGCCGTGTCGGACGCGAAGGCGCACCAGCCCACCGACCCGTCGGCGCGGGCCAGCTCGGCCCAGATCCGCACCACCTCCACCAGCGGCAGGTCGTGGCCGCCGACCTCCTCCGGCACGGTGAGGCCGTAGAGGCCCGCGGCCTCGATCGCCTCCAGCGCGGAGCGCTCGAACGAGCCGTTCCCGCCGGGCGCGGCACCCGCCGCGTCCAGCTCGTCGAACAGCTCACGGGCCGCCTCGATGGTGGTCATGGGTCCCCCTGCCTCTGCCGGGCCGCTGCGCCCCCCGGCGCGAACGGCCGGAGGCTAGCCCGGCGTGCGGCTCAGGTGTCCCACTCCGACACCTCGACCGGGGCGAGCCGGGCGCCCTGCGCCGCGGCGACGTCCATCTCCTCGTCGTACTCGTGGTGCTGCCGTTCCAGGTCCTCGCGCCGGGCCGTGGCCGGCAGGAAGATCAGGACGACCACCATGCCGATGAAGGCCGCCGTACCGGCCACCAGGGCACCGCCGTGCATGGCGTCGACGAAGCCCGACCGGGCCACCGAGGCCACCTGGTCGCCGAGGGCGCCGGGCGCCCGCTCGGCCACGGCGAGCGCGCCGCCGAGGGAGCTCTTGGCGACCTCCACCGCCGGGGCGGGCAGCACGGAACCGAAGGCGTCGACGATCTTCGAGCCGTACACCGAGCTCAGCACCGACCCCACGATGGCCACGCCGAGCGCGCCGCCCACCTGGCGGGTCGTGTCGTTCACCGCGGAGCCCACGCCGGCCTTGGCGAGCGGCAGCGAGCCCATGATCGACTCCGTGGCCGGGGCCATGGTGAGGCCCATGCCGAACGCCAGCAGCATCATGCGCCAGGCGATCTGGATGTAGGGGCTGTCCACCGCCAGGCCGACCTGCAGGAACAGCGAGAGCGACACGCAGCCGAGACCGGCCGCCACCACGGCCTTGGTCCCCACCCGCTCGACCAGCCGAGCCGAGGTGGGCGCCACCACCATCAGCGTGAGCGCCAGCGGCAGCATGCGCACGCCGGTCTCGAGGGCGCTGTAGCCGAGCACGAACTGGAAGTACTGGGTGAGCAGGAACGAGTAGCCGAACATCGCGAAGAACACGAGGGTGATCGCCGAGCTCGCCGCGCTGAAGCGGGGGTTGCGGAAGAAGCTGACGTCGAGCATCGGGTGGTCGATGCGCAGCTCCCACCAGGCGAACGTGGCGAGCACGACCACGCCGACGGCGAACGCCGTGAGGATCTTCGGATCGGTCCAGCCATCGGCGGGGGCCTCGATCAGGCCGTACACCAGCGACACCAGGCCGACGATGGAGAGCCCCGCGCCGACCGGGTCGAGCTTCGGCGCCGCCGGGTCCTTGGAGGTGGGGATGATCAGCGCGCCGGCCACGATCGCGAGCAGGGCGATCGGAAGGTTCACGGTGAAGATCGCATGCCACGAGAAGTGCTCGATCAGGAAGCCGCCGAGCAGCGGGCCGATGGCGATGCCGATGCCGCTGATGCCGGCCCACACGCCGATCGCCCGACCCCGCTCCTCGGCCGGGAACACGTTCGTGAGGATCGACAGGGTGGCGGGCATGATGAACGCGCCGCCCACACCCATGAGCGCCCGGGTGGCGATCAGCTGGTTCGGGTCGGTGGCGAGCGCCGAGGCGAGCGAGCCGAGGGCGAAGATCGCGAGGCCGATCTGCAGCGCTCCCTTGCGGCCGAAGCGGTCACCGAGGGCGCCGGCGGTGAGCAGCAGGCCGGCGAACACCAGCGTGTAGCTGTCCACGATCCACTGCAGCTGGCTGTTGGATGCCTTGAGGTCGCGCACCAGCGTGGGGAGCGCCACGTTCAGGATCGTGTTGTCGAGGGTGATCACCACGAGGCTGAGGCACAGCACCAGCAGGATCCACCAGCGACGTGCATACGCGCGTTCCTGGAGGTTCATGTCGTTCCGTCGCTTCCTCCGGCACCGGGCCGGGATGATCGGGGGGCGGGGGTCGACCCGGCGGTGGCCGGGTGGAGACGCCGCAGGTCGTCGAAGTCGAGCGGCCGCCCGGGGAGGGGGCTGCGGGCTCCGGGCCGGAGCCCGTCGAGGACCAGGCGGATGTGGCGCTCGCGCAGCGACGGGTCGAGCTCGCTGAGGACCGTGGCGGTCTGCGCCACGCCGGCCAGGAGGATGATCACGTCGACCGGACCCACGTCCGAGCGGAGGCCACCCGCGGCCTGCGCGTCCAGGACGAGTTGCTCGATGAGTGCCCACACCTGCTGCTGCAGCTCCTGGGTGCGTGGCGACAGGCCGCCGTCGCGCGCCCGCTCGGCGAGGGCCCGGTGGCGGGCGTACAGCTCGCCGGAGGTGAGCACGAGGCGGTCGAGCGCCTCCACCGGGTCGGGCTCCGCCGAGGCCTCGAGCGCGGCGGCGAGGAGGCTCCGGTAGGACATCTCGAGCACCGCGTCGAGCAGGGCGTCCTTGTTCTCGAAGTGCCGACACACCGTGCCGACGCCCACCCCGGCGTGGCGGGCGATGTCCTCCACGCCCACCGAGCCGCCACCGGCCGCGAACAGCTCGGCGGCCGAGGCGAGGACGCGCTCCCGGTTCCGGCGGGCATCCGCCCGGAGGGGCCGACGCCCAGCGGCCTCGTCGGGCGCGCAGATTCCGTCGGGATCGGCCGTTCCGGCCTCGTCCTCTAAACGGAATGCCACTTCCGCTTTGTACCCGATGGCTCCGGCGACCGCCATGGAGTTCGGTGTGGCATCCGTCGTCCGTTCTCCCCGCAAGAGCTGGTCAGGGGTCGCAGGTGACCTCCTCGGCGGCCACGTCGGTGCGCTCCCCCAGGTAGCTGGGGTGGCGGAGCCGGCCGTCGGGGGTCCACTCGGCGTAGGCCACCTGCACCACGAGCTCGGGTCGCACCCAGTGCAGCGGGACCCCGCCGCGGGTGGGCACACGCTCCCCCACCGCCGGATCGTCCGTGGCGAGGTCGTCGAGACGGGCACCCAGGCGGCGGAGCTCGACGTCGGTGAAGCCGGTGCCCACGTTGCCCGCCCACCGGAGCCGACCGTCGCGACGGCAGGCCAGCACGAGCGAACCGATCGCGCCGACCCGGGCGCCGGTTCCGCCGAGCCAGCCGACCACCACGAACTCCTGCTCGTGGCGCACCTTCACCTTCCGCCACGCCGGCGATCGGGCCCCGGGGCGGTAGGGCGCGTCGACGCGTTTGGCCACCACGCCCTCGAGGCCCTGGGCCGTGACCACCTCGAGGAGGGCCGCGCCGTCGTCGAAGCGGCCCGACAGCCGCACCCCCGGGCCCGGCACCAGCACCTCCTCGAGCAGGTCCCGCCGCTCGGTCCACCGCGAGGTGGTGAGGTCCCGATCGTCGAGCGACAGCAGGTCGAACGCCACGAAGGCCACGGGCACCGAGCGGGCCCGGCGCGCCGCCTCGGCCGGGTCCGACACGTGCAGGCGCTGCTGGAGCAGCGCGAACCGCGGGACGCCCTGCTCGTCGGTGGCCACCACCTCGCCGTCGAGCAGCACGTCGTGGCCCGGCGCGGCACCCGCCAGCGCAGCGAGCTCCGGGAACGTGGTGGTCACCTCTGCGCCCCGGGCGCTCCAGAGCCGCACCCCGGCCGGGGACACGCCGGCCAGGACCCGCATGCCGTCCCACTTCACCTCGTAGGACCAGCCCGGACCCGCCGGCAGCTCGCCGGCCACCCCCTTCATCGGGCGAGGCGGGACCGGCGGGCTCACACCTTCGACGGCTTCGCCGGGAACGCCGAGAGGGTCCCGAGGTGGCCGACGACCGCCTCCTGGAAGGTGTCGAGGTAGGCGAGCTTCCGGGTGGTGTACGAGTGCCGCTCGCCCGGGTCCAGGTACAGGTTGTGGAGCCGGGCGTAGGTGTAGCGCTGGGTCACGCCGGTGAAGCCACCGGGGCCGTGGACGTCGGTGTCGTCGTCGCTCGTGGAGCTCAGGAGCAGCTTGTACTCGCCGGAGCGCACCGCCGAGAGCTCCGCGAGCAGCCAGTAGTAGACGTACTTGCGGTTCGAGGTGCCGTCCGCCGCCAGCAGGAACGACGACTGGTCCACCCCGTCGGAGAAGCGGTCCGACGGGAGCCGGGCGTCCTCACCGGCGAGCGCCAGCACGGTCGGGAAGAGGTCGCAGAAGTCGAAGAGGCCGTCGCTCGCACGGTCCGCGTCGATCATGCCGGGCCACGTGAGAAGGCCCGGCACCCGCACCCCGCCCTCCCAGGTGCTGCCCTTGGCCGAGCGGAACGGCGTCCAGGCCGCGTCGGGCCAGTTCTCGAGGTGCGGCCCGTTGTCGGAGGTGACGAACACCAGCGTGTCCTCCCACTGGCCCGTCTCCCGGAGCGTCGCCTCCAACCGACCCGTGATGTCGTCGATCTCCACCATCGTGTCCTTGTACGGATGGCGCGCCGGGGAGGTGCCGAGGAACCGCTCGTGCGGGTAGTTGTCGAAGTGCGCGCCGCGGGTGCCGTGGTAGAGGAACCAGGGCCGGTCGTCGTCGGCCATGCGGCGGATGAAGTCGATCGAGTAGTCCGCCCACATGTCGTCGAGCAGGCTGAGCACCGGGATCGTGACCTCCTGGACCGGCTCCAGGTCGCCGCCCCGGGTGGCGTGCACGAACGACCGCTGGAACGGCAGGTTCTCGATCCACTCGGTGCGGGCCCGGTTGTAGACCACCTCGGGGAAGAAGTACGGGTCACGCCACTCGCTGTACATGTCGGAGACCGACAGGAAGCCGTAGAAGTCGTCGAAGCCGACGTGCTGGGGCTGCGAGGCGGTGTTCTCCCCCAGGTGCCACTTGCCCACCGCCTGGGTGACGTAGCCGGCGTCCGACAGCAGGGCCGCGAGCGTCACCTCACCCTCGAGGCCGCCGGGCTCCCCGTACATCGGGGGCCGTTGGAGGCCGTGGCGGACCGGCAGGCGGCCGGTCAGCAGCGTCGCCCGGCTGGGCGAGCACGACGGCTGGCTGTAGCAGGACGTGAGCCGCAGGCCCTGGCGGGCGAGACGATCCAGGTTCGGCGTGGGTGCCCCCACCGCCACTCCCCCGCCGTAGCAGCCCAGGTCGCCCCAGCCCACGTCATCGAACACCAGGACGAGCACGTTGGGCCGTCGGCCGGTGCGCGCCCGGTACTCGGCGAGGCGGCGCTCGGCCTCCTCGGTGTCGCGGACGTGGACGAAGCGCCGCTCCCGGTGCGGGGCCACCTGCACGGTCGGGCTGGCGATCGGGTCGAACTCGGGCGACGGGTCGGACACGGCTCCCCCTGTGTCGTGGGCGGACCCGGCGAGTCTCGCGCCCGGACGCGAGCCGGCGCGTCAGACCCGGAGGAAGCGGCTGACCGCGATGCCGGAGCCCACGGCCCCGGTGAGGGCGCCGACCGCGAAGATGATCGCGATCGCCTGCCAGAGCTGCCCGGAGTCCCAGCGGATCTGGTTGAGCAGCTCGAACGCCACCTGGTTCACGAAGTTCCGCTTCCAGAGCGCGTCGAAGCCCCACGCGCCGAGCGCGGCGAGCAGCGCGCCGAGGAGGCCGTGGACCAGGCCCTCCACCACGAACGGCAATCGGATGAACCAGTTGCTCGCGCCCACGAGACGCATCACCTCGATCTCGCGCCGGCGGGCGAACACCGCGGTGCGGATGGTGTTGAAGATCAGCAGCACCGACGCGCCGATGAGCACGGCACCCACGATCAGCACCCACGTGTTGAGCGTGCGGACCGACCGCTGGACCTGCCGCGCGTACTCCGCGGCGTACTCCACGCGGAGCACGCCCTCCTTGCTCTTCAGGCTGTCGCCGAGGGCGGAGACCACGTCCGCGTCGGACGAGGTGGGCTTGATGCGGAAGCTCTGCGGGAGGTCGGCCGGGGTGATCGTGGCCACCAGGTCGGGCTGCTCCTTGAACAGGCGCTTGAACTCCTCGAAGGAGCGCTCCTGGTCGTAGAAGTCGACCTCCTTGACCTGCGGGCTCCCGTCGAGCTCCTTCTTCACCGCCTGGATCTGCTCGGCCGTGGCACCGGGGTTCATGTAGATGAACAGCTGCACGTCGGATCGCAGGCCCAGGAAGCTGTTGTTGATGCCCTGGCCGATCAGGAAGCTGGCGGCCACGAGCGCCAGCGACACGGCCACGGTGAGGATCGCCGCGAAGGTGAGCGTGAAGTTGCGGGCGAGGTTGGAGCCCGTCTCCTTCAGGACGTAGTCGATGCGGACGGCCATCTCAGCTCACTCGTAGACGCCGCGGGCCTGGTCGCGCACGATGCGGCCCCGGTCGAGCTCGATGACCCGTCGACGCATGGTGTCGACGATGCCCCGGTCGTGGGTGGCCATGACCACCGTGGTGCCGGTTCGGTTGATGCGGTCGAGCAGCTTCATGATCCCCACGGAGGTGGCCGGGTCGAGGTTGCCGGTGGGCTCGTCGGCCAGCAGGATCAGCGGCCGGTTCACGAAGGCCCGGGCGATCGAGACGCGCTGCTGCTCACCGCCCGAGAGCTCGTCGGGCATGTTGTTCGCCTTCTTCCCGAGCCCCACGAGGTCGAGGATCTGCGGCACGGCCTCGCGGATGGCGGAACGGGGCCGGCCGATCGCCTCGAGCGCGAACGCCACGTTCTCCGAGACGGTCTTGGAGGGCAGCAGCTTGAAGTCCTGGAAGATGCTCCCGATGTTCCGGCGCAGGTAGGGCACCTTGTAGCCGGGCAGCTCGGCGATGTCCTTGCCGGCAACGAAGATCTTGCCCTGCTCGGGCCGCTCCTCCCGGTTGAGGAGGCGCAGGAACGTGGACTTGCCGGAACCGGAGGGGCCCACCAGGAACACGAACTCGCCCTTCTCGATGTCGACCGATGCGTCACGGAGGGCGACCATCTCGCCCTTGTAGATCTTGGTGACGTTCTCGAGCTTGATCACGGGGCCTTCCAGGCGCCTTCCGGGCGGGTGGGGACGGTCGGGCCCGACCCGTCGGCGGGGCCCGTGGTGCACATGACGGAACCGTGACGATAGCCGCCGCGGGTGGACCGCACGGGGACGCCCCCGACGTGGCGTGCGCCACCCGGGAGGGGTCAGCCCACGGCCGAGGCCCCGGCCCGGTTCCAGCGCAGCCAGGCCTCCATGAGACCGTCGAGGTCGCCGTCGAGCACTCCGTCGGGGTTCGACAGCTCGAGGCCCGAGCGCAGGTCCTTCACCTGCTGGTACGGCTGCAGCACGTAGTTCCGGTCCTGGCTGCCGAAGTCCACCGCGGCGCCCTCACCGGTGATCTCGGCCAGCTTCGCTGCCCGTTTCTGTCGCTCGAGCTCCAGCAGCTTGGCCTTCAGGATCGTCATCGCCCGGTCCTTGTTCTGGTGCTGGGACCGCTCGTTCTGGCAGCTCGTGACGGTCCCCGTGGGCAGGTGGGTGATCCGCACCGCCGAGTCGGTCACGTTGACGTGCTGCCCACCGGCGCCGGAGGACCGGTACACGTCGATGCGCAGGTCCTTGTCGTCGATCTCGATCTCGTCGTCGACGTCCTCGATGAACGGCGTGACCTTCACCGAGGCGAAGCTGGTCTGGCGCCGGGCGTTGTTGTCGAACGGCGAGATGCGGACGAGCCGGTGCACCCCGTGCTCGGAGCGCATCCAGCCGTAGGCGTGGCGGCCCTTCAGGATGAAGGTGGCCGACGAGATGCCCGCCTCGGTGCCCTCGTTCACGCTGTCGAGCTCGGTGTCCATCTGGTGGCGCTCCGCCCAGCGGAGGTACATGCGCAGCAGCATCTCGGCCCAGTCCTGGGCGTCCACGCCGCCGGCGCCGGAGTTGATCTCCACGATGGCGTCGCGGTCGTCGTAGTCGCCGGTGAACAGGGCCCGGGTCTCGAGCGCGGCGAACTCGGTCTCGAGCGCCGCGCACTCGGACTCGATCTCCGCCTCGAGCGACTCGTCGCCCTCCTCGCGGGCGAGCTCGGCGAGGGTCTCCACGTCGTCGACCCGGCCGGCCAGGCCGTCGTACAGGGAGAGGTCGTCGTCGAGTTCGGCGAACTCGCGCTGGAGCTGCTGGGCGGCATCCGCGTCGTCCCACAGGTCGGGGCGACCGAGCTCGGCCTCGAGCTGCGGGCGCCGGGCGCGCAACTCGGGGACGCGCAGGTAGCCGGCCGCCTCCTCGAGGCGGTCCCGGAGCGCGCGGAGTCGCGGGGTGAAGTCCTGCACGTCAGCGTCCTCCGCTCAGGCGCCGTGGCACTGCTTGAACTTCTTGCCGCTCCCGCACGGGCACGGCGCGTTGCGGGGCGTCTTCTCCCAGTCGGTCTTGACCAGCGGCTGCTGGGACGCCGGCTCGGCCTCCTCGGCCACGGCCTGCTCGTGCGCGGTCTCCGCCGCGGCGACCGGCGGCACGGGGCCGGAGGCACCGGGAGCGTCCGCGTCGGGCGCCGTGTACTGCAGGCGGCTGGGGGCCTGGAGCTTGGGGGCCTCCTCCTGGACCACCTGCACGTGCATCACGTACTGCACGTACTCGCGGTTCACGGTGGCCATGAGGTTCCCGAACATGTCGAAGCCCTCGCGCTGCCACTCCGTGAGCGGGTCCTTCTGGCCGAGGGCCCGGAGGTTGATGCCCTCCTGCAGGTAGTCCATCTCCTTGAGGTGGTCGCGCCAGCGGGCGTCGATGATGCGCAGCATCACCTGCCGCTCGATCTGGCGCATCGTGTCGGTGCCGATCTCGGACTCGCGCTGCTCGTAGTGGCGCACCGCGTCGCCCATCAGCACGTCGTACAGCTCGTCGCTGGTGGCCACCGCACCCAGGTCCTCCACGGTGATCGTGGTGGGCCAGTACGTGGCGGCGTCACCCACGAGGGCCTCGAGGTCCCACTCCTCCGAGTAGTCCGCACCGCAGTGGGTGGCGAGCAGGCCGTCCACGGCCTCGGCGAGCGCCTGCAGCGTCTCCTCCCGCAGGTCCACGCCCTCGAGCACCTCGTCGCGCCGGGCGTAGACCACCTTGCGCTGCTCGTTCATGACCTCGTCGTACTTGAGGACGTTCTTGCGGATCTCCGCGTTCCGCGCCTCGACGGTGGTCTGGGCCTTCTCGATGGCCCGGGTGACCATCTTCGCCTCGATGGGCACCTCGTCGTCCCAGCCCTTGCCCATCACCCACTCGATGGCGCCGGTGGCGAAGAACCGCATGAGGTCGTCGTCGAGCGACAGGTAGAAGCGGCTGGTGCCCGGGTCTCCCTGACGACCGGAACGACCGCGCAGCTGGTTGTCGATGCGGCGGCTCTCGTGCCGTTCGGTGCCCAGCACGTAGAGGCCGCCGAGCTCACGCACCCGCTCCCCCTCGGCCGCGCACTCCGGTTCGAACTTGGCGAGCAGTTCGTCGTGACGGGCGATCGCCTCGTCGGAGCCCTCCTCGAGCCCTTCGGCGCGGACCTCACGTGCCGCCATGCCCTCAGGATTGCCCCCGAGCAGGATGTCGACACCACGACCCGCCATGTTCGTGGCCACCGTGACCGAACCGATGCGGCCCGCCTGCGCCACGATCTCGGCCTCACGGGTGTGCTGCTTGGCGTTCAGGACCTCGTGGGGCACGCCCCGCTGCTGCAGCGCCCGGGAGAGTCGCTCGGACTTCTCGACCGAGACCGTGCCGATCAGGACCGGCTGCCCGTCCTCGTTGCGCTCGAGGACGTCCTCGACGACGGCGGAGAACTTGGCCTCCTCGGTGCGGTAGATCAGGTCGGCGTAGTCGAGCCGGGCCAGCGACCGGTGCGTCGGGATGGGCACGACCTGGAGGTTGTACGTCGACATGAACTCGGCGGCCTCGGTGACGGCCGTGCCCGTCATGCCGGCGAGCTTGTCGTACATGCGGAAGTAGTTCTGGAGGGTGACCGTGGCGAGGGTCTGGTTCTCCTCCTTGATCTTCACCCCCTCCTTGGCCTCGACGGCCTGGTGGAGGCCCTCGGACCAGCGGCGGCCCTCGAGAATGCGGCCGGTGAACTCGTCGACGATCTTCACCTCGCCGTTCTGCACGAGGTAGTCGCGGTCGCGGAGGTAGAGCTCCTTGGCCTTGATCGACACCTGCAGCTGGTGCACGAGGCTGTTGGACACGTCGTCGTAGAGGTTCTCCACGCCGAGGGAGCGCTCCACCTTGGCGATGCCGTCGGGGAGCGGGAAGACGATCTTCTTCTCCTCGTCCACCTCGTAGTCGGTGTCGCGGGTGAGGCCCCGCGCGATGGAGGCGAACTTGTAGTACAGCTTCGCCGCGTCGCTCACCTGGCCCGAGATGATGAGCGGCGTGCGGGCCTCGTCGATCAGGATCGAGTCGACCTCGTCGACGATCGCGTACGCATGGCCCCGCTGGACCTTCTCCTCGAGCGACAGCGCCATGTTGTCGCGGAGGTAGTCGAAGCCGAACTCGTTGTTCGTGCCGTAGGTGATGTCGCAGGCGTACTGCGCGCGCTTCACGTCGGAGTCGAACTCGCCCGGCAGGATCATGCCGATGGTGAGGCCGAGCCACCGGTGGATGCGACCCATCCACTCCGCGTCGCGCTCGGCCAGGTAGTCGTTCACGGTGATGACGTGGACGCCCTTGCCGGTGAGCCCGTTCAGGTACACGGGCAGCGTGGAGACCAGCGTCTTGCCCTCACCGGTCTTCATCTCGGCGACCCAGCCGAAGTGCAGCGCGGCGCCGCCCATGAGCTGCACGTCGTAGTGACGCTGGCCGATCACGCGGCGAGCGGCCTCGCGGGTGACGGCGAACGCCTCGATGAGAAGGTCGTCGACCGGCTCACCGTTGTCGAGCCGGGTGCGGAACTCCGGAGTCTTCCCCCGGAGGGCGTCGTCGGTCAGCGCCTCCAGCTCGGGCTCCATGGACCCGATCTCCGGCACCAGGTCGGCCAGCGCGCGGACCTTCTTGCCCTCGCCGGTCCGCAGCAGTCGATCCATGAAACCCATAGGTCGACCACTCTACCGGCGGGCCGCGGGCGCCCTGCCTCGGTCCTGATCGGGCCGTCAGGGGCGGCACCTAGCGTCCGGGCGTGCTCGGCCACCTGCTCCCCCACCGCTGCGCCGGCTGCGACTCGCCGGGCCGACCGTTGTGCGCCGGGTGCGCCGCCGGCCTGCCGCCGGCGCCGGACCGCCCACCTCCGGCGGGCCTCGACCGCTGCCTGGCCCTGCTCGCCTACCGGGATCCGGTGCCCCGGCTGGTGCTCCGGACGAAGAACGGGGGCCGCCACGGCGCACTCGAGCCGCTCGGGCGGGCCATGGGCTCGATGCTCCTCCGCACGGGCGACGGGGCCCCGTGGGTCACCTGGGCGCCCACCACCCCGGCGCGGCGGCGACGGCGCGGCTACGACCACGCCCGGCTGCTGGCCCGGGGCGTGGCCCGTTCCCGTGGCTCCCGGGTCGTGCCGATGCTGCGCCGCCGGGGTGGGGCCCAGGCGGGTCGGTCGCGGGAGGACCGGCTCGCCGGGCCTGCGTTCGAGCCCACACGTCGGCTGCGCGGCGCCACGGTGGTGCTCGTCGACGACGTCTGGACCACCGGGGCCACGCTCACCGCCGCGGCCCACGCGCTGCGGGCGGCGGGCGCGGGGCGTGTCGTCGGTCTGGTGCTGGCCGTCCGGCCGTGAGCGGGGCGGGTCAGTTGCCGGGGAGGAACATCGCCGGGGGTTCGCCCGACAGCATGCGGTCCACCCGGTCGCGCACCATGGCGGACCACTCGGCGTGGGTCAGCACGTAGAACCGGCGCTCCCGGATCGCCTCCACCACCAGGTTCGCCACCACGGCGGGGTTGAGCCCCTCGGCGATGAGCGTGTCGACCATCTGGCGCATCGCGTCGAGCGCCGACTCCTCGTCGGCCTCGGGCGGGGTCCACCCCGGCCGGTTGCGCTCGGACTCGTTGATCCGGGTCCGCACCCAGCCCGGGCACAGCACGCTGATGCCCACCTCGGGATGCGTCATCTCCAGCTCGAGGTACATCGACTCCGACATCGTGACCACGGCGTGCTTCGACACGTTGTACGGCGACATGCCCGGCGTGGACGTGAGCCCGGCCATGGAGGCGGTGTTCACGATGTGGCCGCCGCCGCTCGCGATGATCCGGGGCGTGAAGGCCTTGAGGCCGTGGACGACGCCGAAGAGGTTCACACCCAGGATCCACTCCCAGGTGTCGAGGTCGACCTCCCACGTGAGGCCGCCGCCACCCACGCCGGCGTTGTTGCACGCCACGTGCAGGCCGCCGTACACGTCGATGGCCGCCTCCCCGATGCGCTCGACGTCCTGGTAACGGCTCACGTCGGCGGTCACCGCGAACACGTCGGCGCCGGCCCCGCGCAGCTCGGCCGCGGTGGCCTCGAGCGGACCCGCCTCGATGTCGGCGAGCACGAGGCGCATGCCGAGCCCGGCGAACGCATCCGCGAGCGCCCGGCCGATGCCCGACGCCGCGCCCGTGACCACCGCGACCCTGCCCTCGAACTCGTCCATGGTTCCCCCTGGTGCATCCGGTCCCGCGGCCGGCGACGGGCCGGCGCGCAGGTCGCACAGTAGAGCGGGGCCGGCGGTGCCGACGCCTCAGTGCGCTTCAGCCTTCGGCGTGGGCCTTGATGCGCTCGAGCGTGGCGAGGAGGCCCCGGTCCATCTCGTCGTCGTGGGACCGCGTGCCGCCGAGGAACAGCGTGGCGAAGAACGTGGCCGTCGCCGGCCGCTTCCGGAACATCTCGCGGGACTCGGTCACCACCGTGGCCCCGTCGCCCGCCGGCTCGAAGCGGTAGGTCCAGCGAGCGCCGCTGCCGTCGGTCTCGAAAGAGAACACCCGGCCGGGTTCGGCGGCCACCACGCGGTTGACCGTCGACCACCGGGCGAACCCGCGCCGGTTGGTTCCCTTGAAGCGGGCGCCCACCGCCGGGCCGGTGGCACCGTCGAGCCAGTGGCCCCCGGTGCACTCCGGACTGAACCGGCCCATGCCGGCCACGTCGGTGACGAGGTCGTACAGATCCCCGGCGCTGCGGCGGATGGTGACGGAGGCCGATGCCGGGGAGTCGGGCATGGGCCCGACCGTACCCCGGCACCGCCCTGTCGTGATCAGTACCGGTAGTGGTCGGACTTGTACGGACCCTCGACCGGGATCCCGAGGTACGACGACTGCTCCGGCGTGAGCTTGGTGAGCCGCACGCCCAGCGCGTCGAGGTGGAACCGGGCCACGTTCTCGTCGAGCTGCTTGGGCAGCACGTGCACGCCGAGGGTGTAGTCCGAGGTCTTGGTGAACAGCTCGATCTGGGCCAGCACCTGGTTGGAGAACGAGCAGCTCATCACGAAGCTCGGGTGGCCGGTGGCGCAGCCGAGGTTCAGCAGGCGGCCCTCCGCGAGGACGATCACCGAGTGCCCGTCCGGGAAGACGAACTCGTCCACCTGGGGCTTGATGGTCACGCGCTGGACGTCGCTCTGCTTGTACAGCCCGGCCATGTCGATCTCGTTGTCGAAGTGGCCGATGTTGCCCACGATGGCGTTGTGCTTCATCCGGCCCATGTGCTCGGCCGTGATGATGTCCTTGTTCCCGGTGGTGGTGATGAAGATGTCGGCGGTGGACACCACGTCCTCGAGGCGCACCACCTGGTAGCCCTCCATCGCGGCCTGCAGCGCGCAGATCGGGTCGATCTCGGTGACCACCACGCGGGCGCCCTGGCCCCGCAGCGACTGGGCGCAGCCCTTGCCGACGTCGCCGTAGCCGCACACCACCGCCGTCTTGCCGCCGATCATCACGTCGGTGGCCCGGTTGATGCCGTCGATGAGCGAGTGGCGGCAGCCGTAGAGGTTGTCGAACTTCGACTTGGTGGTGGAGTCGTTGACGTTGATGGCCGGGAACAGCAGCAGGCCCTGCTCGAACATCTGGTAGAGGCGGTGGACGCCGGTGGTGGTCTCCTCGGTGACGCCCTTGATGCCCTTGCCGATGCGGGTCCAGCGCTGCGGGTCCTCGGTCAGGGTGCGCCGCAGCGTGGCGAGCACCACTCCCCACTCGTCGGAGTCCTCCTCGACGGTGTCGGGAACGGCGCCGGCGGCCTCGTACTCGGTGCCCTTGTGGACCAGGAGGGTGGCGTCGCCACCATCGTCGAGGATCATGTTCGGGCCGAGGTGGCCCTCGGCGTCCGGCGGCCACATGAGCACCTGCTCGGTGCACCACCAGTACTCATCGAGCGTCTCGCCCTTCCAGGCGTACACGGGCACGCCGCGGGGGTCGTCCACGGTGCCCTCGGGGCCCACGACCACGGCGGCCGCGGCCTCGTCCTGGGTGGAGAAGATGTTGCAGCTGCACCAGCGGACCTCGGCGCCGAGGACGGTGAGGGTCTCGATCAGCACCGCGGTCTGCACGGTCATGTGCAGCGAGCCGGTGACGCGGGCGCCCTCGAGCGGGCGGGCGTCCGCGTACTCGGCCCGGATGGCCATGAGGCCGGGCATCTCCTGCTCGGCCAGCTGGATCTGCTTGCGCCCGAGGGGGGCGAGCGACAGGTCGGCGACCTTGTAGTCGGTGAACGTCATGGGGACCTCCTGCCGACCGTCGCGGTCGGCGCGTCGAAGCATCGTGGATGGTGCTCCGGGCTGGGGTCGTCTGACACCGTTCGGGCAGCCCTCGCAGCCCGGCAAGGGTAGCGGCCGGACGGGTGCCCGGGTGAACCACCCCGGCCGTCTACGGTGGCGGCCCACTCCGCTGCACGACCCACCCACCCACAGGAGTTCCATGTCCACCACCCCCCTCCGTCGCCTCGCCGTGCCGGCGCTGCTGCTCGGGGCGCTCGCCCTGGCCGCCTGCGGCAACGACTCGAAGTCGGCCGACACGACCACCACGACCACCACGACCACGTCGTCGACGACCACCACCGCGGTGACCACCACGACCACGCCCGACCAGCAGCAGTCGGCCCGCTTCGACAAGGCGATCCAGGCCGAGCTCGCCGCGGTCGGCTGCTACAAGGGCAACATCGACGGGATCCTCGGCCCGCAGTCCGACGCCGCGATCCTGGCGTTCCAGCGGGCGTCCGGCCTCGCCGCCGACGGGGAGCTGGGACCCAACACCGAGAAGGCGCTGAGCGAGGCGGCCGCCGCCAAGAAGACGGTGTGCCAGGCCTCCACGACCACGACCACGGCCAAGCCGGCGACCACCACGACCTTCGCCCCGAACGACGCACCCTGCACCGCCACGGCGATCCTCGGCGGGCTGCCGGCCGAGGGCGAGAAGGTCACGTCGTTCGTGTGCGCCGGCCCGTACGCCGCCGGCTCGCTCGACAACGGGGCGAAGTTCATCCTCAAGGCCCAGAACGGCAAGTGGTACGCCCCGAGCACCGACCCATGCGGTGGTGCCAGCGCCGGCCTGCCGCCGGTGATCCTGGAGAACGGCTGCGGCGGCTGAGCCGCCGTCCGGCCCCGGTCGGACATCACGTGGGGCGGGCCTCCGGGCCCGCCCCACGTGCGCGTCCGGGCCCGGATCCGCGGGTCAGGAACCGGCGAGGTGGGCCTTGAGCTCGTCGAGCACCGCGATCGGCCCCGGGTCCACGCCGGCGTCGAGCGACATGTGGATCGTGACGAGGTCGCCCACGAGCACGAGGTCCATCAGTTGTGCGAGCGGGCCGTCACCCTCGGCCTCCACGGTCAGGATGTCGGCCACCACCTCGCGGCAGGCCTCGGCGAGGAAGTCGAAACGCTCCGCGATGTGGCGGTGCTCGTACCCGTGGCGCAGCAGCACCATCGTGAGCACCTGCCGGGTCACGTCGCCGTGCTGGGCCCAGCCCGCGAGCTCGTTGTGGGTGAGCTCCGGCACCCGGTTGCACCACGACGGCGCCTTCGGGTTCTCGTTCACCTGGCCCTTCCAGCGCCAGGCCACCACCTCACCGATCGGGCCGCCGCCGTAGACGATCGGGATCGTGCGCCCGATTCGGCGCGCCAGCTCTGCGGCCGCACCACCGTCACCGGCGAGCTGGTCGCGGCGGCGCCGCAGCTGCTCCACCGCGGGGCCGACCTGTGCGGCCAGCCCGGGGGCGAGACCGAGACGGTCCAACAGGACCACCAGCGGCACCGACACGGCACCGATGCCGGCACGGGGCATCGGGATCGACGCGTCCACCGGCACCAGCGGGGCGTCCCACTCCGCGGCGCTCGCCGCCAGGCGACCGCCGGAGGCCAGCACCACCAACCGGGCCCCGCGCTCGTGCGCCGCGGTGGCTGCGGTGAGGGTCTCCTCGGTGTTGCCGCTGAACGACGAGGCGACCACGAGCGTGTCGGGGCCCACCCATGCCGGGCACTCGTAGTGCTTCGAGACGACCACCGGCACCGACGCGACCGGTCCGGCCACCGCGGCGCACACGTCGCCGCCGATGCCACTGCCACCCATGCCCATCACGACCACGGCGGTGACGCCGTCCGCTGACGGCAGCCCGTCCACCTCGCCGGCCGCGCGTGCCGCGGCCTCGACCTGTTCGGGCAGGGCGAGCGCGACGTCGCGCATGCCAAGGGTGTCCAGCACCTCTCCTCCTCTCCAGCCGACCCCGCGGGGGTCGTCAGGCGTCGAACGTCGGGGTGATGCCCTCGGACTCGGCCAGGGCCAGCAGGCGCTCGTGCTCGGCGTCGTCCACCGAGACCGCCTCGTCGATCAGGAGCACCGGGATGCCGTCACGGATCGCGTAGCGCCGCCGCAGGCGCGGGTTGTACAGCGCCTGCTCGCCGGGGAAGTACAGCAGCGGACCCTTGTCCTCCGGGCAGGCGAGCACCTGGAGGAGGTGCGGGTCGAGGCGGTCGCCGGGGGCGGCGTCGGAACTGGTGGCGTCACTCATGTGGACCTCGTGGGGACGGGCCGGTCAGCCGGCCATGACGGCTCGGACCTCCTCGACCCGGGCGGCGACGGCCTCCGGGTCGGGGGCCTCGAGGTTGAGCCGGAGCAGCGGCTCGGTGTTGGACGGACGGAGGTTGAACCACCAGTCACCGGCGTCGACGGTCAACCCGTCGAGGCGGTCCTGGGACAGCGCCGAGTAGTGCTCGGCCACCCGCTCGATCACGGCGTGGGGATCGTCCACCCGGGTGTTCAGCTCGCCGGAGTCGGCGTAGCGCTCGAAGGGGATGCGTAGCTCCGACAACGGGCGACCGGTCACGCACACCTGCTCCAGCACGACCAACGCGGCGATCAGACCGGAGTCGGCCCGGTAGTTGTCGCGGAAGTAGTAGTGCGCCGAGTGCTCGCCGCCGAACACGGCGCCGGTCTCGGCCATCACCTGCTTGATGAACGAGTGGCCCACGCGGGTGCGCACCGGCGTACCGCCGTGCTCGCGGATCACCTCCGGCACGGCCTTGGAGCAGATGAGGTTGTGGATCACGGTGCCGCCGCCGGAACGGTCGAGGATCGCCGCGGCGATGATCGCGGTGGTGGTGGAACCGGAGAGCCCCACCCCCTGCTCGTCGACCAGGAACACGCGGTCGGCGTCACCGTCGAAGGCCAGGCCGACATCGGCACTGGTGGCCACCACGCGGGCGCGCAGGTCGGCCTGGTTCTCCGGCTGGATCGGGTCCGCGGGGTGGTTGGGGAACGTCCCGTCGAGCTCGCCGTACATGACCTCGAGGTCGAACGGCAGCTCGGCGAACACCGCGGGCACCACCAGGCCGCCCATGCCGTTGGCCGTGTCGGCCACCACCTTGAGCGGCTGCAGGGCCGAGACGTCCACGAAGGAGCGGACATGGCGGGCGAAGGCGTCGAGCACGTCGGCGGTGGACACCGAGCCGGGCGTGGGCGCCGCCCCGAGCGAGCCGGCCAGGTACTGGTCGGCCAGCTCCTTGACCCGCAGCAGACCGCTCTCCTCCCCCACCGGCCGGGCGCCGGTCAGGCAGAACTTCACGCCGTTGTACTGCGCAGGGTTGTGCGAGGCGGTGAACATGGCGCCCGGGGCGTCCATCGAGCCGGCGGCGAAGTAGAGCTCGTCGGTGGAGGTCAGGCCCAGCTCCACCACGTCGAGGCCCTGGACGGTGGCCCCCCGGGCGAACGCCGCCACCATGCCGACGCCGCTCGGTCGCATGTCCCGGCCCACCAGCACCCGCGTGACGCTGCCGGAGGACTCCTCCAGCACGAAACGGGCGAACCCGGCACCGATGGCCTCGGCGATGGACTCGTCGAACTGGTCCGGGACCGTCCCACGGACGTCGTAGGCCTTGAAGATCCCGTCCAGGGGCGACATGGGCCCGCACCCTAGTGGGCCGCGGCGCGCTCCCCGTGACCCCCGCCGGACACCGGCGGAAGGCGGGGCGGCAACTCCGAGGGATCGGCCTCGTAGCCGCCCAGACGGGCCCGGCGGCGGATCGCGAAGAGGTCCGAGAGCAGCCGCGAGGTGTCGCGGACCACGCGCACCGTGCTGCGGGATGAGTTCGCCACCTCGACCGGGACCTCGACCAGCGTGAGGCGGTAGCGCTCCACGAGGTGGAACAGCTCCACGTCGAACGCGAAGCGGTCGATGACGCTGTGGGAGAACACGAGCCGGCCCACGTCGGACCGCATGGCCTTCAGACCGCACTGCGTGTCGCGGTAGCGACCCAGCAGCACGAGCCCGGTGAGCACGTTGACGGCGCGACCGCCCACCTCCCGCAGGCGGCGGGCCCGCACGACCGTGAGGGTCTGGGTGTGCTTGCGGCTCCCGACCGCCACGTCCCAGCCGGCCTCCACCGCATCGACGAAGCGCACGAGCTGTCCGGGCGCGTAGGCGAGGTCGGCGTCGAGGAAGGCCACGGTCCGGCCCGTGGCGGCCAGGACCCCGGCGCGCACCGCGGCACCCTTGCCCTGGTTCGGCTCCAGCCGCAGCACCTTGTCGGCGCCCGCGGCCCGGGCCGCGGCCGACGTGTCGTCGTCGCTGCCGTCGTCGACCACGACGACCTCGACCTCACCGGAGCCGAGGGGTGCGAGCTCGTCGTGGATCCGTTCCACCGCGACGGCGATGCGGTCGACCTCCTGGTACGCGGGCACCACCACCGTCAGGCGGACCCGCCCCGGTGCCGGCGGGCGCGGGATCGGCACACGCTGGTCGTCACGCACCGCGTCGAACATCGCCCGGCGGTAGTTGGCGGAACGGATGAGGAACGCGGCCAGCAGCGCAGGGAGCTTCAACGCCACCAGGCCCCACGGGCCGGTCGGGCCGACGAGGGCGTACAGGAGGGACAGGAGCGAGACGTCGAGCACCAGCGCGAGGACGGCGGTGGTGAGGTAGGGGCCCAGACTGCGGTACCAGCGTCGGGAGGGATCCTCCGGGAACGTCAGGAGCCCGTGGAGACACCACGAGACCGCTGTGGCGGCCGCCACCGCCACGGCATCCGCGGCGGGCACGGGCCAACCCGCGAGCTGCCGCAGGCCCACCAGCAGCCCGATGTCGACGAGCGTGGCGGCGGCCCCGATGAGCAGGAACCGCCGGAGCAGTTTCACCGTCCGTCCGGCGGACGGCCGTCACCGCCCCCGGCCCCCTCCGCGTCGGCCTCCGGATCCCCGGCCGCGCCATCGGTGTCGGTGGCCGCCCCGGTGTCGTCC
>JBMOJH010000031.1:0-32054 GCA_049316905.1 Microthrixaceae bacterium | reverse complement strand
GACGACCACCACGACGGAGCCGACGACCACCACGACGGAGCCGACGACCACCACGACGGAGCCGACGACCACCACGTCGACCACCACGACGTCGACCACCACCACGACGGTGCCGACGACCACGACGTCGACCACCACCACCACGACGGTGCCGGTCACCCCGACGGCGACCCTCGCCGAGAACCCGGTCCGGGGCGTCGCCCTCAACGGCCAGAAGGCCGTGACGGTCTCGTGGACCGGCCAGGCCGCCAACAAGCTCATCTACGTCGACGTCTGCCGGAAGTCCACCACCGACGCCACCTTCGAGCCCGGCGTGGACTGCGCCCCGCTGTCGTCGCTCACCCCGAACGGCAACGCCAGTGGCTCCGGCTCGGTCGCGGTGGACATCTTCCGTGGCCCGGACCCCTCCGGCGACCAGCTGTGGGGCTGCTTCGCCCCCGGTGACACGGCCCCGGCCGGCATCCAGCGGAACACCACCTGCTACGTGCGGGTCACCAACGACTCGCTGTTCAACAACAGTGCGGCGGCCCAGGTGGCCTTCACCCTCTTCCCGACCGGCGACGTGGTCCTCTCGGAGAACCCGGTGACGGGCGTGGCGCTCAACGGCACCAAGGCGGTCTCCGTCTTCTGGAACAACCAGGCCGCCAACAAGCTGATCTACGTCGACATCTGCAACAAGCCGACGTCGACCCCCGGCTTCGAGCCCGGTCAGGACTGCGCGCCGCTGTCGTCGCTCACCCCGAACGGCTCCACCAACGGCTCGGGCACCATCAGCGTCGACATCTTCCGCGGCGCCGAGCCCTCGGGCGACCTGCCCTGGGGTTGCTTCAAGAGCAGCGACACCGCTCCCGGTGGTGTGACCAAGCTGACCACCTGCTACGTCCGGATCACCAACGACACGCTGTTCAACAACAGCGCGGCGAAGGAGATCGCCTTCACCCTCGGGTGAGCCGCCTCCCGCCCCGGCGGGAACCTTCACTGGTGGTCGACCGGTCGACGGGGACCGGTCGACCACCAGCCTCGTTCGAGCCCCTCCGCCCCCCGGGGAGGGGCTCGAGCCGCGTCCGGGGCCGGTGCGGCCCGACGGCTCAGTCGAGCAGGATGACCGGATCGCCGACCTGAACCCGTCCGGGGACGGTCACGGTGGCGTACACGCCGAGGTCCTGGCCCAGTTCGCGCACGACATGGCGAAGCACGGCGCGGTCGGCGGGCACGTCCGGCGTCACCTCCCGGGTGACCATCACGCACCTCGGGCACCGCGTGACCACCTCGAGCTCGGCCCCGCCCATCCGCAGGCGCCGGCCGACCCAGTCGAACTCCGGGTGGCCGGACACGTCGTCGCCGGTGTCCACGACCACGCTGGGCCGGAAGCGCCGCACGTCCACCACGGAATCGGGCAGGGCGTCCGCGAGCGAGGCCAGGGCGGCGGTGCTCAGCAGGAGCAACGGGAACGCGTCGTAGTAGGTGCCGGGGGGCGACTCGAACTCCACGATCTCCGGCGGGAACACCGACAGGTCGGGCAGCGGCTCGCCCTCCTCGCGACCGAAGATCGCGTGCAGCTCCTCCATGAGGTCGTCGCTGTCCGGGGCGCCCCGGCGGTAGTGGTCGAGGTCCTCGGGGGGCTGCAGGGACTCGAGCCGCACCGGGTGGCCCACCGCGGCGGACACCCGGGCGTCCACCTCGGTGTCGGTGGTCAGCACCTCGCCGCCGTCGGGCAGCGTGATGCGCACCGGGCCGCCCGGTCCAGCGACATGCGCCGCGGCCAGCCGCATGAGCCCGGCGATCTTCTTGGCGCCGCGGATGCCGCCGCGTTCGAGGTCGCGGCAGGCCCACTCCCGGTCGCCCATGATCCCGGTGCCGTCGAGGTCGACCTCCCCCACGCACTCGCCGACCATGGACTTCACCGGATACCGCCAGAGCTCGTCGACCTGCACGCGTCGGAGGGTAGTGACCGGGAACCTCCACGCGTCGGGTGGGAGCATGGGTCATGCCCGACGACCTCGAGCCCACGTACGTCATGCCCGGCGAGGCCTTCGAACGCGACACCCGGTACCTGAACGACCGCATCACCGCGGACGGGGCCGAGGGGTGGCCGGTCGAGCCCGGCCGGTACCGCCTGGTGGTCAGCCGGGCGTGCCCGTGGGCCCACCGTTCGATCATCGTGCGCCGGCTGCTCGGCCTCGAGGACGTGCTGTCCATGGGTGTGTGCGGGCCCACCCACGACGCCCGCAGCTGGACCTTCGACCTCGACCCGGGCGGCGTGGACCCGGTGCTCGGCATCGAGCGGATCCAGGAGGCCTACTTCGCCCGCCAACCCGACTACCCGCGGGGCATCACGGTGCCCTGCATCGTGGACGTCCCCACGGGCGTGGTGGTCACCAACGACTTCCCGGCCATCACCCGGGACCTGTCGCTCGAGTGGCGGGAGCACCACCGCCCCGGCGCGCCCGACCTGTGGCCGGAGGCCCACCGGGCGGAGATGGACGAGGTGATGGCCGGCATCTACCGCGACGTGAACAACGGCGTGTACCGCTGCGGCTTCGCCGGGGACCAGGACTCGTACGAGGCCGCCTACGCCCGCTTGTTCTCCGCCCTCGACGGGCTGTCGGAACGCCTCGCCTCGCGCCGGTACCTGGTGGGCGACACCATCACCGAGGCCGACGTGCGCCTGTTCACCACCCTGGCGCGCTTCGACGCCGTCTACCACGGTCACTTCAAGTGCAATCGGGAGAAGCTCACCGAGATGCCGGTGCTGTGGGCCTACGCCCGGGACCTGTTCCAGACGCCGGGATTCGGCGACACCGTGGACTTCGACCACATCAAGCGGCACTACTACGTGTGCCAGACGGAGCTGAACCCGTCGGGCATCGTGCCGGACGGGCCCGACGTCTCGGGGTGGGTCACGCCCCACGGGCGGGAGGCGCTCGGCGGCTCGCCCTTCGGCGACGGCACCCCGCCCTAGGATCCCACCGTGCTCATCCTCGGGATTCTCGCGTTCGGCATGCTCGTCGGCTGGCTCGGCCAGTTGGTGCTGGGGATGGACCGGCGGCCCAATGCCCGGTCGCTCGCCGCGGGCCTGCTCGGCAGCCTCGTGGGAGGCACGCTGGGCAGCCTGCTCACCGACGAGGGGTTCCGGCTCCAGCCGGCGGGGTTGATCGGGTCCTTCGTGGGCGCCGTCGTGGTGCTGCTCATCTGGCAGCAGGTCGACAAGCGCGACGACCGCGACGACCGCAGCTGAACCGCTTGACCGTTCGTTGAGGAACGGTCGGTACCGTCGGAACGGTGAGCACCACGATCACGACGCGCGCCCCCGCCGCGCCCGGGCCGCTCTCGTTCGCGCCGTTCCGCCGCATGTTCGCGGCCCGCCTCGTCTCCTCCATCGGCTCCACCATGCAGGTGGTCGCCGCGGGCTGGCTGGTGCTGCGCCTGACCGGCAGCTCGATGGACGTGGGCCTCCTTGCGGCCGTGGCACTGGGCCCGTCGCTGGTGGGCAGCCCGATCGGTGGCGCCCTCGCCGACCGCGTCTGCCCGCGGAAGCTGGCCACCTGGCTCAGCGCCGCCCAGGTCCCGGGCCCGCTCCTCCTGGCGCTCGGCGCCTACCAGGGCTGGCTGACCTTCCCCCTGATCCTCCTGTTCGTCCTCATGGTGGCGGTCCCCACGGCGCTGGTGAACCCCGTCATGTCGATCGTGGTCCCGTTCACGGTGCCCGAGGAACTGCGGCACCGCTCGGTCAACCTGATGTCGGCCGCCCGCAACGTCGGCATGGTGATCGGGGGTGTGTGCGGCGGCTGGGCCACCGCCACGATGGGCGCGTGGCTGGCGTTCGCGGTGAACGGCGCCTCCAACGTGCTCGTCGCGGTGGTCGTGGCGGCCTCCCCGGTGCTGCAGGCCTCCTGCGACCTGGCCCGGCACCGCCACGCGGGCCGCGAACGCTCCATGGACGGGCTGCGTGACGGACTGCGGGCCGGGTGGCCCCTGCCGCTCGTGCGCACCGTGGTCTACGGCGCGCTCGTGTTCTTCGTCGTGGTGGCCCCGGTGCAGAGCCTGCTGCCGGCCATCGCCCGGGAGCACGGCGACGCCATGATGCTCGGGCTCCTCTTCGCCACCATCAACGCGGGCGCCATCATCGGCAACACGTTCCTGGGGAAGGTGCTCGCGGACGGACACCGGGCACGGACGGTGCTGGTGGTCGGCGTGCTGCTCAGCGCGCTGGGCACCCTGCTGGTGGGCGCCGGGCCGGGACTCGCGTCCGACCTGCTGGGCCTGCTCGTGGTGGGGCTCTCGTGGGAGATGGTCTACGTGGCGGGCACCAGCGCGCTGCAGCTCGACACCCCGGAGCGGATCCGCGGCCGGATGATCGGCGTCTTCTTCCTGATCGTGTCCGCCGCGGCTGCCGCCGGGGCACTGGCCATGGGATGGTTGTTCGACCGGCTCGGCGTGAGCCCGGCGCTGCTCGCGGTGGCGGTGGTCGCCGCGGTCGGCGGTGCCGCGGTGGGCACCCAGCACCGGCGGACGGTCAGTGCTTCCGCCACCACACGCCGGTCCAGTCCACCTGTTGGATCGGTGCGGTGATCCCTCGCTCGGCGCGGTAGTCGTCCACCGCCTCCCGGCACGACGCCCAGCCGCCGTAGTCGTCCACGAGCACGAACCCGCCGGGCGACACCTTCGGCTCGAGCGCGGTGAGCGCGTCCATGGTCGAGCCGTAGAGGTCCCCGTCGAGGCGCAGCACCGCCAGCCGGTCGATCGGCGCGCCGGGCAGGGTGTCGGCGAACCAGCCCTCGAGGAACCGCACGCGGTCGTCGAGCAGGCCGTAGCGGCCGAAGTTGGCGCGCACCGCGTCCGCGTCCACCTTCAGCACGTCCACGTGCGACCAGTCGAGGTGCGCGTCGGCCGGATAGCGCTCGTCGGGCACGGGGAGCCCCTCGAAGCTGTCGGCCACCCAGACGTGACGGTCCTCGTCGCCCAGCGCGGCCAGCACGCCGCGCATGAGGACGGTGGTGCCACCGCGCCACACACCGGTCTCGATCAGGTCGCCGGGGACGCCGTCGTGGAGGGCGGCGACGCAGCACTCGGCCACGTTGGTGAGCCGGGCGGTGCCGATCATGGTCTCCGCGGTCGGGGGCCAGTCGCGGCCCTCGGCGCGGGCCGCGGGATTGCCCCGGCGGACCACACGCCAGTCCCGCTCGCGCAGCACCGGGAGGACCGCGTCGCGCCCGCCGGGCCAGTCCCGCAGGTCCGCGTCCCACCACTCCTGGTCGAGGAAGGCCTCGCGGGTGAGGCAGCGCATCAGCAGGTCGAGGTACGCGCGGGCCGCGGGCTCCAGTCCGTCGAGGGCTCCGGCCGGTTCGCTCAGCACCGGCCGACGGTACCCTCCCCGGATGCCCGCGCCCGACGAGCCGCTGGAGATCCGCCCGGGCCTGGTGGTGCCGGCGTGGTGCCTCGACGAGCGCTTCACCCCGTCGGGCGGACCGGGGGGCCAGCACGCGAACCGGTCGAGCACGCGAGTGGAGCTGCGGCTCGACCTGACGGTGTGTCCGACCTTCTCCGACGCGCAGCGCGAGCGGCTCGTCGGCCGGTTCGGTCCCGAGCTGCGGGTGGTGGCCGACGACGAGCGGTCCCAGCACCGCAATCGGGCCCTCGCCCGCCAGCGGCTCGCCTCGCGCCTGCGGAACGGAATGGCCGCGCCTCGGCCGCGGACCGCCACGCGACCCACCCGCGGGTCACAGACCCGACGGCTGGAGGGCAAGCGCCGGCGCGCCGAGACCAAGCAGACCCGCCGCCGCCCCCTCCCCACCGAGGAATAGGGGTCCTCGGTCGCCTCCGGGCCGCTCCAACCTCCGCAGACGTCGGAGCGGGCGTGTTCAGGGGTCGAGGGGGATGACCAACACGCGCCGGTCGCCCGGCTCGTGCTCGGTCACATGGCCCCGGCCGTGGAGGTCCTCCACGAGCACGGTGGACCCGGCCGGGAGCACCCGCTCCTCGCCGTCGCTGACGGTGATGCGCACCCAGCCGTCGAGGAACGTCACGAACTGCCGCCGGGGCCCTCGGTGCCAGTCGGGCGACTGCTCCGCCGCCTTCACGACGAGGAAGTGCAGCCGGTCCACGGCCACCGGATCGGCTACCCACAGCTCGGCCACACCCGGCTCGGCGGGCGACACCGTCCGTGGCAGCGTCACGTCCTCGAGATGGCTCTCGCCGGCGTCGTCGGCCCAGATGCGGACGTAGTCGGGCACCGGCGTCACCCGAGGCGGATGACGATCTTGCCGGTGTTCGCGCCGGTGAACATCGCGTTGAGCGCGTCGACCGATGACCCCAGGCCCTCGAACACCTCGGCGTGGTACCGGAGCCGGCCCTCCTGCTCCCACTCCCGTAGCTGCGCCCCGATCTCCGGGAACCGCGGGATGTCGTCGAGCGACAGGAAGCCCGTCATGGTGGCCCTCTGCTGGATCAGGTTGAGGTAGTTCGAGGGGCCCGGCGACTTCTCCGTGTCGTTGTACGTGGCGATCGCGCCGCACAGCACGACCCGGGCGTGCAGGGCCAGCCGGCTGAGCACGGCGTCGAGGACCGGGCCGCCCACGTTGTCGAAGAACACATCCGCGCGGGCACCCATCTCCTTCATCCGGGCGGAGATGTCCTCGGTGCGGTGGTTGATCGCGCCGTCGAGGCCCACCTCTTCGATCAGCCACCGGCACTTCTCGTCGGAGCCGGTGATGCCGATCACCCGCGCGCCGCGCAGCTTGGCGAGTTGTGCGGCCACCGACCCGGTGGCGCCCGCCGCGGCGGAGACCACCGCGGTCTCGCCCTCCTTCACGTCCGCGATCTCGAGCATCCCGATGTAGGCGGTGCAGCCGGTGGACCCGTAGAGAGCCAGGAAGGCCGTGGTGTCGTAGCCCGGGTCCGGACCCGACAGCCACGTGGAGAACAGGTCGTCGCGGATGACGGTGAACTCCTCCCACGCCCCGAGCGTGGTGACCACGTCGCCCACCGCGTAGGCCGGGCACCGGCTCGCCACCACCCGGCCGACCGTGGAGCAGCGCACGCCCTCGCCGAGCTCCACCGGCGGGAGATAGCCCTTGGCCGGGCTGAGCCACGAACGCACCGAGGCGTCGATGCCGAGCACCTCGTTGGCCAGGAGCGCCTCGCCCTCCTCGAGCGGCGGGAGCGGCACCTCCACGTCCTCGACGTCGGCGTGGGCCAGCAGCCCCTCGGGCCGACGGCGTAGGACGATGCGGTGCTGGGTGGTGGGCAGGTCGGTGCTCATCGGCCGCGGACGCTACCGCCCCGACCCGGCCCGCTCCGGCTAGAGCGCCTTGAACAGCAGGTACGCCCCGAACACCACCTCGACGACCAGCCCGATGGTCCGCTGGTGCCGCGCCACCCACGCGTGCATCGCGTCGAACCACCTGGCCGACGGACCGGGGGCCACCAGACGGGTCACCATCGGCAACGTGGCCGGGAGCGACGTGATGAGGAACACGATCGCCACCACCACTACCTTGTCGTCCACCGGCACCCGGGCCGCGGAGACCTCCCGCATCGCCGGCAGGTACAGCAGGATCGTGGAGAAGTTGGCGACCATCATCGCCATGCCGAGCAGCAGGGCGGCGCCGAGACCGGTGGCCCTCGCCGCGCTCGTCGGCGGGGCCGGGTCGTGCGGGGCGTCCTTGTCGGTGGTCAGCATGCGCAGCACGGTGTGCACGGCGAGCAGCAGCAGGACCACGCCGATCGTGCCGTCGATGGCCCGGGTGACCGGGTTGCGGTCGGACCCCATGCCCGTGCCGTGGTGGGTCACGAGCAGGCCCATGGCGGTGAGCCCGCCGAGGACGACGAGCACGCCGGCGGTGTAGGCGAGCCCGCGGGCCACGGGCCGCCGGGGCGAGCTCAGGATGAGCAGGCCGAGCGCGAGCACCGTCGGACTGACCGCCGCTCCCAGGGCCAGCGGGAGCGTCTTGGAGAGAAGTTCTCCCACCTCCGCAGGCTACGGGCGGCGTGACGGGATCCCTACAGGGGGCGCGGCCGCTCGAAGGTGCCGCCGAGCCCCTCGCCCCACGCCGCGAGGTCGGGCACCGCGGGGAGGCCCAGGGAGCGCAGCTCGTCGGCCACCACGCCGGTGCCGAGCTCGAGCCGCACCGCGGCGGGATCGACCGCGCCGGTGGGCAGGTCGATGGTGAGCGGCACCGCGGTGGGGGCCCCGTCGAGGATCGAGTAGGTGATCGTGGTCTCGCGCACCGGGTCGCCCGCAGCTGCGGCGCGCGGCAGCGTGACGGTGAGCGACGGCTCCCCCGCGTCCCGCAGGAGGAAGGTGACCGAGTCGTCGGTGTACTCGACGGTGAGGTCCTCGACCGACTTGGGCAGGCCCAGCACCCGGTTGCCCGCCGCGCAGGTGAACTCCTGGTCCACCGGCATGCGCCACTGGAAGGCCCCGGCCTCCTCCGGGCGGCCCGCCGGGTGCACGAGCAGGCCCAGGTTCACCTCGAGGTAGTCGCCCCACGGGTTCCGGAGGTAGTCGCAGAGCGCCACGATCAACATGGCGGAGCCGGGCGCCACCTCCAGCACCTCGAAGCCCTCCGGCACGAACGCCCGCGCTGCGTCGGCCGGGACGGTGAAGGTGAGCGTGGCGGAGTTCATCTCGTCCACGACGATCGGGAAGGTGATCTCCACGCCGTCGATCTCCCCCCAACGGTCCTGATCGGGGGAGTCCTGCTCGGTGTCGGTCATTGGGGGATCTTCCCATCCCCGCCGGGACGTTCCGACCAGTGACGGAGCGTGCTCGACACCTCACGATGGGTGAATTTTCGGAGCACGCCCCCACCGCACCGCCCGCCGCCCCCGCCGGAACGAGCGTGGCGCGACGCTCGTGGAGTACGCCCTGATCGCCGCGGCGATCGCGGTGCCGGTCACCGGTGGCGTCCAGTTCCTGCAGGGCACGGCCAAGGACCAGTTCCAGCAGCAGGCCAACGGCATGGCCACGCCCTACTCCTCGCGGGTGGAGGTGGCGGCCGAGACCACGGTGCCCTCCCCGGCGACCACCACGACCGTCGCCCCCACGACCACGGCGGCGCCGTCGACCACCACCACGGTCGCCCCCTCGACGACCACCACCACGGTGGCCCCGTCGACCACGACCACCACCGTGCGCCCGACGACGACGACCACCACGACCGTCCCGCGGGCCACCCGGGCGATCGCGACACTGTCGAACGCCCGCCGCACCAGCAGCTCCTCGACCTGGTCGCTCGCGACCGACCTGACCGTGCGCGACGACCTGGGTGCTCCGGTCGCCAACGCGGCCGTCTCGGTGACCGTCCGCCTGCGGGCGGTGGACAATCGGGGCAACACCTCGTGGTCGGAGTCGGTCGCCTCCGGCACGACCGGGGCGAACGGCGTGGCCGTCATCGACTCCGGCGCCGTCCGCCGCACCGGCAACCCGTCGATCGACCGCATCGAGATCGTGGTCCGCTCCGTGGCGGCACCCGGACTCACCTGGGACGGCGCGACCCCCGGCGTGAACGCCAGCGCCCCCTGACCACGCACCCCGCCTGCAGGCGACGCCACTAGCGTGTCGCCGCATGTCCGAGGGGAGCTCGCTGTCGCTGGTGGTGATCGCCGCAGCGGCGGTGGTGGCCCCGCTGCTGGCCCTGGCCCTCAAGCGGTGGCGGATCCCGTCGGTGCTGTTCGAGCTGGGGCTGGGCATCGCCATCGGCCCCGCGGTGCTCGGGTGGGCCGAGGTCGACCCGTTCGTGCGGGGCCTCAGCACCCTCGGCCTCGCCTTCCTCTTCTTCGTCGCCGGCTACGAGATCGACTTCGCCCGGCTCAAGGGCACCCCGCTGAACCGTGGCGCCACCGGCTGGCTCGTCAGCCTCGGGCTCGGCTTCTCGGTGGCGATCGTGCTGCAGCTGCAGGGTTTCGTGATCTCGAGCCTGCTGGTGGGCCTCGCCCTGACCACCACGGCGATCGGGACACTGCTGCCGATGCTCAAGGACCGCGGGTTCTTCGGCACGCCCTTCGGTGACCTGCTCGCCGCCGCCGGGGCCATCGGCGAGTTCGGTCCGGTGCTGATGCTCACCGTGCTCGTGGGCAGCTCGGCACCGGGCACCGAGCTGCTGCTGCTCGGCGCGTTCGTGCTCCTCGCAGTGGCCGTGGCCGCCGCGGCCACCCGGGCCAAGCCGCCGGGCTTCCTCGAGTACATCCGGGTGCAACTGAGCACCACCTCGCAGATGCCCGTGCGCGTGGTGATGCTGCTCATCATCGGGATGGTGGCGCTGGCCACCCAGCTGGGCCTCGACATGCTGCTCGGCGCCTTCGCGGCGGGACTCATCGCCCGCCTCGCCCTCCCCACCGAGGCCGGCGCGATCCTCACCCCCCGGCTCGACTCCATCGGTTTCGGGTTCCTCATCCCGGTGTTCTTCATCGTCAGCGGGATGAAGTTCGACATCACGGCGCTCGCCGATCCGGCCACCGCGGTGCGGGTCCCGATCTTCCTCGCCCTCTTCCTCGCGGTGCGCGGCCTGCCCGCACTCCTCATCTACAAGGGAGTGCTCAACCTCCGGGACCGCACGGCCCTGGCGCTCCTGCAGTCCACCGCCCTGCCCCTGCTCGTGGTGATCACCACGGTGGGGCTCGAGACCAACAAGATGCGCCCGCAGAACGCCACTGCGCTGGTGGGCGCGGGCATGCTCAGCGTGCTGGTGTTCCCGCTCGTGTCCTTCGCACTCCTGGGCCGCGGCCAGGGCCCGCCGGAACCGGGCACCGAGACGGACCCGGAGCTGGAGCAGATGGAGGGGATGGCCGAAGAGGGCCTCTGAGCGGCCGCGCCCCTATCATCCGCGGCCGTGAGCAGCACCTACCCCTACGCCGACCGCTATCCCGTGAACCGGGCCATGCCCGAACACGGACGGGACGAGTCGGAGATCCTCGACGAGCTCCGCACGATGGCCGCCGAGGAGGACGGCTACTGGGAGGGCGGGCACGTCTCGGGCTCCATGTACTGCGGCGACCACGACCACTACGCCTTCCTCACCCAGGCGTTCGGCCTCTTCGCCCACTCCAACGCGCTGCAGCGCGACATCTGCCCCAGCGCGACCCGCTTCGAGGGCGAGATCATCGCCATGTCCCTGGACATGCTCCACGGCGACGCGGTGACCGACACCACGCCCGGCGGCCTGGTGACCTCCGGTGGCAGCGCGTCGATCGCGCACGCGGTGCTGTCGTACCGCGAGAAGGCCCGGGCGGAGGGCCGCACCGGACGCCTCAACGTGGTGAAGCCCGAGACCGCGCACCCCGCGTTCGACAAGGCCTGCCACCTGTTCGACCTGGAGCTGCGCCGGGCGCCGGTGGACCCGGAGACCACCCAGGTGGACGTGGGGGCGATGGCCGCGCTCATCGACGACGACACGATCGCCATCATCGGCTCGGCCTGCAACTACGGCTACGGCACGGTGGACCCGATGGACCGCCTGAGCGAACTCGCCCTCGAGCGGGGCGTCGGCCTGCACGTCGACGGGTGCCTCGGCGGCTTCATCCTGCCGTGGGGCCAGGAGCTGGGCTACCCGGTGCCCACCTTCGACTTCCGGCTGCCGGGGGTCACGACCATCTCGGCCGACACGCACAAGTACGGCTACGCCTTCAAGGGCAGCTCGGTGGTGCTCTTCCGCGACACCGAACTGCGCAACTCGCAGTACTTCTACCTGACCGACTGGACGGGCGGGAAGTACTGCTCGCCGTCGATGGACGGGTCGCGATCGGTGGGCCTGCTCGCCTCCACGTGGGCGTCGATGGTGAAGAACGGCCGGGAGGGTTACCTGCGCCACGCGCAGGCGATCTTCTCCACGGCGGCGGCGATGCAGGACGCGGTCCGCTCGCACGGCGACCTGCGGATCCTCGGCCTCGACCCCACCTTCCTGTTCTCGTTCACCTCCGACGACTTCGACATCTACCTGGTGAACGACCGCATGAAGCTCAAGGGCTGGCGGTTCAACGGTCAGCAGTACCCGAACGCCCTGCACATGGCGGTCACCCGCCCGCAGACCCAGCCCGACGTGGCCGTGCGCTTCGCCGAGGACCTGAACGAAGCCGTCGCGTGGGCCCGAGAGCATCGTGACGACACCCCGGAGAGCGGCGCCGTCTACGGCGGCGTGGCCGGCGGGATGACCGACGAGGCCGACGATTTCATCAAGATGGTGATGGCCGACATGATGGATCAGCAGCTCTCGCTGCCGGACTGAGGGGGGCGACATGGGCGATGCACACGTGGTGGTGCTCGGCGGCGGGGGCGGCGTCGGGCAGGTGGCGGCGCGAACGCTGGCAGCGACCGACGACGCGGGCCGGGTGACGGTGGCCGACCTGTCGGCCGACGCGGCCCGGGCGACCGTGGAGCTGATCGGCGACGACCGGTTCGAGTCCGCCGGCGTGGACGTGTCCGACGCCGCGGCGCTGGGCCGCCTGGTGGAGGGCGCGACGGTCGTCCTCAACTGCGTGGGGCCCTTCTACCGGTTCGGGGCGCCGACGCTCGCCGCGGTGATCGATGCCGGCGTGGACTACGTCGACGTGTGCGACGACCTCGACGCCACCGTCGCCCAGCTCGAGCTGCACGACCGGGCGGAGGCGGCCGGGGTGCGGGCCGTGATCGGGATGGGCAACTCGCCCGGGCTCGCCAACATCTTCGTGAAGCTCTGCGACGAGTGGTTCCTCGACGAGCTCCACACCGCGGACATCATGCACATCCACGGCGGCGAGCCGGAGGAGGGCGCGGCGGTGCTGAAGCACCGCATCCACGCGATGACCTCCGACGTGCCGCTCTTCGTGGACGGGGGGTTCGTGGAGGTCCGCCAGCTCGAGGAGAGCGGGCGGGCGTTCGTGAAGGAGGTCGACTTCCACGGCGTGGGTCGCTTCCCGGCGTTTCCGTACCCGCACCCCGAGACGATCACCCTCCCGCGGGTCTTCCCCCACCTGCAGCGGGCCACGAACCTGGGCGTGATCTTCCCGCTGGCCTACTTCGAGATGACCCAGGCGCTCGTGGCCGCGGGCGAGCTCGACGTGGACGGGATCGTGGCCGAGTTGCAGCGCGAGCGCCCGCGGCTGCTCGCCGAGGCCGGCGTGACGGGGCCCGGCGGCTGCCTCAAGGTGGTGGTCACCGGCACGAAGGGGAACGCGACCCACACCTACGAGGCCTCGGTCTTCTCCACCGAAGAGGGCGCGGGCGAGGGCACGGGCATCCCGGCGGGCCTCGGCACGCTGCTCTCGCTGCGGGGCCAGCTCGAGGGTGGTCCCGGCGTGCACCCGCCCGAGGCCGTGGTGCCGGTCGGCCCGCTGCTCGACCTCGCGGCCGACACCGTGGCGACGATGAGCGTGTCCGGTGGCGGGCTGCCGCTCCTGCTCGAACACGTCGGCCCGGACGGCGTCCGTGAGGAGATCCCGTTCTCGTTCGGGACTGGGTCGTGAGCGGTCCGGCCGGCACCGACGAGGACGTGGTCGTTGCGATCGACCTCGGCACCGGCGGACCGAAGGTCGCGTACGTCGAGCTGTCCGGCCGGGTGGTGGACCACGAGCACCGGCGGGTCGAGATGCGCACGCTGCCCGACGGCGGCGCGGTCGAGGACCCCGAGGAGTGGTGGTCCGCGGTACTCGGGGCGGCCGCCGAGCTGCGCTCCCGCCAAGCGGTGGACCCCGCCCGCGTCGTGGCGATTGCCTGCACCGGCCAGTGGGGCTCGACCGTGCCGGTCGACGCCGAGGGCAACGCCGTCGGCGACTGCATGCTCTGGCTCGACCAGCGGGCCGCCCGCCTGTCGGCCGCCGCACTCGGCGGCCGCATGGCCGTGGACGGGTACCGGCCGAGGGTGGCCCTGGAGTGGATCCGCCGCTCCGGCGGTGCCCCGACCCCGCAGGGCAACGACCCGCTCGGCCACCGGCTCTGGATCCGGGAGGAGGAGCCCGCGACCTACGCACGTACGGCGGTGTTCCTCGAGCCGATCGACTACCTGAACCTTCGCCTCACCGGGCGGGCCGCGGCCACCCAGGCGACCCAGCTGCTGTCGTGGCTGACCGACAACCGGGGCCTCGACGCCACCCGCTACGACCCGGTGCTGGTGAAGCTCGCCGGCACCGACCCGTCGCGACTGCCGACGCTGCTGCCCATCCGGTCCGAGGTGGGCCCGGTGCTGCCCGACGTGGCCGCCGCGCTCGGCGTCCCCGACGGCACCCCGGTGGTGACCGGCCTGCCCGACCTGCACACGGCCGCGCTCGGCTCCGGCGCGATCGACGACCACCACGGGCACCTCACCATCTCCACGTCCGCGTGGGTGGGCTGCCACGTGCCCGACAAGCGCACCTCGCTGCAGAACCAGATGGCCACCGTGCCGGCCGCGCTGCCGGGGCGGTACGTCCTGGTGAACAACCACGACTGCGGCGGCGTCAGCCTCGAGTGGCTCCGCGACATGGTGGTCGCACCCGACGACGGCCTCGGCCGCGGCGAGGTGGACCTGCGCGACCTCGACGCCGTGGCGGCGCGCGTGCCCGCGGGCGCGAACGGCGTGATGTTCGCGCCCTGGCTCAAGGGCGAGCGCTCGCCCGTGGCCGACACCGCGATGCGCGCGAGCTTCCTGAACCTCGGCATCGACAACGACCGGGCCGACATGGTGCGCGCGGTGTTCGAGGGCGTGTCCCACCAGCTCCGTTGGCTGCTCGAGGCGAGCGAGAAGGTGCTCAAGCACTCCATCCGCGACCTGCGGATGATCGGCGGCGGCGCCCAGTCCGACGTGTGGTGCCAGGTCCAGGCCGACGTCCTCGGCCGGCCGGTGCACCGCGTGGAGCAGCCGCTGCTCGCGAGCGTCCGGGGCGCCGGGCTCTTCGGCGGCCTGGTCACCGGTCGCCTGCGCCCGGACGAGCTCGCGGACCGGGTGGCGGTGGACCGGGTGTTCCGCCCGGACCCGGCCGCGGCCGAGTTGCTCGAGCGGCGCCACGAGCAGTTCCTCGGTCTGCACGGCTCCCAGAAGGGGCTGTACCACGCCCTGCAACGCCGCCGGTGAACGCCGGGCCAACGGACGGCCAACCACACCTTTCAGTACACCTCGTTCACGCTCCGCGGGTCGGCGACACGCTCCGTGACCCGCTGGCGGTTTTTCCCCGGGCCCCGTTACGCTGAGCGTTCGGACGGCGGGACCCCCGGGCGGGACCCCTTCGGGCATCGGCCCCGCCACGGACGCGCACATGCAACGACGCACGCGAGCACTTCTGGGATCACTGCTCCTCACCGCGCTGGTGATGGGCGCGGCGCCGCGCGTCGGCGCCCAGGACGGCACGACCTCCACGACCGTGCCGGACGAGACCACGTCCTCCACCACCTCCACGACGAGCACCACCTCGACCACCACCACGACGGTGCCCGACGGGACGACCACGACCACGGTGCCCGACGATCCCGGCACCACCGTGCCGCCCCTCCTCCCTGAGGATCCCGCGGACACCGACCCGGCGCCCCGCCCCACCGGCGTGGGCGGCTGGGCGCTCGCCCCGCGCTTCGCCATCCCTCCCGACGACACCCTCGAGGCCACGCAGTTCCTGCTCTCCCGGGTGATCCAGGCCCAGCAGGAGCTTCAGGTCCGCCGTGACGGCCTGACCGCCCGCATCGCGCAGCTCGAGCAGCAGGGCACCGACACCCGGGCCCGGATCGACGCGTTGCAGTCCAAGCGCCGGGCCCGAGCGGTGAGCGCGTTCATCAACGGCGGTTCGTTCGTGGAGTCGCGCATCCAGGTCGACACCGACCGGGTCCGCCTCCTCACGATCGTGGAGGGTCTCGAGCGCGTCGACAACGCCACCATCGAGGCGTTGCGCGCCGCCATCCCGGGCCTGGAGCAGCAGCTCACGCAGACCCGGGCGGACCTCGAGGCGACCGCACCGGAGGCCGCCCAGCTCGAGCAGGCCCGGGCGGCGCTGCAGGACAAGATCAACGGCGCGTTCGACACGGCGGACGCCGTACCGGTGGGCCCGACCGAGATCGCCCGCACCGCGGCCTCGGTCGGCTACCGGAAGAAGGCGGCGGCCTCCCTGGCCCAGGCCGGCGACGCGCCGGCGGCGGCCGCGGCGGAGCAGCAGGCCGCGGCCGACCTCGAACGCCTGGCGGTGATGGTGGCCGGGCCCACGCCGGGTGCGTACCCGATCCCGGGCCGACCCTCCCCGTCGACGACCACGACCACCACGACGACGACCACCACGACCACCGTGCCGGGCACGGACGGTGCGGCCCCCGCCACCGGCGCCGGCGCCGGCGCGGTGGCCCGCCAGCTCCTCGCCGCCTGGACCGCGCTCGATGCCCGCCGCCTGAACGTGATGCTCTTCGCGCTCCAGCAGGTGGGCAAGCAGTACGTGTGGGCCGGCGCCGGGCCGACCGTGTTCGACTGCTCGGGTCTGCTGATGAGGGCCTGGTACGAGGGCGGCGTCCGCCTCGCCCACTTCTCCGGCACGCAGGCCCGCTCGGGCCCGCCGGTGCCGGTGGAACAGCTCGCCCCGACCGACCTGCTCGGCTACGGCCCGGCCGCGAGCCAGCACATCACGATGTACCTGGGCGCGGGACGCGTCGTGGAGGCGAAGGGTTCCGAGTACGGGATCATCGTGAACAACGCCCGGCTCAACGGGCTGGCCTCGGCCACCCGCATCCTCTGAGCGTCGTCAGTCGGCGAGGCGGGCGGCGAGCCCCGTCGCCCGGGCCACCGGACGATCCACCGCCGCGCGGATCGAGGCCTCGGTGGCGACCACGGTGAGGCGGCGCCGGGCCCGCGTGATGCCCGTGTAGAGCAGCTCCCGGGTGAGGATCCGCGACGGCGGGGGCGGGAGCGACACCACCACGTGGTCGAACTCCGATCCCTGGCTCTTGTGGATGCTCATCGCCCACTGCGAGGCCACCTTGTCGAGCCGCACCGACTCCACCCGGTGGAGCTCCGAGCCGTCGGCGCCGCGGGGGAACACGACGACGTAGCGGTCGGCGACGTCGCCGCGCACCGCCACACCCACGTCGCCGTTGAACACCTCGTTCACGTAGTCGTTGCGCAGCACCATCACCGGCCGGCCCGGGTACCACCCGGCCCGGTCGACGAGGCCGTGGGGCAACGACGCCTCCACCGCCCGGTTCCAGCCCTCCACCCCGCCCGCGCCCCGGCGACGGCCGCACAGCACCTTGGTGGTGAGGACCTCCTCGAGCGCTCCGGCCGCGTCGCCGTCCTCGGCCCGCTCGACCGCCCGGCGGGCCGCCCGGCGGACCTCCCGCTCCACGACGGAGCGCGCGTCGTCGCCGGACTCGGGATCGATCCACACGAGGTCCTCGGCGCCGGCCCGGAGCAGCGTCACCACCTCGTCGGCGTCGCCGCCGGCGACCGCCGCCGCGAGCACCCGGACGGTGGAGTCGTCGGCCTGCCGGTGGACGGTGCCCAGCCGGTGGACGCACGGCGCCAGCGTGGCGGGCGGCGCGGGACGGTCGCCGGTCCCGACGACGTCGCCCAACACGGACCCGGCCTCCACGCTGGCGAGCTGGTCCGGGTCGCCGACGAGCACCACGACCGTCTCCGGCGCGACCGCCGACAGCAGGTGCGCCATCAGGGCCAGGCTGACCATCGAGGTCTCGTCCACCACGAGCACGTCGCACTCGAGCGGGTCGTCCGGACCGTGGAGGAACCCGACGCGGCGCGGGCTCCGACCGAGCAGCCGGTGGATGGTGGTGGCCTCGAGCCCGAGCAGGCCCTCGAGCACCTCGGGGGCGACGAGGCCCTCCAGCGCGGCGGCGGCCTGGCGGACCGCCTCGGTCATGCGGGCCGCAGCCTTGCCGGTGGGGGCGGCCAGACGGACGCGGCGCGAAACGCCGGCGAGCCGGTCCTCCTCGAGCAGCGCGGCGAGGAGGCGGGCCACGGTGGTGGTCTTGCCCGTGCCGGGACCGCCCGGGATCACCACGAAGCGGTCGGTGAGCCCGGCGCGGGCCGCGGCGAGCTGGGTGGCATCGAGGCGGCGGCCGTTGCGGTCCACCAGTTCGAGCACCGCGGTGGCGGGCCCGGTGGGTTCGGCGATGTCGGCCGCGGCGGCCCGGGCGAGGAGGTCGTCCGCGAGGTGCTGTTCGAGCACGTGGAAACGGTCGAGGTACAGGAGGTGACCGTCGAGCACCAACGGCCGGAGCAGGAGGTCGTCGGGGTCGGCGGCGTCGCCGGTCGTCCGGACGAGCGGCGACGCGCGCAGCAGGTCACGCCACTCCGCGGGCGAGGGCCACGGGAGCGCCCCGAGGTCGACGGGCCCGGTGGCGCCCACGGCGAGGCGGTCCTCGGCCACCGGGGGCTCGGCCACGAACTCGGCGGGCGCGGCGGCGTCGACCACCGCCGGGGCCGCGGACTCCTCGAGCCGGCTCACCACGACCTCCCGGATGTCGCGCAGGTCCACGCAGACCGAGCCGACCCGGGGCGCCCGGGTGGCGAGGGCGATCGCGAGCGCCACGTCGGCGTGGGTACCGGGCACGAGGCCGCCGAGCGTGGTGGCCACGGCCACGTCACCGGGGTCGAGCACCCCGGCGTCGAGGAACGCATCGAGGGTCACGGCGCCACCTCCGCCCCGGCGAGGAGCCGGTCGGTGGCCTCCACGAGCCCGACGGGCAGGTGCCAGGTGAACACCCCGGCCGGTGTACCCCGCTCGTCGGTGGGCGTGGCGGGCCCGGCCATGCCCCTGACGAACAGGTAGCCGGCCGGTCCCAGGTGGACCTCGGGCCGGTAGCCGGGGAGCCGGCCGCGCAGGTACCGGTGCAGGACCACCGTGTAGAGCAGCGCCTGCAGGGGGTAGTCGGTGGCCGCCATCCGGTCGACGAGGACCGCGGGGTGGTAGTTGGCCAGCACGTCGGTGGCGCCCGGGGTCCCGAAGAAGTTGGTCTTGTAGTCGACCACCGAGAACCGGGGCGCATCCGCCGGGCCGGTGCGCAGCACCAGGTCGATGCCACCGACGAGGAGGCCGTCGAGCTCCACGTGGGCCAGGCCGCGCTCCAGGCGGCGTGCCCACTCCTGGATCGGCCCCGCGGTGTGCTCGGCGACCAGGCGCCCCAGGTCCCCGGCGCTCACCGACGGACGGGGCACACCCCCCGGGTCGAACCGGTTCGGATGCATCAGCAGCGCGAAGTCGAGCTCGTCGAGGCGGTCGCGGCGGGCCAGCCGGGACAGCGTGATCCCGCCGAGGTCCGGCCCGAGCGGCGTGGTGAGCGTGGCCACGAGCGCCGGCGCGAGACCGCCGCGCTGGGCGTCGGTGACCGGCTCGCCGAGCGAGGGCGACACGAGCTGGGCCTGCAGCGCGTCGGCGAGCGACGAGTCGGTGAAGTCGGTGAGCTCGAGCACCCGGTGCACGACGTTGCCGAGCTGGACGCCGCCGCCCAGCCCCTCGTAGGCCGACACCCGTTCCCAGTCCGCACCCCGCGACGGGGCGGCGGCCGGCCGCTCCGCGGCGGACGTCCCGTCGTCGGGCAGTTCGTCGTCGGCCCCGGAATCGCCGGCGGTGGGGTCGTCGGGATCGGCGGCGCCGTGGCCGTGGCCCCCGGCCCGCCGCGACAGGCCCGAGAACGACAGCCGCTCGGCGGCCCGGTGCAGCGGACGATCGAGCCGGGCGACGGCGAGGGCGGCCGGCGGCGGCTCCTCGAAGCGGACCCTCGTGGGGTCACCCTCGATCGGACCCACCTCGTCCACCTCGATCTCGGGTACGTGGGCGAACCGGCTCCGCACGAACTCCACCTGAGCGTCCGCCGCGGGGTACCTGGGCGGCGTGGAGTCGGTGACAGGGGCATCCTTCTTCTCGCCCGTCTCGGGGCGGCCGAAGAGCAGGCGCCCGAGCCCGGCCTTCTCCTTCCCCCGTCCGGCGGCCCACCACACGACGAGCTGGTGCTGGGCCCGGGTGGCGGCGACGTAGGTGAGCCGCTGCTGGTCGCCGCAGGCCTGGTCGCGGGACCACCCGCAGGGATCGGGGGCCCAGCTCTCGGGCTTGCGCTCCTTGCCCTCGTTCCGGGCGTCGGGCCCCTTCGACGACAGGTCGAGGTGGTGGCGGCCGTCGTGGTGGAACGAGTACGGGGTGGACGCCTGCGTGCGCATCGCGTCGCTCCAGAGGAACGGCAGCAGCACCACCTTGAACTCGAGGCCCTTCGACGAGTGGGCGCTGAGGATCTCGACCGCGCCGGCGTCAGAGTCGATGCGCCGCTGCAGTGCGTCCGCCGCCACCTCGCCCGACTCCCCGCCCGCGAGGTTGTCGAGCGCCAGCAGTGCGGAGGCGGGTGAGATGCCCCGACCGGGACCCGGGGTGGTGGTGTGCAGGAGCTCAGCGACGTGCTCGAGGTCGGTGAGGTCGCGCTCGCCGCGGCGTTGACCGAGCACCCGGCGGGTGAAACCGGGGCGCCGGCGGGCGCGGCCGAGGACCGCCGGCACGCCCTGCACGACGAGGAGCTCGCGCCACTCCTGCAGCTCGTGCTGGAGGGCCACGAGCTCCCGTCCGGCATCGAGCGCAGCGGGCTCCGTGCTCCCGTCGAGCGCGGCCATCGCGCGGGCGACCGAGGGGGCGTCCCACCCGAAGAACCAGCTGAGCGCGGCCGCCGTCGCCCGGCCCACCGAGGCCGGACGGTCGAGCGCCTCGAGCAGAGTGCGCCACTGGCCGGCCGCCTCGCTCTCGGCCACGCTGTCGGCCAGCCGGAGGACCGCGGGCACACCACGGGCGGCCAGCGCCTCGGCCACCATCGGCCCGTGCGACCGGGAGCCGACGAGCACGGCCACGTCGCCGGGGCGGATCGGGCCGTCGTCGGGCCGGCCGCCCTCCACCCGGTGACCCGGGGACCCGGCGTGCGCCACGAGGTCGGCCACCACGTCCGCGAGGTCGGCGGCGATCCGGCGCCGGGCCTTGCCGACCGGGATCTTGTGGTCGGTCGACCCCACCACGGTCGGGTCGACCACCATCCGCACCCGCACCCCGGGCGCCGCCGTGCCGTCGGGACGCACGAGGCGCCGGCCGCGGTGACGCTCCGAGGGGGCGACCCGCTCGTACGCGATCCGCTCGCCGAACGTCTGGCCTTCGCCCATCGCGTTCATCGCCGCCACGACCGCGGGGTCGGAGCGCTGGTTGACCCCCAGCACCCGCACCTCAGCGGCATCGGCCACGTCGAGGTACGTGAACACATCACCGCCCCGGAAGCCGTAGATCGCCTGCTTGGGATCGCCGACGAGCACCAGCGTGGTGTGGCGGGACGCGAACACCCGCTCGAAGATCGCCCACTGGACCGCGTCGGTGTCCTGGAACTCGTCGATGAGCGCCGCGTCGAACTGCTCGCCGACGACCGCGGCGAGGTCGGCGTCGGCCACCACCAGGTCGCGGACGGAGGTGACCAGCGTGCGGTACGACAGCGCGCCGGCGGCGTCGAGGCGACGGTCCACCTCCCCCGCGACCCACCGCACGAACTCGACGGCGGCCGCGTCGTCGGGGCGGACCCCGCTGTGCGCCGACTCGGCGTCGACGGCGCACTCGGCGAGCGTGCGCACCTTCGCCACGACCGTGGTGAGCTTGTCGAGGGTCCAGGCCCCGAGCGGTGTGCCGGCCTCCTGCAGGGCGAAGAAGCGATCGGCGCACACCTGGCGGATGACCTCCGCCTCCGACTCCTGCGGCACCGCGTCGGGGTACTCGTCTCGGAAGATGCCGAGGCCGGCGCGGATCTGGGAGCAGAAGCCGTGGATGGTGCTGATCGAGGCGGTGTCGTAGTCGCGCAACGCGACCCGGAGCCGTTCGAGCCGCCGGGCCCGCTCCTCGGCGTCGCAGGCGCCGATCGCGACCAGCACGGGATCGCCCTCGTCGGCCGGGCACCCGTCCTCGAGGTGCTGCAGCGCCTCCTGGAGCTTGGTCCGGACCCGGTCACGGAGCTCCGCGGTGGCGGCGCGGGTGAACGTGACCAGCAGGATCCGGTCGATCCGCAGGTCCTCCTCCGCCACGAGCCGGACGGCGAGCGCGGTGAGCGCGTACGTCTTCCCCGTGCCCGCGCTGGCCTCGATGAGGGTGGTGCGGCCCAGCGGGAGGGGGTCGGTCACGTCGAACGGGGCGCGGGTCATGCGGGCACCTCCGCCGACGCGCCGATGCCCTCCACGGCGGTCGCGAGGGTGCCCCACAGCCGCTCCGCCTCCGACTCCAGGGTGAACCCGTCGACGACGAGCAGCTCGAGGTCGTCGAAGGTGAGCGGACCGAAGGCCGCCACGTGGGCCGGGACCGCGCACTCGCGGGACAGGAACTGCACGCTCTCGGGGTCGCCCCACCGCTTCGACGCCGCCCCCCGCCCCTCCATCGCCGCCGCGTAGGAGGTGCGGTCCGCCAGCGGGAGGTGGATGCGCAGGCCGTCGCGGTACTGCTCCAGCAACGTCCCCAACGCCGTGGTCGCGGTGGCCACCGGGTCCTCGCCCCGCACCCGCAGCACGGCTGCCGTGGGCTCGGTCCCGCCCGACTCCCCGTTCCGCCACACGCCCAGGGCCCGCCACGACACCTCGGGCCGGGCGAGGGTGAGGGCCAGCAGGTCGACGGCGAGGTGGGCGGTCCGGTGCGGCTTCGCCCGGACGAAGGACACGGCCACCGGCCCGGGGGCGGGCCCGTCGGCGCAACCGGTCACCGTGCCGTGGAGGCGCACGCCGCCCGGGAGGGCGAGGTCCACGGGATGCACCCCGGAGGGGAGCTCCTCGATGCCCCGGCGGCGGACCTCCTCCACGAGCAGCGACACCTCGGCGAACACCGGCCCGAGCACCTCCGCCCACACGGGCTCGGGGGGCAGCGCGCCGCGGGCCGCCCAGGCGGACAGCAGGCGGGCGACCGTCGGGTCGACCGGGCGCCCGTCGTCGAGGACGAGCGCCGCGGCCGGGTCCGGGAGGGCGAGGACGAGCCGGACGAGCTCGTCGCCCAGCGCCATCACCTCGAGGTGCGACAGCCCGGTGGGCAGCTCCGCCGCGCCCGCGTCGTCGCCCGCCCAGGTGGACAGGTGCAGGCGGTTCATCAGGAAGTGGGCCACCGGCTGGCGGTGGAACCGGCGGAGGTCGGCCAGGTCGACCACCGTGGCGTCACCACCGTCGAGGCGCGACGTGACAAGGAGGCCGGAGCCCGACAGCTCGCCCTGCTCGCGCACGGCCTCGGCACCCTGCAGACCCTGCGGGTCGAACGAGAACGGACGGCCGGACGGGCCCGGCGTGAAGTTGGCGGGATCGAACCCCTGGCGGGGGTGCTCGGTGACGAGGGCCGCGGCGTCGGTGCCGGACGTCGCGGCGACGGCGGCCAGCAGCTCCTCGAGGACCACGGCGCGGGGGACCGGCGCACCGGTGCGCACGTCGCGGTGCGAGTAGGTGACCACGAGCGTGTCGCGCGCCGCCCCGACGGCCGCGAGCAGCTCCGCCCGCGCCTCGGCACGGAGGTCCCGGTCACCGACCTGGGGCGCGAGGGCCATCACGTCGTCGCCGCCGGCGCGCCCGACGGGGAGCGCGTCCTGGTCGAGGCCGAGCAGGCAGACGACCCGCGCCGGCACGTTGGCCATCTGGGCGGGCGTGGTGACGGTGATGCTCCCGACCCCGGGGGACCCCGCCCGGCCCGGCCCGGCGAGCCGGGCCGTGAGGAGGCGCCGCACGTCGGCCAACCGGAACTCCGTGCCCTCCGCTGCGTCGGCCACGAGGCCGGCGAGGACCTGGTCGAGCCGAGCCCGCTGCCACCGCTCGGTGGACTCCGTCTCCAGGAGGGCATCCGCGGCCCCGGCCAGCGCCTCCGCCCACCCGGCGACGTCGCGGCGCAGATCGGGCGCGCCGAGCTCCACGGCGACGGCGGCGAGCGAGCGCACCGCGACGGCCAGACGCCCGGCGGCGACCAGCGAGCCCGCCTCCATCGGCAACGGGAGCACGGCGCCCACGGCCAGCGGCTGGGGGCCCGGTTCCCGCAACGGCTCACCGAGGGCCACCCCGACGAGCAGCTGCTCGATCCCCGACGCCCAGGAGTTGGCGTGACGATCCGCGGGGACGCCCCACCGCTCCCGCTGCGGACCGTCGAGGCCCCACCGGATGCAGGCGCGCTCGACCCAGCGGGAGAGCAGGGCGTCCTCCTCCTCACCCAGGCCGAAGCGCCGGCGGACGGCGGGCAGCCGGAGGAACTCCTCCACCGCGCCGGCGTCGAAGCGGCCCGGGAGGAGCTCCAGCAGGTGCGCGAGCCCGTCGAGCACCGGGTTCGCGGCACCGGTCGAGCGGTCCACGACGCGGTACCTCAGCGCGGGTGCCGTGGCGGGGTCGGGCTCCTCCCGCGGCGCGGCCGGTGCGCCCCAGACCGCGCCGATGACCGGGGCGAAGCGCTCGAGCGAGGGACACAGCACGAGGATGTCCGACTCCTGCAGCGTCGGGTCCTCCGCGAGGAGGCCGAGCAGGACGTCGCGCAGCACCTCCACCTGCCGGGAGGCGGCGGGCGCCGCGTGGAACTGCACCGAGCCGTCGGGCCCCCCGTCGGCCACGGGCGGCTCCCCGGCGCGCAGCCGGGCCTGCACCCGGGCGAGCAGCGCCGTGCCCCCGGGCCGAGCGGACGGCGACAGGGCCCGGGGTTCGAGGCCCGCGGCGCCGAGCAGGATCCCCGTCTCGAGCGGGCGCCGGCCCCACCCCACCAGCAGCGGATGCGCCGCGGCCCCGGCGGGGTCGTCGGAGCGGGGGACGGACGGCGGGAGCAGTGCGTCGCCCTCCGCGACCCGGTGCTCGGCGGCGAGCCGGGCCGAGGAGGCCGCGGACGGGGACAGCAGCAGGGCGTGCACGTGCCGGTCGTCGCGCCGACCGACGGCCCGGAGCACCGACAGCTGCTCGGCCGTGAGCGTGGCGGCGCCGAACAGCACCAATCGGGTGGGGAGCGGGCGCCCGTGACGGTCGAGCGGCGCGAGCCGGGCGTCGGCGATCGCGGGGAGGACGGACCGCAGCCGCACCGACGGTGGCCGGAGGCCGGGGTACCGGGCGCCGAGCCGGGCGACCAGCGTGCGGTACAGCTCGGGCTGCCAGGACCGCTCCGCCGGCAGCGCCTCGCCGGTGGCGCCGACGTCGTCGCCGGCGGTCCACCGGGCGAGCATCGCGGGACGGTGGACGTCGTAGCGGTCGAACAGGTCGGCCACCGCGAGCGCCCGCGCTCCGAGGGAGGCGGCGCCGGAGAGGTGGGCGAGCCCGTCGGGCGGCGACTGCAGCACCTCGAGCACCGCCCAGGCCAGCCGGGACGGTTCCCAGGGATCGGCGGGCCCGGGGGCCGGTGGATCGTCGGCGGCACCGGCGCGGAGGGCGGCCCAGCGGAGCTCCCCGGGGAAGGGCATCTGCACGTTGGCCACCACGCCGTCACCCGCCCCGGGGGCCGAGGCCCCGAGCCGGCCGGCGAGGCGCTCCTGCAGCCAGATGCGCATGCCGAAGCTGGGGACCGACACCCACTCCGGCGTGAACGGGTCGGCCGGCGGGACGGACAGCAGCGCCACCAGCTCCTCGAGGAGCTCCTCCGGCCGGTCGGCCACCGTCACGCTCAGCACGGCGGTGAAACTAACGAACGGGACTGACGGCCCCGGTCGCGCAACTGACCGACGGACAGCGACACCGGACCTCGCCTTCCCCTTTCGAATCGCGTTCGCTACCCTCTGCCCAGGCTCGATGCGGCAACGAGGGCGGTGCCGCGGGGCGACGTGAGCTGGGAGGTTCCGGTGAGGCGCTATCCGATGCCCATGCCGTTCGGTTGGTTCCAGGTGGCCTGGAGCGACGAGATCCCCGCGGGCGAGGCCCGCAAGGCCCACTACTTCGGCCGGCACCTCGCGCTGTGGCGCGACGAGCACGGCACGGCCCACACCTGGGACGCCTTCTGCCCGCACATGGGGGCACACCTCGCCATCCGCTCCACGGTCGAGGGCGACTGCCTCCGCTGCGCGTTGCACCGCTGGCAGTTCGACGCCGAGGGCCGGTGCGTCGACATCCCCTACTCGGACCGGCTGAACCGCAAGGCGAAGGTCCGCACGTACCCCACCGTCGAGCGCAACGGGATGGTGTTCGCCTGGTACCACCCGGACGAGCTGGAGCCCCAGTGGGAGCTGCCCGGCTTCGACGAGCTCGAGGCGGACGGCGGCTTCAGCGAGGTGTTCCGCCGGCACTACCGGCTGGGCTGCCACTGGCAGGAGATCGCCGAGACCCAGGTGGACGCGGCCCACATCCAGGCCCATCTCCTCGAGTACCAGATCGCCATGAACGACGGGAAGCCGCTGGACCGGCCGCCCATGCCGCAGGTCGACTCCTACGACACCGACGGGCCCGTGGCCCGCATCCGCATCACCCAGGGCTTCCCCACGCCGCAGGGCGAGGTGGAGGGCCGGATCGACACCGACGTCTGGGGCCCGGGCCTCGCCGCCACCTGGTTCACCGGCCTGGTCGACACGCTGCTCATCGGCTGCGCCACCCCGGTCGACGACGGCGCCTGCGAGCTGCGGTTCAACTTCGTGATCCGCTCCACCGGCGACGCCGAGGCGACCTCCAGCCTGGGCCGCGCGTTCATCGACGAGATCCACGAGCGCACCGTGGAGGACGTGGAGCTCTGGGAGAACAAGGCCTACGTGGCCACCCCGGCGCTCGCCCACGGCGACGGCCCGATCATGCAGTACCGCCGCTGGTGCGAGCAGTTCTACGTCGGCGGGGTGGAGCGCGGCCGCGACGTGTGGGAACCGGAGGCCGAGCCGGAGCTCGTGGGCGGCGTGGTGCCGGTCGCCGGCAGCTGATCCCCCACCCGGAATCGTTGCGAGGAAGAGGATTCGCGACCGGGGCTCCGTAGCCTCGAGGCATGCCCACTCCCCGCCGTCACCTCCTCCTCGGTGCCGGTGGCGCCGCCCTCGCCGGCCTCGTGGCCGCGGCCTGCACCGAGGACGAGTCCACCCGCCCGATCGGCACCGACGCCGCCCGCGCCGCGCCGGTCACCGGCAGCACGCTGCCGCCGCCGACCGGCGCGGCACCGGTGACCACGCCCTCCCCGCAGGTGCTGGCACCGCTGCAACTGTTCGCCAACCCCGTGGTGAACGCCGAGACGCTGTTCGCCTTCGGCGGTGCCGCGGTGCTGGCCTCCGAGGTCGGCGAGATGATGCGGATCGCGCAGACGGTCAACGCCGCCACCGGGAACCCCGCGGACCTCTCGCGTGCCTCGCTCGACGCGTACGTCGCAGGATTCGGCGAGTTCGCGGACCGCCTCGACGGGGCCGCCGCCGCGACCACCTCACGGGTCACCCGCCGCCAGCGCCTCCAGCGCTCGTCGCAGTACACGTCGATGCAGCTGTTCTTCGTGCTCGGCACCTCACAGCCGGACCGCGAGGCCGCGCTGTACGCCGCCTGCGCGGACCGTTTCGCGCGGGCCGCGGAGCTGTACGACCCACCGGCCGAGCCGTTCAGCGTGCGCTCGGAGTTCGGCGAGATCCCCGGGTACTTCTTCCGGCCGTCGACCGACGCCGGCCGGCGGCCCACGGTGATCATCAGCAACGGCTCCGACGGCCAGCACATCGACATCCTCGTGGGCGGCCTCACCGCCGCGCTCGACCGCGGCTACAACGTGGCGATCTTCGAGGGGCCCGGCCAGATGCGGCTCCTGTTCGAGCAGGGGAAGCCCTTCACGCCGGACTGGCAGAAGGTGGTCGGCCCCGTGTTCGACTGGGTGAAGGCCCGGAACGACGTGGGTCGCGTCGGGCTGATCGGGATCTCGTTCGGGGGCATGCTCTGCGCGCGGGCCGCGGCCGACGTGAAGGGCCTCGACGCCGTGGTCCTCGAGCCCGCCGCGTACGACGCCGCGATGCTCTGGAAGGACCAGGACTCGGTGCGCAGCGTGCGGTCGACGATGGCCGGCCCGTCCTCCGGGGTGGCGGCGGCGCGGTCGTCGATGAACGCCGCGTACCAGCAGATCGTCCCCACGCTGCCGTTCGAGACGCAGTTCGAGATCGCCAAGCGGGGCGAGATCTACGACGCGACCAACATGGGCGACTCGCGCGCCGGGAACCCGCCGTCGGACTACTTCGGGCTGATCGAGGCGATGCTGCGGTTCGACTTCACCGAGGACTACCGGCGCATCCGCATCCCGACGATGCTCACCCGGAACGAGGGCGACGAGTTCTTCGGGGACCAGCCCGAGCAGGCGTTCGAGCTGCTCACCGGCGTGCCGGCCGACAAGAAGGAGCTCCTGGTGCTGACCGCGGCGCAGGGGGCGCAGCTGCACGACCAGCCGAGCGGGCCGACCGTCGCCCAGGAGTTCATCTTCGACTGGCTCGACCGGTTCCTGGCCTGAGCGGTCAGGCGGTGCGGAACTCGAGCCCGCGGAACTCCCCGTTGGTGCGCCACCCCTCGATGTAGCCGAAGTAGGCCACCGGCCCCGCGGGGTAGCCGCCCGCGTTGCGGCGCTCGCGCCGGCCCACCGGGCCGCCCTCGTTGTTGTAGTAGCCGGGCGTGCAGTCGGCGTTGCCGAGGAACCCGGCGTCGTTGCCGTCGATGGCGCCCACCCACGAGGCCTCGGCCTGCTCGGTGACCTCCACCTCCACCGCGTCGGCGCCCTCCGCTGCGGCGAGCTCCTCGGCGTGGGAGATGACCGACGCGATCGTCGTGGCGGCCTCCACGAGGTTGTGGGTGATGTTCGAGATCAGGTTCGACCCCTGGGCGAGGCCCACCACGAACAGGTTCGGGAACCCGTGCGAGTGGATGCCGTGCAGGCTCCGCATGCCGTCGGCCCAGTACTCGCTCAGCGTGAGCCCGTCGCGGCCGGTGGTCTCGTAGCCGGAGCGGCGCGAGTACTCCGTGCCCACCTCGAACCCGGAGGCGAACACCAGGCAGTCGAGCTCCACGTGCGTGTCGCCGACCCACACGCCGGTGGCGTCGATCCGCGTGACCCCCTGGCCGTCGGTGTCGACGAGGTGCACGTTGGGCCGGTTGAACGCCTGCAGGTACTCGTCGTGGAAGCACGGGCGCTTGCAGAGCTGGCGGTACCACGGCTTGAGCGCCTCGGCGGTGGTCGGTTCGGTGACGACGGCGTCGACGCGGGCGCGGATCTCGTCCATCTTCTCGTCGTCGCTGTCCTCGAACGCCCGGGCGATCGTGGTCGGCGTGAACTCCTCGCCGGCCTCCACCGCGGCGACGACCCGGTCACGGATGCGCTGCGCGATGTCGGTCCAGCCGTCCTTCACCAGGTCCTCGTCGGTGAAGCCGCCGGTCTGCAGGGTGGCGAAGTTGAGCAACCACTCGCGCTGCCAGCCCGGACCCAGGTCCATCTCCCCCGGATCGAGCTCGTGGTTGTTCCGCACGTCGATCGATGACGGGGTGCGCTGGAACACGTACAGCTCGCCGCAGTCCGGCGCGATCGTCGGGATGACCTGCACGGCGGTCGCCCCGGTGCCGATGATGCCCACACGACGGTCACGCAGGCCGGTGAACGGCCCGCCCGACGGGCCGCCGCCGGTGGCGGCGTAGTCCCAGCGGCTCGTGTGGAAGGCGACCCCCGCGAAGTCCTGGATGCCGGGGATGCCGGGCAGCTTCGGTCGGTGGAGCGGCCCGGTCCCCATCGTCACGTACCGCGCCCGGATGGTGTCGCCCCGGTCGGTCCGCACGATCCAGCGGTGCGCGGCCGGGTCCCAGTGCAGGTCGCGGACCTGGGTGGAGAAGAGAGCGTGCCGGTACAGGTCCCAGTGCTCGGCGATCCGGCGCGCGTGGCCCTGGATCTCGGGGGCGAACACGTACTTCCTCGACGGCAGGTAGCCGGTCTCCTCGAGGAGCGGCAGGTAGACCATTGCGGCGGTGTCGCACATGGCCCCGGGGTAGCGGTTCCAGTACCAGGTGCCACCCACGTCGCCACCGCCGTCGAGGATCCGCAGGTCGGTCACCCCGGCGTCGGTGAGCCGGGCCCCCGTCACCAGTCCGGCGAACCCGGCGCCGATGATCGCCACCGTCACGTCCTCGGTGACCGGCTCGCGCTCGACGCGCTCGGTCCACGGGTCGTCCATCAGGTGCTCGTAGCGCCCCGACGGCTCGAGGTACTGGGCGTTGCCTTCGGGCCGCAGGCGCTTGTCGCGCTCGGCCCGGTACCGCTCCCGCAGCTCCCGGCGGTGCCGGCGGGTCTCGTCGTCGCGGATGGGGCCGGTGACGGTCATGGCCCGACGCTAGGTCAACCGGGGGCGGGCGGGTCGTGCTCGAGGTGGGCCAGCGCAGTGCGCAGGCTCGGGAAGAAGTGCTCCGTCTCCAGGGTGGTGGTGAGTCCGTAGCGGCTCACAAGGCGCTGGAGCCGATCCCGCATCTCCACGAACACCAGGTGCACGCCCTTGGCGTTGAGCTCCTCGTCGAGGTCCTTGAGCACCTCCGCCGCGGTGACGTCGATGTCGGTGACCGCCTCGCACTGGAGCACCACCCACCGGGGCGCCCGTTCCCGGACGAGCTCGCGCACCTGGTCGCGGAACTGGCCGGCGTTCGCGAAGAACAGGGGGGCCTCCCACCGGAACACCACGATCTCGTCGCGCTGGAGGGCCTCGGGGTACTCCTTCACCGAGTGCCACCCACCCACCTCGGGCACCTCGCCGAGGACGGCGCCGTGGGGCCACCAGTTGCGCCGGAAGAACAGCAGGATCGCGAGGACCACGGCCACGACGATCCCCTGCAGCACACCGAGCAGGATCACGCCGCCGGCCGCCACCAGGGCGATCACCAGGGAGGACCGGCGGACCTCCGCGTACCGCCGGAGCGCGCCGAGGTCGGCGAGCGACAGCGCCGCCACGATCACCACCGCGGCCAGGGCCGTCTGCGGCAGCGTGGACAGCAGCCCGTTGAGGAACAGCAGGAGCAGCGCGACGAGCCCGGCCCCGACCAGACCCGTGGCCTGGGACTTCGCGCCGGACTGGTCGGCCACCGCGGTCCGCGAACCGCTGACCGACACGGCGAAGCCCTGGAACAGCCCGGCGGCCACGTTCGACGCGCCGATGCCCACCAGCTCCTGGTCGGGATGGACCTCCTCGCCGCGGCGGCTGGCGAAGCTCGCCGAGGTGGCGATGGTGTCGGCCAGCGAGACCATGGTGATGCCGACGGCGCCGATGAGCAGCGGGACGACGTCGGACAGCGACACCGACGGGAACGACGGGGTGGGCACGCCCTTCGGGAGCACGCCGACGGTGGCCACGCCGTCGGAGGCCAGGTCGAGCGCGGCCGACGCCACGGTCACGCCCACCACCGCCACCAGCACCGCCGGCACCTTCGGCAGCAGGCGTGGGAGCACGAGCAGCACCACGAGCACGCACAGGCCGGTGACGAGGGTGGCGGTGTTGGTGCCGCTGAGGCCGTCGATGAACGCCCGCAGCTCGTCGATGAAGCCGTCGGCGTCGGTGGAGAAGCCGAAGAGCTTGGGCAGCTGGCCGACCACGATCGTGATCGACAGGCCCACGAGGTAGCCGACCCGCACCTCGCTGGACAGGAGGTCGGCCACGAAGCCGAGCTTGGCGACACCGAGGCCGATCTCGATGAGGCCCACCAGCACCGCGAGCATCCCGGCGAGGGCGATGGCCGCGGCCGGGTCGTCGGTGACGAGGAGCGGGGTGATCGTGGCCAGGATCAGCGGCGAGACGGACGAGTCGGGGCCCAGCACGAGCACCTTCGACGGGCCGAACACGGCGTACGCCACGAGGCAGGCGATCGTGGTGTAGAGCCCGGTCACCGCGGGCAGCCCGGCGAGCTCCGCGTACGCCATCCCCTGGGGGACGAGGATCGCCGCGAGCACGATGCCGGCCACCACGTCCGGCCGCAGCCACCCCCGTTGGTAGTGACGGAGATGGGTCAGGCCGGGGACCCAGCGTGCTGCGCTCACTGCTGCAGACTGCCCGATCCCGGGTCGGGTTGCAGGGAGGACCCGCCGAGGGCGGCCAACGCCTCCTGCAGGCCCGGGTGGTCGGCGTCCTCCGCCAGGATCCGTTCGAGGTCCTTCCGGGCGAGCGACCGCTTCCCCTCGAGCGCGTAGCAGCGCGACCGCTCGACGAGTCCGCGGTGGCGCACCTCCGGATCGCGCTTCCGCGA
>JBMOJH010000030.1:0-32170 GCA_049316905.1 Microthrixaceae bacterium | reverse complement strand
CCTCGCTACCATCGCCGCATGGCTCGTTACGACTTCCGGTGCCGCTCCTGCGGTTCCACCTTCGAGGTGGAGCGGCCCATGGCCGAGTCCTCCGCCCCGGCGACCTGCCCCGAGGGCCACGCCGACACGGTGAAGCTCCTGAGCACGGTATCGATCGGCGGCCGGGCCACCGCGGCGCCCGCCCCGGTCACGGCGCCCCCGGCGGGAGGCGGCTGCTGCGGCGGCGCCTGCCACTCGCACTGACATGGCTGCCGACACACCGTCGTCGGAGACGAAGCCCTTCGAGGGGAAGGTCGCCCTCATCACGGGAGCCGGATCGGGCATCGGTCGCGCCGTGACGCTGCGCCTCCTCGACGACGGCGCCTCGGTGTTCGGGGTGGACATCGACGCCGGGGCGCTCGACGAGGTCGCCGCGACGGCGGGGGAGCGGTTCACCGGCCATGTCGCGGACCTGTCGGACCCCGCGGCCTGCCGTGAGGCGGTGGAGGCCTGCGTGGCGCTCCACGGGCGCCTCGACGTGCTCGGCAACATCGCCGGCATCGCGGCGTCGCACCACCTCGCCGACGTCACACCGGAGGCGTACCGGCGGATGATGGCGGTGAACGCCGACGCGCCGTTCTTCCTGAGCCAGGCCGCGGTCCCGCACCTGCTGGCGACCCACGGGAACATCGTGACCCTCGCGTCGAACGCCGGGCTGATGGGCCAGGCGTACACGGTGCCCTACTGCATGTCGAAGGGTGCCGCGGTGCAGTTGACCCGGGCCCTCGCGATGGAGTTCGTGAAGACCGACCTTCGGGTCAACGCCATCGCCCCGGCGGGCGTGGACACTCCGCTGGTGCATTCGTTCGTCATCCCCGACGGCGTGGACCTCGACCTGATGCAGCCCTACATGGGGCACCGGGGGATGTCGCAGGCAGAGGAGCTGGCCGATCTGTTCGCGTTCCTCGCCTCCGACCGGGCCCGGTCGATCCACGGTGCGGTCCTGAGCGTCGACAACGGCATCACCGCCGGCTGAGCCGACCTCCGGGCCCGGACCGGACCGTCGACGCGCACGCGGGCCCGGTACCGTGGCCCGACGCGGCCGCACGGGTGGCCGCCGGAACCCCAGGAGGACACATGTCCGACGACACCCCCGGTACCGACGACGAGAGCGTGGTGGGCGGCCTGGTCACCGACGGCGCCTACACCGTCTTCGTGGCCGACTTCAGCGACACCGACACCGCGTGGGAGGCCTACGAGCTCCTCAAGTCCCTCGATGACGGGCGCAACCTCTCGATCGAGGGCGTGCTGGTGGTGAAGAAGGGCGCCGACGGCACCGTCGAGGTGCAGAAGGTGACCGACCACTCCACCCGCAAGGGCCTCACGTGGGGCATCGTCGGTGGCGTGGTGCTCGGCGTGCTGTTCCCGCCGTCGATCATCGGCAGCGCCGCGGTGCTGGGCGCCACGGGTGCCGCCATCGGCAAGGCCCGCGAGGTGCACCACCGCAAGGAGCTCGCCGAGGAGCTCGACGCGGCGATCGAGCCGGGCCACTCGGGGATCCTGGCGCTGGTGTCGGACCCGCAGGTGGTGGAGATCCGCAAGGCGCTCGACAAGGCCGACCGCATCGTCGAGAAGGCGGTCGACAAGGCCGTGGCCGCCGACATCGAGGCCGCGGCCAAGGAGGCCGAGGCCGACGAGAAGGCGGCGGAGAAGTCCGGCGGCGACGCGTCCTGAGGTCGTGCGGGGCGGGACGCCCCGGGGTCAGCGGGAGACCGCGGCCCCGGGGAAGTCCCCCTCGGCGCGCCAGCGCTCGAGGTAGCCCACGTAGTCCTCGAGGCTGCCGGTGTAGGTCAGGTTCCGGTAGCCGTGGGGGTTGTTACCCTGCTCGCTGTTGTAGTAGCCGGGCGTGCAGTTCCGGGAGTAGTCCGCGATCTGGCCGGCCACCTTCAGCAGGGTCGAGTGCCATTCGTCCTCGGCCTCCTTGGTGGCCTCGATCGTGCGGATGCCGTCCCGCAGGCACGTCGAGATGATCCAGGCCACGTGCGTGGCCGACTCCGACAGGAAGTGCAGGAAGTTCGTGCCGAACCCGGCCTGCACGATGCTGATCATCAGCAGGTTCGGGAAGCCGTTGGCCAGCACGCCGTGCAACGTGTGCGCCCCGTCGTGCCAGCGCTCGCTCATCGGCACACCGCCACGGCCGCGGGGGTCGAAGCCGAGGCGTCGCTCGAGGTCGGTGGTGACCTCGAAGCCCGACGCGAACACCAGCAGGTCGATCGGGTACTCGGTACCGTCGACCACCACGCCGGTGGGGGTGACCGAGTCGACGCCGCGGCCGTCGGTGTCCACCAGGTGGACGTTCGGCTCGTTGAACGCCGGCAGGTAGTCGTCGTGGAAGCAGACCCGCTTGCAGTGCTTGCCGTACCAGGGCTTCAGCTTCGCGGCGGTCTCGGGATCCTCGACGACCTCCTCGACCCGGTGGCGGATCGCCTCCATGGTCTCGAAGTCGGACTGCTCGAGGCGGGCCGCCTCCTCCGGGTCCTTCGTCCGGGACTGCGTGTCCTCCCACATGATGTCGACCCAGCCGTCGTCGACCAGGACCTTCTCCGGCTTCTTGCCGGTGACGGCCTGGGTGAAGTTGCGGATGCGCTCCTTCTGCCAGCCCGGCTGCAGGCTGCGGAACCACTCCTCGTCGGTCGGACCGTTGTTGCGCACGCCCACCGCGGAGGGGGTCCGCTGGAAGACGTAGACCTCCTTGGCGGTCCGGGCGAGCTGCGGCACCACCTGCACGGCGGTGGCGCCGGTGCCGATGATGCCGACGCGCTTGTCGGCCAGGCGGTCCATCGGCTCGGTCGGCCCGCCCCCGGTGTAGGAGTAGTCCCAGCGGCTGGTGTGGAAGGCCGTGCCGGCGAAGGTCTCGATGCCCGGGATGCCGGGGAGCTTCGCCTTCGACAGGATGCCGCCGGCGCACACCACGAACTTGCCGGTGATCCGGTCGCCGCGGTTGGTCACGACCACCCAGCGCTCCGTGGCCTCGTCCCACTCCGCGGTGTCGACCTCGGTCTGGAACAGGGCGTGCTCGTAGAGGCCGAAGTGGCGGCCGACGAGCTGGCAGTAGGCGAAGATCTCCGGGGCGCTCGCGTACTTCTCGGTGGGCATGTAGCCCGTCTCCTCGAGCAGCGGCAGATAGGTGTACGACTCCACGTCGCACATGCAGCCCGGGTAGCGGTTCCAGTACCAGGTGCCGCCGAAGTCGCCGGCCTTGTCGATCATGCGGAAGCTGTGGATCCCGGCCTGCTGCAGGTGGGCGGCCGTGAGCATCCCCGCGAAGCCCGCGCCGATGACGACGACGTCGACCTCCTCGATCACCGGGTCGCGGTCGATCTCCTCGGCGAACGGGTCGCGGTCGAGGTCCTCGAAGGCGCCGGTGAGCTCCTGGAACTGGAACAGCCCGTCGGACCGCAGGCGCTTCTCGCGCTCGCGGCGGTACCGCTCCCGGACCTCCTCCAACGTTCCCGGCTCGGCCTGCTCCCCGCTCATCACACCTGTCCTTCCACGTCGGCGCGTCGGCGCGCCGAGGCGGCACACGTTATGACGTCCGCAACCGACGGCCGGAATCGAGACCGGCAGCGAGCAACCCACGCCCGGACGACTCGCCATAGGGCCGGCCCGTCGCACGGGTCCTGCGGTCCGCTGCGGGCCTACGCTGCGTCCCGGCACACGCCGTCGTGGCGGGTGGCCGGCGACAACGGGGGGATCCGTGGCCCACGACCTGATCATCCGCAACGGCACCGTGATCGACGGCTCCGGTGGCCCGCCGGTCCCCGCGGACGTGGCCGTCGATGGCCCGCTCATCACCGAGGTCGGTGACCTGTCCGACGCCGTGGCCCGCGAGGAACTCGACGCCGGGGGACTGGTGGTGAGCCCGGGGTTCATCGACCTGCACACCCACCTCGACGCCCAGGTCGCCTGGGACCCGTTCATGACGTCGTCGTCCTGGCAGGGGGTGACCACCGCGCTGATCGGCAACTGCGGGCTGAGCTTCGCCCCTGTCGCCGACGGGGGTGCACCGGTGCTGGCCGAGATGATGGAGAGCGTCGAGGACATCCCCCGGGACGCGATCCTGGGCAGCCTCCCGTGGGACTGGTCGAGCTACCCGGAGTACCTGGACTCGGTGGACGCGATGCGACCGGCGCTCAACGTGGTGGGCCTCGTGGGCCATGCCGCGCTCCGCTACCTGGCGATGGGGGACCGGGCGCACGACCGCGGCGAGGAACCGACCCCCGCGGAGCTGTCCCTGCTGCGTGACCTCGTCGGCGAGTCGGTCGACGGCGGGGCGGTCGGGTTCTCGACCTCGCGGATCCTGCTGCACGTGGTGCCCGACGGTCGCAAGCTGCCGGGGACCTGGGCCGCGAATGACGAGCTCCTCGCGATGGCCGACGGGATGCGCGACGCGGGGGGCGGCATCTTCCAGGTGGTGCCCGACTACGAGACGCGGGCGGCCAATGAGTTCGAGCTGTTCACCGCGATGGCCGCGGCCGGCACCGACGTGCTGTTCACGATGGGCCCGGGCAACGACCCGGGCGCGGATCCGATGGGCGTGGTCGACCTCTGGTCGGGGTTCCTGGCGTCGGCCGAACAGCTGCCCGGGCGCCTCACCGGCTACATGATGACCCGCCCGAGCGGGTCGCTCATGGGCCTCTGGCAGGTGCCGCCGGTGCGTGGGTCGGCCTGGCGCCGGATGATGCAGCTGCCCACGCTCGATGAGCGGCTGGCAGCCCTGGTCGACCCGGCCGTCCGGGCCGAGCTGGTGGCCGAGGGCGTCGAGCGGGGGCTCCTGTACGACGCCGCGCACGTGTACCCGCTCGGCACCGGCGAGCTGCCGGAGTACCACGAGGAGGGCGGTCGGTCCGTGGCGCAGCTCGCCGAGGAGGCGGGCGTGCACCCGGTCGAGTTCGTCATCGACCGCCTCGTGGCGAGCGAGGGCCGCGAGCTGTTCAACATGTGGTTCTTCAACCGCAACCTCGAGGCGATCGGTCCGCTGCTCGAGCTGGAGGGCGTCTACCCGGGAGCGGGCGACACCGGTGCCCACGCGGGCCAGATCTGTGACGCGGACGCCCCCACCCACTTCCTGTCGCACTGGTGTCGCGACCGCGGCGTGCTCTCACTCGCGGAGGGGGTGCGCCGCCTCACCTCCCGACCGGCCGAGGTGCTGGGCCTGACCGACCGTGGCATCGTCCGGGCGGGGCTGCACGCAGACCTCAACGTGTTCGACCCGGAGCGGCTCGAGGTCGGCTACCCCACTTACGTGCACGACTTCCCGGGCGGCTCGGGACGGCTCCGCGTGGGCGCCACCGGCTACGCCGCCACGCTGGTCAACGGGGAGGTGGTGACCTCCGGGGGCACCAACACCGGCGCCCGACCGGGCCGGGTGCTGCGGGGGTCCGCCCGCTGACTTGTCGTCGGCGGGTACCGTGGAACCGGAGAGGGAGGGACGACCCGACCCGACCCGAACGGAGGGCACATGACGTCGTCCCAGGAAGGACGCCGCGTGGTCACCGGGGACGGGCTGTCGTCGTTGGGTGACCGGCTCGGCGCGGTGCACGACCGGATCCGTGTGGGGGTCCCGGGCGTGGACCGGGTGTCGCTTGCGCTGCACGACGCGGAGGACGACACGTTGCGGACCTACCTCTCCAGCACGGAGGAGCCCGCCGGCAACCTGGTCGCCTACCAGTACCAGTTGGCCGACAGCGAGTCGCTGAGCGCCCTCGCCCGTTCGCGTCAGGCCCGGCTGCTCACCGATCTCCCCGCAACACTCGTGCCCGACACCGAGCACTCCCGCTACGTCCTCGAGGAGGGGTTCGTGGAGTCGCTCACGGTGCCCCTCGCCGACGGGGCCCAGTTCGTGGGCTTCCTCTTCTACGACTCCCGCACGGCGGGGACGTTCACCGAGGCGGCCCAGCGCGAGCTGCTGCTGTACGCCAACGTGATCCTGCTCGGGGTGCTCCAGGAGTTCGTGGCCGTGCGCTCGGTGGTGGGCACCATCCAGATCGCCCGCCAGTTCACCGAGCTCCGTGACCTCGAGACCGGCGCCCACCTCGAGCGGGTGGCCCGCTTCGCTCGACTGGTGGCCTCGGGGATCGGACCGGGGCGGGGCCACTCCGACGAGTGGGTCGAGCGGGTGTTCCTGTACGCCCCGCTGCACGACATCGGGAAGATCGGCATCCCCGACGTGATCCTCCACAAGCCCGGGCGGCTCGCCGCGGACGAGTGGGAGGTGATGAAGACCCACACCACCCTCGGCGGGCGGATGGTCCGCAACATCACCCGGGAGCTGCGCGTCACCACGGAGGCCGAGGACCGGATGATGACGAACATCGTGGAGCTGCACCACGAGACGCTCGACGGGACGGGCTATCCCCACGGCCTCCGCGGCGACGAGGTCCCCGACGAGGCCCGGGTGGTGGCCGTCGCCGACGTCTACGACGCGCTCACCGGTGAGCGGCCCTACAAGCAGGCCTGGTCCCATGAGGAGGCGGTGGGCAAGCTCGCCGAGCTGGCGTCGGCCGGGCGGCTCGACCCCGAGTGCGTGGAGGTGCTGGTGGGCTCACCCGAGGAGGTGGCGGCGATCCGCGCCGCCCACCCCGAGACCGCGTGAACGGCCGGGCCCGGACCTACTTCACGCGCACGTTGTACCGGGCGGCGAGGTCCCGGTAGAGCTTGTCGATCAGCGTGGCGTAGTTCGGGTCGGTGGCCCACACGCCGTTGCCGAAGTTCGACCACAGCACGCCCTTGCCCTTGACCCAGTTGGCGACCGTCACCAGCCGGGTGCTGACCGGCGGGTTCGCCAGCATGGACAGGGTGAAGTTCTTCGTCGCGTAGGCCTTCAGGTACTGGATCTGGGCCCGCACACCGAGCGCCGGGGTCTCGAAGGCCGAGGACCCGGTGCCCCCGTCGACCGCGCCGATCCCGGAGAAGTTGTTGTTCGACGCCGGCATCCGCTCGGAGAACCGCAGCCAGCCCGTCTCGATCATCGCCTGCACGAAGGCCAGGTCGCCGGCCACGCCCTCGATGCGGCCCTCCTCGATGAAGAGCCGGGCGAGTTCCTCGACCGGCACGGTGTTGGTGGCGCCGACGATCCGCTTGGACCGGTACCAGGCGACGAGCTGCTCGGCGGTGAAGCGTGGGGCGCCCATCACGGGCCAGGGGGCGATCTTCGCCGGGTCGATGGTGGGGGGCGCGGGCGGTGCCGTGGTGGGCACCGGGACCGCGGTGGTGGGGATGCAGGCCGCGGCCGCGACGGCCACCCCTGAGGTCAGGGCGAGGGCGCCGAGGCCCCGCCGGAGTCGATCGCTCGTCCGCACGACCCCACGCTAACGAGCCGGTGCCGTCGGCCGTCGGACATCGCGTGCGGAGATGTCACGTCAAGTCCCGGGCCCGACGTGCCGATGGGGACGACCGGACCCCACGGATGCGAGGATGTCGAGGGCCCCGGCCGGGGCCGACGACCGCCCGGGGAGGACCGTGGGGACCAACGAGCGTGCACGCGTGCAGATGGCCGACGACGAGATCCGCTCGTACGTCGAGCGGAGCCGGACCGCCACGATGGCCACCATCGGCGCCGACGGCACACCGCACCTGGTGGCCATGTGGTACGCCGTGCTCGACGGCGAGATCTGGTTCGAGACCAAGGCCCGCTCGCAGAAGGCGGTGAACCTCCGCCGCGATCCCCGCCTCACGGTGCTCATCGAGGACGGCCACACCTACGACTCGCTCCGGGGGGTGTCGATCGACGGCACCGCGGAGATCGTCGAGGACCCCGATGTCCTCTGGCAGGTCGGGATCAGCGTGTGGGAGCGCTACAACGGCCCGTACACCGAGGAGATGCGGCCGTTCCTCGAGATCATGCTGCACAACCGGATCGCGGTCCGGCTCCGCGCCGGACGCGTCCGCTCCTGGGACCACCGCAAGCTGGGCCTCGACCCGATCCCGCTCGGCGGCACCACCGCCGAGTTCCTCGGCGAGCGCTGAGCCGGGCTTCCGGCCCGGCCGCGCCGTCCCCCTGCGTGACGGTCATCCTCGTGGACGACGACCTGCGACGGACCCTGGCCGAGGAGCTCGGGGCCGCGGTCGTGTCGTCGTCGGTCGTGCACGGCGGCGACGTGGCGGCGGCCTTCGCTGTCGACCTCGACGACGGGCGCCGCGTGTTCGCGAAGACCCACCCGGCCCCGCCCGCCGGGTTCTTCACCACCGAGGCGGCCGGGCTGTCCTGGCTACGTGACGCCGACGCGCCGGCGGTGCCGGCGGTGCTGGCCGTCGGCGACGGGCCGCCGGCACACCTGGTGCTCGAGTGGATCGACGTGGGCGGGTCCCGGTCGGGCACGACCGAGGCCGATCTGGGTCGTTCGCTCGCGGCGCTGCACCGCGCCGGGGCGCCGTGCTTCGGCCGCGAGGACCGCCGGACCACCGGGAGCCGGGGCCTGCCCAACGAGCCGTGCCCGACGTGGGCGGAGTTCTACGCCACCCAACGCCTGCTGCCGTTGGCCCGCCTGGCACGCGACGGCGCCGCGCTGGCCGAGGATGCCTGCGCCGCGCTCGAGCGGGTGGCGGGCCGCCTGGAGGACCTGGGTGGCGAACCCGAGCCACCGGCCCGGCTCCACGGCGACCTCTGGGCCGGCAACCGCGTGGTCGACCGGGCGGGGCGGAACTGGCTGGTCGACCCGGCGGCCCACGGCGGCCACCGCGAGTTCGATCTGGCGATGATGCGGCTCTTCGGTGGCTTCGGCCCCGACTGCTTCGCCGCGTACCAGGAGGTGTTTCCCCTCGCCGCCGGCTGGCAGGACCGGGTGGCGCTCCACCAGCTGGCGCCGCTGGTGGTGCACGCGATCAAGTTCGGCGGCGGCTACCGCGGCGCGGTGCTCGACGCCCTCCGGGGTCTGGGGTGACGGGCTCGTCGCGACCCACCGGGTCGCGGCGCGACGCGGGCCCCGGCCTCAGCCGGCGTTGCGGTCGTCGGCCGACAGGAGGCCGTGCAGGTCCGCGGCGTCGCCGTCGTGGACCAGCTCCCCGTCGGCGAGCATGATCCCGCGGTCGAAGCGGTCGATGACCTCGGGATCGTGGGTCGCCACGATCACCGTCGCCCCGTTGTCGCGCACCTCCTCGATGAGCTCGAGCAGGGCCACGCGCCCGGACGCGTCGAGTCCCACGAACGGCTCGTCGATCATCAGCAGCGCGAACGGTCGGCAGAGGCCGACCGCGAGGGCCGTCTTCTGGCGCAGGCCGCGCGAGAACTGCGACGGCAGGCCGTCCTCCCGGCCGGCCAGGCCCAGCCGTTCGATGAGGTCGTCGATCTCGGGTCCGTCGCCGGTCCCGCCGTGCATGCGGTTCACGTACTCGAGGTGCTCGCGCACGCTCAGGTCGTCGTAGAGGACGGGGTTGTCGGGGATCCAGGAGCGCAGGGCCCGGGCCCGCAGGGTGTCGTTGGCCTCACCGTGGACGAAGATCTGGCCGTCGGTCGGCTCCAGCACGCCGCCGACCATCGAGAGCAGCGTGGACTTGCCGGATCCGTTGTGGCCGACGAGCACCACGGCCTCGCCCTCCGGCACCACCAGGTCGAGCTCCGCCAGGGCGACCACGTCGCCGTAGTGCTTGCTGAGCCCCAGCACCCGCAGGGCGGGCAGCTCGTCGCTCTCGTCGCGTCCCCGTGATCGGCGACCGCTCATGTCCACACCTCCGTGGCCGCGCCCGGCGCGACCCGTCCGTTCACTTCCCGCCGCCCATGCCGGCCTCGGCGATGCTCGCGTGGATGTCGCTGCGGAACCGGACCCACAGCATCACCACGCCGGTCAGGACCAGCAGCGGCACGGCGGCGGCGACCGCGGCCTGCACCGGGTCACCGTTGCCCGTCGCCGCGTTGCGCGACACCAGCACGGGCAGGAAGCCGAGCACCGCCACCAGCGGCGGCCAGACCGTGCGGAACAACAGGCGGGGACCGGCCACCTCGGGTGGCATCACGGCCTCCTGCGACTCGTCGATGACCGCGTCCGACACCACGGTGATCGCGGCGCCGGCCACCCCGGCGAGCGCGGCCGGGACCATGCACAGCGCGCCGACCCGGAGGACCTGCGGGTCGGGTCCCACCGCGTAGGCGGTGGCGACGCCCACCACGCCGGCGGCCAGCATCACGATCACCGGCTCCGCGAGGTGGCGGACCATCACCAGGCCCTCCGGCACCGGCGCGGATCCCAGGAGGCCGGGGTGGTCGATGTCCTGGGCCAGTGGCTCGGTGGCGTCGAGGGCCGCGAGGTACACGGCCAGGCCGCCGGCGATGAGCAGCGGCGTGGTGCCCGCCCAGATGCCCCGGGCCGCCAGACCGGCGAGGGCGCCGAGGACCGCCACGCGCAGGACGCGCACCAGCGGCCAGCGGGCGACGCTCTGGAGGTCGCGCGCCAGGACCGGGAACCGCCGCCCGAACCAGCGGGGCGGCGCGGGGAACCAGTGCCGGGCGCGGGGCCGTTCCGCGGCGAGCTGGCGGCGCAGCAGGACCACCGTGCGCAGGTCGCGCTGGGTGACGGCGAAGCGCAGCTGGCCCACCAGGGCCGTGCGCCGCCGGGCCTGCTCGACCGACACGCGGCCCACCACCGCGAGGCCTGCGACCGCGAGGGCGGCGGCCACCACGAGGGGCGCGACCGAGACGGCGCTGACGCCGAGGGGCCAGAGCGCCACGCGGCCGAGGTAGGTGGTGGGTGCCGTCGGCCCGTCGCCCACCACGTCGGCCACGGCCCACGCGACGAGCACCCAGCCGAGCGCCACGAGCAGCCACGAGGGGACGAACCGGGCGGAGGTGACCATGGCCGCGGCGAGGGCGAGCCCCACGGTGGCGGCTCCGAACACCGCGCCGGCGGCCACCCAGCCGAGCAGCGCCTCACCGACCCGCTGGTCGACGAGGGATCCCACGAGACCGCCGACCAGCACCCCGCCCAGGACCCCGTACGTGAGGATCCAGACCGCCGGACGTCGCAGCACGAGCGTGCGGTCGACCGGTGCGAGCAGCATGTGCTGGACGTCGGGGGCCTCCATCGCGAGCGGCCCGCCCCGCGAGCCCGAGCGCAGGCCGACGAGCAGCACGACGGCGGCCACGAGGCCGAACCAGGACGGCCCGGTGGCCGCCAGGTCGGCGCGCCCGGCGGCGTCGAGCACCGAGTCGCCCACGAGGCCCGACAGGAACACCACGGCCACCAGCGCGGCGAGGCCGGTGGTGTAGGCCCGGTAGGCCATGTCGCCCCAGGCCTGGTCGCCGAGGCGGCGACGGCGCCGGGCCCGGCGCAGGTCGATCACGGCGCGGAGGCCGGCCCCGGGGTCGAGGGCGACGGCGTCGGCGATCACCGCGCCAGTCTGTCAATCCGCGGGCGGCAGGTCCGCATCCGGGCGGCGCAGCACCCGCACGGCGTCGCCCACGCGCACCTCGCCCTGCTCCAGCACCCGGGCGTTGAGGCCGCGGAACCGCAGCTCGTCGCCGGCGGGGGAGTTGACCCACCGCGCGGCGGCACCGCCGAAGCGTCGGGCGAACTTGGCGCAGCCCCGGTGGGGTCGCTCGGTCACCTCGATCACCGCGGTCCCCACGGCGAGCGTCGTGCCCGCGGGGAGGTTGGCGTGGCTGAGGTCGAGGTCCAGGTACAGCTGGTCGCCGGCGAGCGCCTGCTCCTCCGCGGTGTCGGCCAGCGCCGTCACGACCCGGGCCGACATCACGTTGAGCTGCATGAGCGGGTGCGGGCCCCCGTCGTCGGAGTGGCGGCTCGGGCGCTCGCACCAGCTGTCGCCGACGAGGCCCACGGTGGGGTCCAGCTCGGCCCGTGCCAGCACCTCGCGCTCGTCCACGCCGGGCCGGCGGACCACGAGCTCCACGGTGCCGACGTCGGTCGGCGCCGCCCGTACGTGGTCCTCCACGGCGGCGAGCTGCTCGGCGGTGCGGTGGGCGCCCACGGACCCACTGTGCTCGCTCGGCGCCGTGGCTGTCACCCGGATTCCGGTGTGACGTCGGCCGCGTCGGCGATCTCGTCGGCGGGTTCGTCCGCCGGAGGAGGCTCCTCCACCTCGGAGCGGGACTCCACCTCGGCACGGGACTCCACCTCGGCACGGGAAACTGCGACCAGCCGGGTACGACCGAACCCCTTGAGGTCCACCACGCGCCGCACCCGGCGCACCTCGAGGTCCGGGCGGTCGTGCAGCTCGTCGGCGTCGTCACGGGGCAGGACGACGCGCCCGCGGCGCGCCACGCCGGTGAGCCGGCTGGCCAGGTTCACGGTGTCGCCGAACACGTCGCCGCCCACCGTGACCACGGGCCCGAGGGCCACCCCGCAGTGGAGCTGCACCGCGACGGGCGAGGCCGCCATCCGGTCGATGAGGTCGAGGCCGATGTCCACCGCCGTCGGCACCGCGTCGGCCACGAACATCACCTCGTCGCCGATCAGCTTGACCACCCGTCCGCCGTGGCCCGCGACCACATCGAACGCCGCCACCTCGAAGCCGTCGACGAGCTCCGCGAGCTCGTCGGGGGCGAGGTCCTTGCTGATGGTCGAGAAGCGGGAGACGTCGGCGAAGCCCACCGCGAGCTCGGCGTCGACCTCCTCGCCCTCCCACGCGCCGAGCGCGGCGGTCAGGTGGCGGCGCCAGACGTAGAGCATGGCGTCGCGCAGGAGGTCCACCACGTCGTCCTCGTCGAGCGACGAGCCCGACCCGGTACCCACCTCGTCGAGCAATGCGGCCTGGGCTGCGCCGATCCGGCTGAACGACGCCCCGTAGAGCCGGGCCATCCGGAGCACCGAGTCGTCGTCCACCGCGCCCGACTGCACGAGCTGCCAGAGCCGGCGACCCATCTCCACGTCCGAGTCGGAGAAGGCGACCTCGTCCGCCGGGACCTCGGCGAAACCCATCGCCCGCCACCACCGGACGAGCTCCTCGTGCTCGAGGCCCACCCGGTCGGCCACCTGGTCCCGGGTGAAGCGGGCCCGGCCCAGCCCCACGCGGGCGGGCGCCTCCTGGGCGGCGCGGGCGGCGTCCATGGCGCGAGCATGCCGGAACCGGACCTGCGCGTGCGGGAACGTGCCCGGATTCACCCCTCGGGCGCCCGCCCCGGATCACCCGCCGGTCCGGCCCCGAAGGCGGCGGGAGGGAGTTCGGTTCCCCGGCCGTCGAGGAGTTCGGCCACCACGAGGTCGGCCACGTCGCCCGGCTCGAGTCCGGTCGGCAGGCGGGGAGCGGTGCCGGCCAGGGGGCGCCCGGCGAGACCGGTCTCGGTGTGCGGCGGCCGAACATCGACCAGGCGCACCCCCTGGCGGCGCAGCTCCCGAGCGAGGGCCCGGTCGGCCGCGGTGAGCGCGGCCTTGGACGCCGAGTAGGCGGCCATGCCGGGCAGCGGCGTGTCGGCCACCACGGCGCTCAGGTGCACGGCGGTGCCGCGAGTGCGGGCGAGCAGGGGCGCGACCCGCCGGAGGAGCCAGATCGGCCCGATCACGTTGGTGAGGAACAGCTCCTCCACCACCACGTCCTCGGTGTCGGCAAGATCACCGAACGCCACCACCCCGGCCGCATTGACGTACCCGTCGAGCCGGCCGGGCCCGGCGAGCACCGCGGCGGCGAGCGCGTCGCCCGCGGTCGGGTCGCGCACGTCGAGGGCGACCACGGCCTCGGCCGGAACGCCGACGGCGTCGAGACGGCCCCGGTCACGGCCGGCCAGCACGAGGTGTGCCCCGCGCCGGTGCAGACTCCGGGCGATCTCCGAGCCGAGCCCGCCGGACGCGCCCACCACGGCCACCACCGGTGCGGTGGCGTCCGGTCCGTCCGTTGTGGTTCCCATGGTCGGAAGCTACGACGTCCCGCCGGACGCGCCCCTCCGGCCCGTACGATCGAAGCATGGTCATGGCCGATCGCGACGACGTCACCACCACCTCCGTCCCCATCGCCGGCATCACGATGCTCGGTCTGGCGCAGAACCTCACCAACGGCCTGCTCCGGGTGCCGTTCCGCAACCCGGCCCACGGCCCGTCCGGCCCGCTGCAGAACGTCGGCGCCACGGTCACGCGGCAGGTGCTGCGGAGCTTCATGGGCTACTCCACGGCGCTGCCGATCGAGGAGTTCCGCTCGATGGAGTTGTTCCTCGACCGGCTGTGCAAGGTCGTGCTCCCGCCGTGGGTCCGCCTGCGCAACGGCGTCGACCGCGAACCGGGCACCGTGGCGGAGGTGCCGGGGATCTGGCTCCGGCCGCACGGCATCGAGCCCCGGGCGACGATCCTGTACCTGCACGGCGGCGGCTACATCGGCACCTCGCCCGAGATGTACGCGGCCTGGGTGGGGTCGCTGGCACAGGGCACCCGGTGTGAGGTGTTCGTGGTCGACTACCGGCTCGCGCCGGAGTTCCCCTACCCGGCCGGGCTGGAGGACGCGCTCGAGGTGCACGAGGCGCTGCGGCGCCGGGCCGACGGCGGAGTGCTCATCGTGGCGGGCGACTCCGGCGGCGGCGGGCTCGCCACGTCGCTCGTGGAGGCGCTCGCCGATGCCGACCGACCCGGTCCCGACGGCCTGGTGCTGCTGTCGCCGGAGGTGGACCTCGACCTCGACGACCCGTCGGTGACGGAGAACGCGTCGGCTGACATCCTCCCCTGGAACATCCCCGTGAGCCCGTACCTCCGGGGCGTGGACCCCGCGGATGGCCGGGTGTCCGCGGTGCACGCCGAGGTGGAGACGTACCCGCCCACGTTCGTCGCCTCGGGCGGGCGGGAGATGTTCCGCGACGCGATCGGCCGGCTGGTGGACCGGATGGAGGCCGCCGGGCTGGACGTGGAGGCGCTCGAGGAGCCCGGCATGTTCCACGTCTTCCCGATCCTGATGCCGTGGGCCTCCGCGAGCCGCCGGGTGGTGGCAGCGATCGACGACTTCGTCGACCGGCAGGTGGTCCTCGCCGCCGAACGCCTCCGCGTCGACGGGTGAGCCTCAGCGGCTGAGCAGCCCCAGGCCGCTCGCCACGGCCCGCCCGGTTTCCGCCGCGGTGAGGTACGGCTCGATGTCGTGGGGGTGGCGGCCGTTGAAGACGTACTCGTCGCGCACCTCGGACCCGAACGCCTCCGCCAGGCGGGGAGCGCCCATCGTGGCGAGGTCGCCCTCGGCGGCCACGTTCGTCCAGTGGGCCACGCACGCCGGCCACGGACCGGTGCCGTCGAGCGGCGCGGGCGAGAGCTGGCCCAGCACGAGTTCGGTGCCGAGCGGCGAGCCGAGGGTGACGAACTGGTCGATCCGCAGGTCGTCGCGGGAGCACAGCGCCTGGTACGCGATGACGGTCCCCATCGAGTGCGCGACCACCACCCGGGTGTCCTCGCCGAGCACCCGGTGGACCCGCTCGTGGACCCGGTCCCGCATCTCGGGTTCGAGGAAGTAGCGCCCGAGCAGCTCCATCGACCGCTGCTGGGTCTCCTTGGCGATCGCGGCCGACAGGCCGTGCAGCCCGCCACCCCCGCCGAGGGCCTGGGCCGCCTCGGTCAGGTCGATGCCCTCCAACGACGCACCCTCGTCGCCCTCCTGGAGGCGGGCCGTGAGCTCGTCGAGCGGGAGGGGGGCGGGCCGGAAGAGATCGCCCCAGAACGCGACGGTCAGTGCCGAGCGGATGCGGTCGAGCGGCACGCCCCGGACGTCCACCCCGGCGGCCCACATGCCGTCCATCAGCGACGGCGCCCACCGCATCCCGAGGCGGGTCGGACCCCACAGCTCGTGGAACGCTCCGTGCACCAGGACGATCTCGGCCATCGGGAGAGTCTGGCCCGGAACGGGGCGGTACGGTGCGGTCCATGGACGACGAGCACGCTGCAGCCCCGGGAGCACCCGCCGGGCTGACCCCGCCGCCGGGCTCGGGCATCGCCGACTGGGCGACCGACTTCGACCACACCAACGAGGCGTACGCGGCCGCGGCGCCCGCCATCTGGGACGACCTCCGCGGTCGCTGCCCGGTGGCCCACAGCGACCGGTTCGGCGGCACCTGGCTGCCCGTGCGCCACGAGGACGTGAGCGCGATCGCCCACGACACCGAGCACTACAGCTCCGTCGGGGTGATCGTCGCCGACTGGAAGCCCACGGTTCCGGCCCCGCAGGGCTTCGCCCCGCCGATCACCTCGGACCCGCCCTTCCACGAGTTCGCCCGCCGCATCCTCCTGCCGGCGTTCTCCCCGAAGGCGATCAACCCGCTCGAGGAGCCGACGCGGCGGTTCTGCGCGGACCTGATGGACGGGATCGTCGCCACCGCCGCCGAGACCGGCGTCGACACCGCGGATGCCGCCGTCGACTACGCGCAGAACATCCCGGTGCGGGTGATCGCCCACATGCTCGGGGTGCCCCCCGAGGACGGCGACCGGTTCCGGACCTTCATCCACCGCATCCTCGAGAAGCCGGGCCAGTCGGGTCCGGTGGACGAGGAGGACCTGATGATCACCTACCTCGACCGGATCATCGCCGAGCACCGCGAGGAGCCGAAGGACGACCTCATCGGCTACCTGCTCGGCCTGGATGTCGACGGCCGGCCCCTGAACGAGGACCACGTGGTCGGCACCATCGCCCTCGCGCTGATCGCGGGGATCGACACCACCTGGTCGGCGATCGGGGCGAGCCTGTACCACCTCGCCACCCACCCGGAGGACCGGCGCCGGCTCGTCGACGATCCCGAGGTGATGACCTTCGCCGTCGAGGAGTTCCTTCGCTTCTACGCGCCGGTGACGATGGCGCGGATCGCCGCCCGCGACACCGACCTCGGCGGCTGCCCGGTGCACGAGGGGGACTGGGTGCTGCTGCCCTTCCCCGCGGCCAACCGCGACCCGGAGGCCTTCGAACGGGCCGACGAGTTCGTGATCGACCGGCGCCGCAACCGCCACGCCGCGTTCGGGCTCGGCATCCACCGGTGCCTCGGTTCGAACCTGGCCCGCCTCGAGCTCCGCGTGGCGCTCGAGGAGTGGCTGCGCCGGGTGCCCGACTTCGAGCTCTCGGACCCCGCCGGCGTGCGGTGGTCCACCGGGCAGGTGCGGGGCCCCCGTACCCTGCCCGTCCGTCTGCTGAGGACCGTCCCGAGCCAGGGGAGTGAGTGATGAGGATCCTGTTCGACCGCGAGAAGTGCGTGGGCCACAACCGGTGCCACCTGCTGGCGCCGGAGCTGTTCGACGTGGATGACGAGGGCTATGCGGTGCTGCTCGTGGAGGGCGATGTGCCGAGCGAGCTGCTCGACAAGGCCGAGCTGGCCGCGGACAACTGCCCCGAGTTCGCGATCACGCTCGAGTCCTGACGCACGGGAGTCGGCGCCGCCGCGCGCCCGGTGTCAGGGGTTGAGGACCCGGGCCTCGCATCCCGACCGCAGCGTGCCGTCGAACGCCGACTGCACCCACTGCTCGAGTGGTGAACCGGTGAAGCTCAGGTCCTCCGCGCTCTTCCCGAGCGAACGGGCCGAGAGCTGGCCCGGCAGCGACAGGTGGGTGGCGGGGCTCACGAGCGTCTGCGCCCGGAAGGTCAGGTAGGTGAGGCTGGCCCGGTTCTCGCCCTTCGGGCAGTACGCCGTGTCGTGCAGGGCGTCGTACAGCGCGGTGGTCATGCAGTCCGACGCGCCCGGCACCTCGTCGTCGGCCAGCCCGTCGGGGGCCACGCAGTGGATGATCGTGTCGGCCGTTCCCTGGGCCAGCAGCATCGGGACGGGCCGGCCGCCGCGCTGGGGCCACTTCGGGTACGGGTTGTCGGCCACCGGTCCGGGCAGGTTCCAGCGGATCCAACGGCACCAGTCGGTGAGCCCGGCCACGTCGCCGGTGGCGCAGGCCCGGTCCACGCCGCCCCGGAAGTACTGGCCCGCCTCGTAGTCGGCGGGCAGGTTCCACAGCGCGGGGACGAGCATCTTGTTGGTGGCCGCGTCGCGGTAGGGGTCGGTGAGCTGCTTCACCTCGGTCGCGTCGGAGCCGCCGAGGCAGAGGCCCATGATCGAGTTCACGGTGGAACGGCCCTCGGCGGTGGTGACCGCCCCGAGCCGCAGGTCGCGATCGCCGGCCGGGTAGGACGGGAACCGGGCGCCCGGCGACGGCGAGCCGCCGGCGGCGTACCGGCTCCACGAGCCGAAGATGTAGCTGAGGAGCACCGGGCCGACCTGCACCTCGAGGCCGGGTATGGCCACGCCGGGGATGATCTCCTCACTCTGGTGCATCTCACGGTCGGCCAGCCCGTCGCCGAGGGCGAGGCCCGGCTGGAGGTCGGGCTGGGCGATGAAGTTGCTGGCCGGGGCCATGGCCGCCACACCGACCAGGCGGATCGGTGCGGTGGGCCGAACCGGTGAGGTGCCGGCCAGGTAGGGCTCGGCCAGCTGGCCCGCCCACAGCGAGGCGTGACCGCCCTGGGAGTGGCCGTTGATCACCATGTCGTAGCGGTCGGGTGCGGCCGTCGTGTAGGTCCGCGACGCCAGCTGGGTCGCGGCGCGGGCCGCGTCGAGCACGTTCGCGCCGGCCACGCGGCCGATGATGTAGGTGTCGCCGGGCTGGTAGTCGGAGGTGGCCACCATCCAGCCGCGGTCCACGGCGCCCTGAAGGAGGCCGCCGGACGGCTCGCCCTGGTGCTTGCCCAGCAGCGCGCCCCACGAGATGGTCTGGATGCCGGCGGACATCGGCCCCCAGATCCCGGTGGCCGGATCGCTCGACGGCAGGCACTGCTGCTCGAGGCCCTGCGTGCCGTGGGCCCAGGCGTAGATCCGCCCGGAGCCGCCGAACTCCCTCGGACCGCCCTCGGGCACGGTCACCGTGCCGCACACCAGGCGCAGGTCCTTCTCGTCCACGCCGCTCGACACGTAGAGCATCCGCCACATGCGGGCGCCGGTCGGGAACCCGTCGGCCTGGTCGCCGGTGGGGCGGAGCTCGGTGAGCCCGACGAGGTCACCGGGCCCGGTGCCCCGGGGGGCGGGGGCGCCTGCGGATCCCGCGGCGGGCGTGGTCGTGGTGGTGGGCGCGGTGGTGCTGGCCGTGCCGTCGGCCGGGTCCGCGGCGGTGGTGCCGGCGGGCAGCTCACCGGGCCCCGCGCACGGCGCCTGCACCATGGGCGGGGGCTTCTTCGTGCCGCCGCAGGCCGGGGCCGCGACCGCGAGGGTCGCCACCGTGAGGAGCAGGGCGAGGGTCAGGGGGCGGCGACGCATCTGGGTCTCCCGGAGGGTGCGCGGGCGTGCCGGCGCGACGGGCCGACCGGATCCCATCGACCGGCGGGCCGCGGGGTCAAGGGTTCGCGTCGGTCCCGGCCCCGGCGCCGATCGTGCGGTCACCACCCGTCCCGGCCCCGGGATCGGGGAATCCGGCCTCCAGGTCGAGGAGCGCGGCCTTCCGGTCGATGCCCCAGCGGTAGCCGGCGAGGCCGCCGTCCGCCCGCACCACCCGGTGGCACGGCACCGCAAGGCCCACCGAGTTGGTGGCACACGCGCGGGCGACGGCCCGCACGGAGCGGGGCGCCCCGATCGCCACGGCCACCTCCGTGTAGGTGCGCGTCTCACCGCGGGGGATACGGCGGAGCTCCTCGAGCACCCGCAGCTGGAAGGCGGTGGCGCGCACGTCGAGCGGCACGTCCTGCACGGCGTCCGCGCCGTCGAACCAGGCGAGGACGGCCTCGGCCAGCTCCGCGAGGGCGTCGGGGTCGGGCTCGACCACCGCGCCCGGCAGGTCGGCGGCCACCTCGGCGGCGAGGGCCCGGTCGTCGTCGCCGAGGCGCAGCGCCACCACCCCCCGGCTCGAGACCACCAGGAGGGCCCGGCCCACCGGAGTGACGAACGCCGTGGAGCGCAACAGGTGCCCCTCGGCGCCCCGGCGCAGGTCGGCCGGCGGCAGTGCCAGCGCGGGCGCCTTCTCGTAGAAGGCCCGGGCGGAGCCGAAGCCGGCGGCGAACGCCGCGTCGAGGACGGTCTCGCCGGCCAGGAGGCGGCCGCGGGCGGTGCCGAGCCGTCGGGCGTCGAGGTACTGGCGTGGCGTCAGGCCGGTGGCGGTCCGGAACGTCCGCTGGACGTGCCACGGGCTGCGGTCCAGGCGCCGACCAAGGTCCGCGAGGGTGGTCGGCGGGTCGTCACCGTCGAGCAGGGCCGCGGCCTCGGCGACGAGCACCGGAGCGGCCGGTCCGGCGCTGCGGGTGCGGGAGGGGGCGTGGGGGGCGGGCACCTCCGGCACGGTACGTGAGCCCGGCGGGGAGGGCCTCCCGATCCTTGCGGCGGTCCGTACGCCGGTGGCCGTCGTGTGAACGCACGATGACGGATCCCCTGCGCACCGCCGATCCGGACCTACGATGCGCGCTTCGACCGCTCGTGAAAGGCGCTCCCATGTCCCGTCGTCTCCTCGCCGTACCCGCACTCGTGCTGGCTTCGGCCCTGTGCCTCGCCGCGTGCGGGGACTCCGACTCGGATTCGAAGTCCACGACCACCGAGGCGGGTTCCGCATCGGGCGGGAAGCTCGTCATCTGCTCGGACATCCCCTACGAGCCGATGGAGTTCGAGGCCACCGCCGAGAAGACGCCGAGCGGCTACACCGGCTTCGACATCGACCTCGTGCAGGCCATCGCCGACAAGGCCGACACGACGCTCGAGGTGAAGGTCACCCCGTTCGACGGCATCTTCGCCGCCATGGACGCCGGCACCTGCGACGCCGTGGTGTCGTCGGTGACGATCACCGACGAGCGGAAGGGCAACATGAACTTCACCGAGCCGTACTTCGACTCGGACCAGTCGATCCTGGTGCTGAAGTCGAACGCCTCGAAGTTCACGTCGCTCGACTCGCTCGCCGGCAAGAAGATCGGCGTCCAGTCCGGCACCACCGGTGAGGAGTTCGTGAAGTCGAACACCCCCGCCGGCGCCACGATCACCGCCCTTCCCGGTGCCGCCGACCTGTTCGCGGCGCTCGAGGCCGGAACCATCGACGCCGTGATCCAGGACTACCCGATCAACGCCTACCGGGCGACCAAGAACGACAACGTGAAGGTCACCGCCCGGATCCCCACCGACGAGAAGTACGGCATGGCCACCCCCAAGAAGGACGGGGCCGCCACGCTCGAGCTGCTCGACAAGGGCCTGTCGGAGGCCAAGGCCGACGGCACCTACTCCCAGCTGTACGAGAAGTACTTCGGCGAGAAGCCGCCGACGGAGTCGTCGACGACCACCACGGCCAAGCCCTGATCGGGACGCCGGGTCGAGGGGGCTGAGCTCGCGATGCACGACCCGACCGGCGGTCGCGCCCACGGGGCGCGCCGCCGGGGTCGCGACGGTCCCGTCTCCGGCGGGGGTGGCGGGTGACGCGCCACCAGCGCAGCCTGCTCCTGCAGTGGCTCGGGTTCCTGCTGGGCCTCGGGGTGCTGGCGGTCGCCCTTGCGTTCACCGTGCGCTGGGGCGACCTGGCGGACCGCTTCTTCAAGTGGGAGGACTTCACCGCGCAGTTCCCGGACATCGTCCTGGAGGCCGCGCGGAACACGATCGTCTACACCTCGATCGGCTACACGGGCGGTCTCGTGGTGGGCCTCGTGGTGGCGCTCATGCGCCAGTCCTCGGTGCCGCCGGCGAAGATCATCGCCCGGCTCTACATCGAGGTCTTCCGGGCCCTGCCGGCGCTGCTCACGATCCTGATCGTGGGCTTCGGCCTGCCGATCGCCTTCGGCGGGGAGAACCTGCCGGGCTTCCTGTCGGAGCCCTGGGGTGCCGGCTGCCTGGCCCTCGCGCTCGTGGCGGGCGCGTACCTCGCCGAGACCATCCGGGCCGGGATCGAGGCGGTGCCCCGCGGGCAGGTGGAGGCGGCCCGGTCGCTGGGGATGACGTCGTGGCAGACCACGCGCTCGATCGTGCTGCCCCAGGCGTTCCGGGTGATCCTCCCGCCGCTCACGAACGAGCTGGTGCTCCTGCTCAAGGACACCTCGCTGCTCGCCGTGCTCGGGGTGGCCATCGGCCAGCGCGAGCTCACCACCTGGGGCCGCACGATCTCGAATTCGCTGGGCAACTACACGCCGCTGATCGCGGCGGCCGTCTGCTACCTGGCGATCACGGTGCCGCTCACGTTCCTGGCCCAGTACGTGGAGAAGCGCACGAAGGCGGACCGGCGATGAGCCACCCCACGCCCACCCCGGCCACGGGCGGCGGGTCCGTGCCCACCGTGCAGATCCGGGGCCTCACCAAGTGCTTCGGCAGCAACGAGGTGCTCAAGGGCATCGACTTCCACGTCGGCCACCGCGAGGTGGTGGTGGTCATCGGGCCCTCGGGTTCGGGCAAGTCGACGCTCCTGCGCTGCGTGAACCTGCTCGAGACCCCCGACGCCGGTGAGGTGCTGATCGACGGCGTCGACATCTGCGACCCCGACACCGACGTGAACGCGGTGCGCCGCCGGATCGGCATGGTGTTCCAGCAGTTCAACCTGTTCCCGCACCTCAGCGCGCTGGCGAACGTGACGATCGCGCAGCGCAAGGTGCTCCGCCGCCCCGCGGACGAGGCCGAACGCATCGCCCGGGAGAACCTGGAGCGGGTGGGCCTGGCGGACAAGGCCGACCAGTTCCCCTTGCAGCTGTCGGGCGGTCAGCAGCAGCGGGTGGCGATCGCCCGGGCGCTCGCGATGGGCCCGGAGATCATGCTGTTCGACGAGGCCACCTCGGCGCTCGACCCCGAACTGGTGGGCGACGTGCTGGCGGTCATGCGGTCGCTCGCGGACGACGGCATGACGATGATGGTCGTGACCCACGAGATCGGCTTCGCCCGCAACGTGGCCGATCGGGTGGTGTTCATGGCCGACGGCGTGGTGGTCGAGGAGGGCCCGCCGGCCCAGGTCCTCGACGATCCGCAGCACGCCCGCACCCGGCAGTTCCTGCGCCAGGTCCACGACCGCTGACGGGGCCGTGACCCTGACACGATGAGCCTTTGGCGGGCGTTCACCTCGCCGCTACTTGCGGAGACGATGATCCGCAGGTGCATGACGAGCAGGTGATCGACCTGCGGGGTCCGGAGGACCTCGCGGGGCTTCTCGTGGACCTCGAGGAACTCGACCGGCAGGTCCGCTGTCACGGCGAGGCGCAGGTGGACGACTGGCGGCGGCGGTACGGCGACGGTCCCCGCCCCGTGGATCTGGAAAATCTCGCTGCGTACCTCGCCCTTCGGCACCACGATCTGCGACCGCTGCAGGCCCGGCTGGCAGCAGCAGGATTGTCGTCGCTGGGACGCACCGAGCCGGTCGTGATGGAGGGCCTCGCCTCGGTCCTCGGGATCCTGCGGCGTCTGGTCGATCCGGCGGCACCCGTGCCCGTCGCGGAGAACGTCGCGGCCCATCGCAGGGCCCGCGCCCGCGTCGAGGTCGCACGGGAGGCGCTGTTCGGGGCGCCGGCAGGTGGCCGCAGTACCTCGATCATGGTCACGCTGCCCCCGGAGGCTGCGTCCGACCAGTCGCTGACCCGACGGCTCGTGGCGGCCGGAGTGGACTCGTTCCGGATCAACTCGGCCCACGACGATCCGGCGGCATGGCGGTCCATGGCGGCCGGGGTGCGCTCGGCGGCGGCCGGGGCCGGTCGGCGGGTCCCGGTGCTGCTCGACCTGGCGGGCCCGAAGCTGCGGGTCGGGCCCATGGAGTCCGGCGCGCCGGTGATCCGCATCCGGACTGTCCGTGACGGCCGCGGGCAACTCGTCGAACGTGCCCGTTGCTGGCTCATCGGGGCCGGCGACATCGCGGGCGCCCCGGACGGTGGCTCCGGTACGGGCCCGCCGCTCGTCACGGTGGACCCGGGTTGGTCGGACCTGTTGCAGGTCGGAGATGCGTTACGCCTGACCGACCCTGCGGGCCGCCGGCGACGACTGGTCGTGGTCGGCCGTGACGGCCGGCGGGTCCTGGTCGAGTCGGATCGCTCGTGCGTGTTCGCCGAGGGCGCCGTGATCCGGAGCGAGCGGACGGGTGCCACCTCGGTGCGACCGCCGGCGGCGGCGCCCGGGGTCGTGATCCTGCGGGTCGGTGACCGGTTCGTGCTCGCCCCGGGGGGTATCGGGCGGGAGGCCGTCAGGGACGGGCGCGGCGACGTCCTGGCTCCGGCGGTGGTGCCGTGCGCCGAGCCGACGGTCGTCGATCTGCTGATGACGGGGGATCGGGTCGTCATGGACGACGGTCGTCTGGAGGGTGTGGTTCAGGGCAGGGTGACCGGAGGGGCGCTCGTGCGGGTGGAGCGAACCCCGCCCCGAGGGTTCAAGGTCCGCGAGGGTCGTGGCCTCAACCTTCCCGATGCCCGCATCCGCCTCCCGGTTCTCTCGGCGGAGGATCGGCGGGCGCTCACCGTCGCCGCCGAGGTGGCCGACGCGGTCGGCTGTTCCTTCGTGAGCAGCGGCGAGGACCTCATCGAGTTGCGGGCCGCCATCGACGGCGCCGGACGCCCGGACCTGGGCCTGGTCGCCAAGATCGAGACGCGCACCGCGGTCTACCACCTCGCCGACGTCCTGGCCGCGGTGACCGGCCCGGCCCCCCTCGGCGTGATGATCGCCCGCGGTGACCTCGCCGTCGAGGTCGGCTGGGAGCGTCTGGCCGAGTACCAGCGACGCGTGATGTGGTTCTGCGACGCCGCCCACGTCCCCGTGGTCTGGGCCACCCAGGTGCTCGAACGGCTGACACGCACCGGCACGCCGACCAGGGCCGAGGTCACCGACGCCGCGGAGTCCGAGCGGGCCGACTGCGTCATGCTCAACAAGGGGCCCCACCTGCTCGAGGCGGTGGCCCTCCTCGAGGGGATCCTGACCAGGATGCAGGACCACGTGGCCCGCAAGCAGGACCTGCTCCCGGTGTTGCGACACCTGGACTGAGGGTCGTCGGCGACCGGTCGGCGTCCGGGCGCGGTCAGGCGATGACGCCGCGGTCGTGCAGCCCGGCGAGTTCGGCGGGGGAGAGGCCCAGCTCCTCGCCGAGCACCTCGTCGGTGTGCTCGCCCAGCCACGGCACCCGGGTCTCGGGGCCCTCCGTCATCGCCGACAGCTTGACCGGGTTGCCCGGGATGAGGACGGGCTGTTCCACGCCGTCCACGCGGGGCATCTCCACCAACATGTTGCGGGCGGCCACGTGCGGGTCGTGGACGACCTCGTCGTCGGTGAGGCACGGGCCCGCCGCCAGGCCGGCCGCCGAGAGCGCGTCGCAGGCCTCGCGCTTGGTGCGGCCCGCGGCCCAGCCCTCGATCGCGGGGCGCAGGTCGCTGTCGAGGTGGTCCACCCAGCCCTGACGGGTGGCGAAGCGCTCGTCGGTGGCCCACTCGGGCCGGCCGATGAGGGCCACCAGCGCCTCGAACTGGTGCTCCCGCACCACCTGGAGCACGAACCACCCGTCATCGGCCCGGAAGGTGGTGAGGACCACCGGGCCCACGTCGCCGCCACGCAGGCCGAGACTCCAGAAGTTGGTGACGATGTCGGTCATCGCCATCACGGCGTCGAGCATCGCGATGTCGACGTACTGGCCCCGTCCAGTTCTGTCACGGTGACGCAATGCCGCCAGGACCCCGATCGTGGCGAAGAGCCCGGCGGAGATGTCGCCCAGCGCGCCCACCGGGTTCGCCGTGGGCGGTCGGCCGTCGCGGGCCATGAAGTCGTAGATGCCCGACATGCCCTCGACGACCGAGGCGAACGCCGGCCAGTCCCGGTACGGGCTGTCGCCCAGGTTCCCGAAGCCGCTCACCGACAGGTAGATGCACGCGGGCGCCACCGCGGCCACGTCCTCGTACGCCAGGCCGAGGCGGCCCGCCGCGCCGGCCTTGAAGTTCTCCGCCACCACGTCGAAGCGCGTGGCGAGGCGCAGCACGAGGTCCCGACCCTCCGGGGTCTTCAGGTCCACCGAGATGCTGCGCTTCGACAAGTTGTTCCGCAGGAAGGTGGCGCCCACGCGGTTGCCGTCGGGATCGTCCATGGCCGGCAGCGACCCGCGGCCGAGGTCGCCGCCCTTGGGCGACTCGACCTTCACGACCTCGGCGCCCAGCCGTCCGAGCAGCTGGGTCGCGAACGGCAGGGCCTGCATCTGCTCGAGCGACAGGATCCGCACCCCGTCGAGGGGCTTGCCGTTGGCGCGGGCGTCGTCGTTGGCGGTCTCGCCGAGCCGCATCGGGTTCCTCCTCGTGGCGGGGACCACGGAGGGTACCGCCCCGGTCCCGCCCACCCGGCAGGCGCCCACCCGGCAGGATGGCCGGATGGAGTTCCACGTGTTCCTGCCCCAGATGCGCCTGTCGCTCGACGACCTCGTCGCCCGGGCCCGTGCCGCGGAGAGGGCCGGTCTGGACGGCATCGCCCTGATGGACCACCTCGCGCCGCCGATGGCCGAGGACAAGCCGATGTGGGAGGCGATGACCGCGGCCACGTGGCTCGCCGCCCGCACCGAACGGCTGACGGTGGGGCACCTGGTCCTCTGTGACGCGTTCCGCCACCCGGCGGTGCTCGCCCGGCAGGTGGTCACGCTCGACCACGCCTCGGGCGGACGCTTCGAGCTCGGCCTCGGGTCGGGATCCGTGCCGGACGAGCTCGACACCTTCGGCCTGGAGGCGGGGACGGCACGTGGGCGCGTGGAGCAGCTGGGTCGCACGCTCGAGTTGCTGGAGGCGCTGTGGTCGGGCGAGCCGCTGGCCGACGACGTGGCTGCGGCAACCGGATGCCGGCCGGGCGCCCTGCAGCTGCCCGTGCCCACCCGCCGGATCCCGGTCACGATCGGCGGCACCGGGCCGCGGACCATGGCGCTGGTGGCCCGGTTCGCGGACTGGTGGAACCTGCCGGTTCACCAGCTCGACCGCCTGGAGGAGCTGCGGCCGGCTGCGGGCTCGGCCCGCGTGTCGGTGCAGGTGGGGATCACGTTCGTGCCCGCCGGCGCGGACCGGGACGCGGTGGTGGGCATGGCCGAGCAGCGCTTCGGCTGGATGCGGCGATCGACCCGCCTGGTCGGCGGGGCCGGGGAGCTCACCGAGCAGCTGGCCGCGCTCGAGGACCGGGGCGTCGAGCGGGTCTACGGGTGGTTCACCGACTTCGCGCCGCCGGCGACGCTCGAGGCGTTCGGCGCGGAGGTGCTGGCCCCCTGAGCGCCTGAGGCGCGCCCCTGTCCACGTCTGCGGATGTCAGCTCGCCTCTGGGGCGACCGAGGACCCCTATGTCGCGGGGGGTGGGGTGGTGGCGCGGGCGCGGAGCGCGTTCTTGTCGACCTTCCCGGCGGCCACCAGCGGAAGCGCGTCGAGCACCTCGACGCGTCGCGGCACCTTGAAGTTGGCCATGCGCTCGCGGCTCCAGGCGACGATCTCGTCGGGATCCGGCGTGGTACCCGAGGCCGCTACCACGAACGCCATGCCCACCTCGCCGAGGCGCTCGTCGGGCACACCGATCACCGCCGCCTGCGCCACGTGCGGGTGGGTGCCGAGCAGCGCCTCGATCTCGGCCGGGTAGGCGTTGAACCCGCCGACGATGAACATGTCCTTCAGCCGGTCGGTGATCCGCAGGTAGCCCCGCTCGTCCATCACGCCGATGTCGCCGGTGTGCAGCCATCCGTCGGCGTCCACGGCCTCCGCGGTGGCGTCCGGGTCGCCGAAGTAGCCGCGCATCACGTTGTACCCGCGCACCACCACCTCGCCCGGTTCGCCGCGGGGCGCCTCCGCCCCGTCGGGGTCCACCACCAGCACCTCGACGTCGGGGATGGCCTTGCCGGACGTGGTCGCGATCGTCTCCGGGTCGTCGTCGTGGTCGCAGACCGTGGCGATGCCCGACGCCTCCGTCAGGCCGTAGGCGGTGACGACCGTGTCGAAGCCGAGGACCTCCCGCATGCGCACCACCAGCTCCACCGGGATCGCCGCGGCGCCGGTCACGGCGAGGCGGAGGCTCGACAGGTCGTAGTTGTCGAGGTCCGGGTGGTTCAGGATCGTCTGGTAGATCGCCGGCGGGCCGGGCAGGGTGGTGATGCCCTCGGCGGCCACCCGTCGCATCACCTCGGGCACGTCGAAGGTGCCCTGCGGGAGATTGAGGGCGCCCCGGGTGAGGCAGGCCAGCACGCCGGCGTTGAACCCGAAGCTGTGGAAGTACGGGTTGATGATCAGGTAGCGGTCGTCGGCCCGGAGGCCCACCAGCGCCGCCCAGCTGTCGTAGGCGCGGACCACGGGCCCGTGCGCCAGCATCACGGCCTTCGGGGTGCCGGTGGTGCCGGAGGTGAACATGAGGTGGCAGAGGTCGTCGGGCCCCACGGAGCGTGCCCGCTCGTCCACCTGGGCATCGGTGATCACGTCGCCCCGGGCGAGGAAGGTCCCGAGGTCCTCGGTGCCCGGCCGGCCGGCGCCGCGGAGCACCACGATGCGCTCGAGGTCGGGCAGCTCGGTGCGCTCCTCCGCCGGCCGGTCGAGCAGCAGCGACACGTAGTCGGTGTCGAGGAAGTCGGTCACCGTGAACAGCACCCTGGCACCGGAGCGCGCCAGCAGCTGGTCCGCCTCGGCGCCCTTGTAGCGGGTGTTCACCGGCACCACCACGGCCCCGGCGAGGTGGGCGCCGAGGGCCACGACCGGCCACTCCCAGCAGTTCGGGGCCCAGACCGCCACGCGGTCGCCGGTGCGCACGCCCATGGCCATCAGCGCGGCCGCGGCCCTGCGGATGCGGTCGAGGTAGTCCGCGTGGGTGAGGTGCACGTCGCCGTCGATCAGCGCGTCGCGCCCGGCGTGGCGGGTGCAGCTGTCGAGGACCAGCTCGGGGATGGTCTGCCAGGGTGCGGTCACGTCTGCTCCAGGGGTCGGCCCGTCACCCGATGGTGATCACCCGGCGGGCGAGGCGCCAGCCGTCGGGGGTGCGGGCGAAGGTGTCGTCGTAGGTGCCCATGAGCACCAGGCGGGGGGCGGTGGCGGTGTCCACGTAGAACTGCCAGGTGGACGCTGCGGTGGCCCGGTCCCCGTCGAGGTCCACCACGACGGTGCCCACGACATGGCGGCTGTGGGTGCCGGGGCCGACCACGCCGGCGGCGCGACGCTCCTCCGCTCCGGCCCGGATGTCGGCGTGGCCGCGGCGCTCGGCGCCCGGCATCTCCCACGACGCGTCGTCGGTGAACAGCGCCACGTAGGCCTCGACGTCGTCGCTGTCGGCGAGCCGGGCGACGCGTGCGACCAGGTCCCGGATCGCCAGCTCGTCCTGTGGCCCGAGGTCGCTCACGGCCGGAAGGTAGCAGCCGGGCCGCTCCGTCAGGCCGGTACGGGATCGGACGGGCCGCCGATGCGTTCGGCCCGGGCGGTGAAGCCGACGTAGTCCCAGACCAGGTTCCCGTCCTCGATCCGGCGCCGCACCTCGACCCCCGGCACGCCGACGGGGCGGAGCACATGGACCCCGTCCTCGAAGGTGGCCACCACGGTGATCGGGGCCCCTGATCCCTCGGCCACGTCGTTCACGCCGTTCTCCGCAGTGCCGTCGGCCCGCATGTCGTGGATGATGCCGCCGGCGGTGATGACGACACGGTTCCCGCACTGCTCGATCCGCTGCACCAGTCCGATCGCCGTGTGGTCCGGCACCGGGGTGCCGGCGCGGGTCACCTCGACGACCCGCCACAGGCCCCGCATGTCCGGCGCGCCGTCGACGAGGGGCTCGGTGCACGTGCTCAGCACGGGATCGGGGAACTCGATCCAGAACCCCGGGGGGGTGTGCGCCACGGGGATGTCGGACGCCATGACCATCCGGACCTCCGTCGTGGTGGTCGACCGCTCGGAGCCGTTCGCCGCCTGACCACCGCTGCAGCCGGTTGCGGTCAGGGCCGCCGCCAGCAGGAGAAGTGTGGCGGTCCGGCGCGTCGTGGTCGGCGGCACGGCCCGATCATGAGGAATTAGCATCGCTGGTGTCAATAGATGACGCCACCGCCGATCGTGGGGGAACGAAGCCCGATGGACGAACTGATCCTCGACTCGCTACGGCGCCGCATGCGGGCCATGCACTCGCTCTACGAGGACGCCACCGCCACGATGGACCTCGAGCACGTGAACCACGTGGAGCGCGACGGCGTGCTCCCGATCGCCTTCTCGCTGTTCCACTACCCGAACATGGAGGACGTGGCGTTCATGATCCTCGCCGGGGAGCCGCCGATCTGGGGCGACGAGTGGCAGGCGCGGGTCCGCATGGCGATCAACGACCACGGCAAGGAGCGCACCGTCGAGGAGATGGTGCACCAGCGGGTGGGCGACTACGAGGCGCTGTGCGAGTACATCGCCGCGGTGTTCGCCCGCACCGAGGCGTGGCTCGCCACGCTCGAACCGGGGGACCTGACCCAGCTGCTCGTGCCGCGCCCGCTGCCACCGGTGGTGGCCAACACCTACTCGGCCCGGGTGGCCGGCGAGGAGGGGATCACCCGCCTCGACGGGATCGAGTGCTGGATGTACCAGCACGGACTTCGCCACATGGGCGAGATCGAACTGAACCGCGGCTTCGTGGGACTGGGAGGAATGACGTCGTGAGCACCCAGGAGCACCCGCCGGAACAGGAACAGCGCCGCCGCGTGGCGCTGGTCCACGCGGCGGACGACTACGTGGGCCCGGCGCTGGCCCGGCTGCTGGCCGTCCGCGGCCACGACCTGGTGCTGGGCGACCCGGCGCCGGGACTGGTGGCGGAGCTGGAGTCGCTCGGAGCGGCCGTGGAGGCCGTGGAGGGCGTGGGCAACCCGGGAAGGGAGGGCAGCTCCGAGCGCCTGGTGGCCGCCGGGCTGGACCGCTTCGGCCGCATCGACGCGGCGACCGCCTTCAGCGGGGCGATCGTGGTGGGCCGCTTCCTCGACTCATCCCTCGACGACCTGCGCCGCGTGGAGCGCGGGTGCCTGGAGGCGCCCTACCTGTTCCTGAAGGCGATCGTGCCCCACATGGTGGAGCGGCGGGCCGGGCAGATCCTGGTCATCACCAGCGCCGCCGGTGCCCGGGTCCTGCCGGGTGCGCCGCTGTACTCGGCGGCACGCGCCGGGGCCACCCATCTGGTGCGTAACGTCGCCGACGAGGTGGCCCGCCACGGCGTGCAGGTCAATGCGATCGGCACCAACTTCATGGACTTCCCCGGGTTCCTGGCCGCCACCGGCGCCACCGACCCCACGGTGCGGGCCAAGGTGGAGGCGCAGGTGCCGATGCGGCGCCTCGGCGGGATGGAGGAGTTCGCGGCGATGTGCGGGGCGTTCCTCGACGGCACGAGCGGCTTCGCCACCGGGCAGTACCTCTCCTTCGCCGGCGGGTGGGCCTGACCACGGACGGGCCCCGCGGGCCGGGCACGCCGATGGGGGACCGCTGCCCGGTCGGTCACCGCTGCGCTGTCACAGCCCGGTGATAGACAGAACAGGTGTTCGATTCCTTCCCGACCGGCGGACCCGAGGGCGTCCGGGCCCTCGCGCAGGTGGCGGCCCGGTCCGACGTGACCCTGTGCCGCGAGGGCGACCTGCTCGAGGTGTTCGCCGAGCTCGAGGCGGCCGGTCGCGCGCTCGATGCGGCGCGTGCCCACGTGGCGGCCGAGCTGGAACGTCGCAAGGTCACCGAGCGCCACGACGGGTTGCGCACCGCCGGGTCCCTGGCCTTCCGTCACGGCCTCCCCCGGGCCGACGCCGGCGCGCTGGTCAGGACCGGGGCGTTCCTCGACCGTCATCCCGTGATCGACCGGGCGCTCGTCGACGGGGTGCTGTCGCTGGCCCACGTCACGTTCCTCGCCCGGGTCTGCACGCCGCGGGTGGCGACCACGGTCGAGCTGATCCAGGAGCAGCTCGTGGACCTCGCCCGCGGCACCCGGTTCGACACCTGGGCGCGCGACGTCCGCGGTCTCCTCGCCCTCGCGGACACCGACGGTGCCGAGCCACCGGCCCCGGGCGACAACGAGCTCGTGGTCACCCCCACGGGTGACGGTGCGGTGGTGGTCCGGGGCGAGCTGGTCGGCGAGTGGGCCGTGGAGTTCCGGGCCGCGCTCGATGCCGAGGCCGACCGCCTCTTCCGCCGCCTCGCCGCGGACGCCGAGGTCACGGGCGAACCCCTGCTGCTGCGCCGCCCGCAGCTGCTGGCGCTCGCGCTGGTCGAGCTCGTCCGCCAGGGCCGCGCCGCGGGCCACGCCGGCCGGGGCCCGGTCGCCGACGTCACCGTGGTCCTGACCACACCGCCCGAGCTCGCCGACCGTCTCCGGGCGCCGTCCGAGGGCGAATCGGATGCGCAGTGGATGGCGCGGCTCACTGCGGAG